>NZ_JAFEUX010000004.1:0-445161 GCF_016901055.1 Alteribacter salitolerans | reverse complement strand
ATCCTATGTGCCTATATCGGAATAAGGAGATGATTTCCAATCTCCTACCGCGACGCGTCAATCTCACTCCCTTTCTTTTCTAAAATTAGAAAAGGTAAGAAGAGTATTGGATCACCACCTCAATAAATAATTTTTTTAAAAGAACTAGAAGGGATCTTAACCCCTGGTACATCAACTTTTCCCGAGGGAGTCTCAGGCACTTCGGATTCATTACATTTTTCAGCATAATCAACACTTTTTATGAAATTAGACACTAATTTATTTCCAACATGACGCTCGAAAATAGGCAAAGGTCTTTTTTCAGCTAGATTACCTTGAAAGGTTATGGCTTCTTATTAAAATGAAAGAATAGCGAAATCAGTTATTTTTAATGAAAGTCACTATTGTGGAGGTGAATAACAGAATACTCGTGTCTTCAAGAAGTGATGTGAAGCAGTGGCTCTAACTAAAAGTTATTTCAACAACACTTTAAAAAAGGAGCATTCCCATGAAACGAGTGACCATTGTGAACGCCCTTGATTTTTTCGGCTACCATCTGTGCGAGGAAGCCATGAACCGCGGCATCGAAGTCACCGCTGTGGACAACAAAGACCTTAATGAGGAACAGGAAATAATGAGAGACCTGTTTGCACGAAACAGTCTGTTTACCCTCAAATCAGAGGCTGATGAACGAGACGACAACCCGGTCATTGTAAACGCCTACCAGCGTGAGGCGGGAGGGAACGGGATCCGCGTGACCTCCGCAGATAAGGACGGCGACATCCGCCTGCCAGCCCTTTACGGCCCTTTTCAGCCTGAAACGATGGTCTATTCAAGTCTGATCCGTACCGCTTTGGAAGGTAAAGACGCAGAGTTTTCCCGCCTGACCCTTGCTGCGGAAAAAGAAGCGGTGGATCTTTTATACGCAGGAGATGCTGCGTCTGATGTGTTCGAGAAAATGGAGAATGCGGAGGATGGACCGATTCTTCTTTCGAGCCCGGGATCTGAAACATGGAAGACCGGTCTCACCACTGTCCTGGATACGTTCGAGCATCTCAAGGGGGCCGGGAAGCTCTTGAATGTCACTGCAGCAGAACGAACGGTTGGGGAAGGCGTGACGGTGGTTACCGTTGAGGGTCTTACCCCGGCAGAGGGGGTGAAGCGTCAGATTGAGTGGATGGAGCGTCTCTTCAATGAAAAAGAGGGACTGTAAAATAATGGCTTGCGATAGGGGAGGAGTTTTGCGATGATATTGAGGATGACGTCATCCTCTCTTTTCCAAAATAGGACAAGGGTTACAAAGGAGTCGAAATAAGTTGAAACAGTTACTTTTAGGAATCGCAATTTTTGCCGGTGTGGCACTGGTCTGTTTTTTTGTTTTAACCGGGCCTCTAGGGCTTGGACAGGGACTTGCCGCTGTTATTGCTCTCGTTCTCGGGGGAATCTTTGAATGGGCTTTTCACCGAAACGTTAATAGAATGTAAGAAATTTGTAATATAGGTAAAAGGAAAGGGGAACCGTGCTGTCGAACTTTTATATATAGATATTAGTTATTTATACCTATATCATATAGCATGCAAGGCGTGTGGTGCTTGAGTGATCAGAGGAGTGAACAAACAGATGAACCGACTGCCAGTGCTTTTTATCCTTTTATTATCCGTTTTCCTGAGTGGCTGTGTAATTTCAGCTGAAAACGGCGGGCTGCACAAAGCGGGACTTCTCCTGCCCCATACAATGGATGACCAAGGGTGGAATTCAAAAGGGTATCAGGGAATCCTTGCTATTCATTCGTCTATGGAAGTGGATGTCCTGTACGAAGAGAACATTCGGAGTAAAGAAGCAATACATAATGCAGTAAAAGAGTTTGACGCAGGAGGCGTCAACTTGATCTTCGGTCACGGCAACATTTACGCCGATGCTTTTATGGAGCTGAAGGATGATTATCCGGATATTCATTTCGTGAGTTTCAACGGGGAAGTGGCAGGTGAAAATGTGACCAGCCTACATTTCCAGGGCTATTCCATGGGTTTTTTTGCTGGAATGCTCGCCAGCCGGATGTCAGAAACAAACGCAGTTGGTGTGATTGGCGCCTTTGACTGGCAGCCGGAGGTGGAAGGATTTGAAGACGGTGCCAGATTCGAACGATCCGATGTGGACGTTCACGTAGGTTTTGTAGAAAGCTGGATCGATGTGGAGGGAGCATTGGATATTTATGAAACGATGCGTGCAGACAACGTTGATGTGTACTACCCGGCGGGGGACGGTTATCATGTGGCGGTGATCGAACAGGTTAAAGCAGACGATGCCTATGCGATCGGCTACATTGCCGATCAGCTCGATCTTGGGGAGTCAACGGTTCTCACAAGCACCGTTCAGCGTGTGGACACCCTCTATGAGACTGTCGCCTCGCAGTTTAACAGCGGCGACCTGGAAAGCGGAAACCGGTATTACGATTTCATGGAAGGGGTCATCGCCATGGGTGAATTTTCCGCAGATGTGCCCGGTGACGTGAAGGACTGGCTTACTGAATACGTTGAAATTTACACAGAGACAGGAAAACTGCCTTTCGAGGTAGAAGATAAAGAGTAAGAGAAAAAAGCGGATGTGGATGCATCTGCTTTTTTCTATAGCGGGGGAAGAGCGGCTGCATCGACCCTTGATCGCTTGATTCAGAATCGTTTATTAACTATAAAACAGAGGTGAAAATCATGGAAAAGAAAACATTATCACAAGGTCCGACCCGGGATTCTTTGTATTTACTAAACGGGCTCATCGAAACGCGGGAGAAACTGTTGGAAATGATTGACCAGGTGGACGACTCTGATCTGTATTTTCACTCTCAGGAGCTGCCTACACCAGCCGGGTACCTGCTTCACTTAGCTCAGGTTGAACTTTGGTGGAACCGTATCGGGCTTCAGCAAAGCGAGCTTTCCGCAGAGGAGAAAGAGCGATTCCACTTTATCGAAAAGCAGGAAATCGAAGCACCAACGGGCCTGGAGAAGTCGTGGTTTCTTGCCCGACTCGGTGAAGTAAGAAAAATGACCCGGGAACACTACATGACCATGAGCGACATGGAGTTCAAGCGTGCCTCGCTCCAGGTAAACCTGAATGGAAAAGATACCTTGTGCTCGCCTGAATGGGTTCTTTACCACCTCATCGATCACGAAAGCTATCACCGCGGGCAGATTGCCCTCCTGTTTAGGATGCTGAACGGGAAAAGAGAAAAATGGGACCACTTTAATACACCGTATTTATCTATTTGACAAAAAGCGGCCGCATTGTGCGGCCGCTTTTTTACTGCACAGTGGTGGGGGACCGGTGGTGGGGGTCTGTCCCCCGAACAATTGTGTAAATGGGGGTTTTGGGAAGGAGTTTTCGGATGTGCTGCCGAACGGCCGGTTTACTTGCATCCGGCTGTGACTTTCTTTACGATTAGGGGACGAAAACGTGAAGGAGAGGATTTTCAATGACAGAAGCAAATAAAGCATTAAAATCAATGGCGGACCGGGTTGTGAACGGATATAAGGCGGTTCACCGGAAAGACTTTCAGGAAGCAAAGGAACTTCTCGAACCACTCAAGCCTCTTCTGCACCAGGAAGACAAGCCGAATGTGACGTTTTTAGTCCATTTGTCCATGGCCCAGATCGGTACCCAGAGCGTGGAGGACTTCCTTGCTACCTATGAGGAGCTACAGCAATGCGAGCCGAAAAACGAAGAAGAAGCGAAGCTTAAAAAACGTGTGGATGAAACGTTTGAAGAGCTTATGAAAAGCCTTGCGGAGCAGGCAGGGGAATAGATTCGATGCCAGGAGAGTGACCGGGGAGGTTGCTTCTTCTGGGTTTTTTGTACTTTGCATCTTTTTTTTCGCTGCAGGGGAGCTGTAAAAGTTTTCGGCAGAATTAGATTTGTTTTCACCAGAATTAATCGTATTTTCGGTAGAATCTCCCTGTAATCAAGAGGTAAATAAGCGTTGACTCCTCCTATAACAGTTTTCGGCAGAATAAACCCTGTTTTCGAATAGAGTTAATCCGTTTGGAAATAAATCCGCTCTACCCAGAATGGCGAATCCCGTACTCTCTGTCCTCCCCGCCGAATGACACCCTCCCAATTGCCTCATAATATAAGCAAAAGGAGGGGACCAAACCATGAACGTCAAACGCCTCATCGCAGCAATTATCATTATATTTTCAGCCATCGTCGTGCCCGTTTCCATCTACGGACATACAAAGCCTCTCCCTGAAGGATTCTCCTATGAAGGACCGGTTCACCGCACTCCCGAAGTTGAATTCCTACAGGATCTCACCTACGAAAAAAACGGAGAAACCATCATCAATCAGGAGATTGTCAACCGGATGCTTTTATCGATTAAAGAAGCTGAATTATTCATCGTCATCGATATGTTTTTATTTAACGACCACGAAGAACCGGCGCAAAACTACCCATCCCTGGCCGGAAAAGTAACAAACGCTCTCCTTGAAAGAAAGACCGAGCGTGAGGATCTTAACATTCTTTTTATCACCGATGAAATCAACCGGTCATACAGTTCCCACGAATCTCCCCACATTAAAAAGCTCAGGGAGCACGGCATACATACAGTCTATTTTGATAACACGAAGCTGCGGGATCCTGCACCTGCATACTCCGGCATGTGGCGGACGTTTGCCCAGTGGTTCGGCACGGGGGACCAGGGTTGGATCCCGAACGTAATGAGTGCCGAACTCCCGGATGTGACCGCCCGATCTTATCTGAAGGCTCTGAATTTAAAAGGCAACCACCGCAAATTGATATTCACCGAAAAAGAAGCCTTTGTAACTTCTCTGAACTTTCAGGGTCGTGGCGCCTACAATTCAAACTTTGCCTTCGTGGTCAAAGGCAGCGTCATTAACGACCTTCTTTATACAGAAAAAAGAACAGCGGAAGAGTCCGGGTTTGATGCCCGGATGCTAGACACCTTTGCTGCAAAATCGTCCGATGCCACAGGAAAGTATGAAGTTCAAGTTCTTACGGAGGGTAAAATTGAAGAACACCTCCTGAAGGAGATCGCATCGTCAGGACCGGAATCCGCGATTACTGTCGCAGCCTTTTACCTGTCGGACAGGGAGCTCATTCACGCACTCGTTGATGCGTCCGAACGTGGCACTGAGATACGGATTATTCTTGATCCGAACATTCATGCTTTCGGTAAAACCAAACCCGGCATTCCGAACCAGGTGGTGGCCCATGAACTGGAAGAGCGTTCTTCGGGAAAAATAAAAGTGCGCTGGTATAATACACCCGCTGGAGAGCAGTATCATACAAAATTATTCAAGTTTGATTCATCTGAAAGAACCACACTCATCGGTGGCGCTGCAAATTTTACACGTCGGAACATTGATGATTTTAACCTCGAAACCGACCTTAAAGTGTCTGGAAAGCCGGACACGCCTTTGATGAAAGAAGTGTCCGCTTACTTTGACCGGCTTTGGTCGAATGAGGATGGAGACTTTACTGCCGACTCGGAAAAATACAAAGACCGCTCCCGGTTGAAGCACATGCTCTATATCCTGCAGGAACGCACAGGATTCTCGACATTCTGATTAGTACAGCTGCCAGGCGGTTCGTGAACCAATTCACAAATCGCCCGGCACGAGGAAAGAGGAGTAGTCGGAATAATAAAAATATTGTATTGACATTCAGCAAAAAAGTATATAATTAAACGAAAGGGAGAGTGATGGCGTTGGGAGATGTTCCCCTGCTGTTAATTTTATTTTTAGTTTTACTGCTGTTATTGTCTGCTTTTTTCTCATCAGCAGAGACGGCATTTTCAAGTGCCAACCGGATCCGGTTAAAAACGATGAAGGACGAGGGTAATAAAGGGGCCGGAAAGGCTCTTTATATTACCGAACACTTTGACCAGGCCCTGTCTACCATCCTGGTCGGAAACAATCTTGTAAACATCGCTGCTGCGACGATTTCTGCCCAGTTGGCAGTACAGATTTTCGGTCCGAGTCTGGGCGTGTTTATCAGTACGTTTGTTGTGACCATTTTGGTGTTGATTTTTGGGGAGATCCTGCCGAAATCCTTTGCAAAAGAGTATGCTGAGGCGTTCAGTTCAAAGATTTCAGGGGTACTGCTTCTTTTAATCAGGGTTATTTACCCGGTCAACTGGTTGTTTCTTCAGTTGAAGAAAGGTGTTTCTTCACTCATTGAAAAGAATGACATCCACCCGTCGGTGACGGAAGAAGAATTGAAAATGATGGTGGAAATCAGTGAAGAAGAAGGAGTCATTGATGAGAATGAGCGAGAACTGGTTCACCGTTCGTTTGATTTTAATGACATTATTGTAGCCGAAGTGTTTAAGCCGAGAACGAATATGACGGCGTTAAATGTGACCGAGGATACCGAAGTGATTAAAGAGACTTTCTTCAGGGAACGTTTTTCCAGAATCCCGATTTATGAAGGGAACATTGATAACATCATTGGTGTTTTATCTGAGAGGGATTTCTTTACCTCCTACATTCGGGGTGAAGTTGATATAAGAGCGCTGGTCCGGGAACCGATCTTTGTAGTGGAATCGATGAAGATTCATGCTCTGCTGCCCCAGCTGCAAAAGGAAAAAATTCATATGGCCATCGTAATCGATGAATACGGGGGTACGAGCGGGCTCATTACACTTGAGGATATACTTGAGGAGCTCGTTGGGGAAATTTACGATGAACATGACGATGATGTAAAGCTGTTTAAACAGATGGATGCATCAACCTACCTGTTTCATGCCGACTATCCGTTGGATGACTTTGCACGGTTCACAGGAGTGGAGCTGCCGGATACGATTTATCACACACTGGGAGGCTGGCTGTCTGAGGAATTCCAGCGGATTCCTGATAAAGGCGATGAGTTGACCTACGAAAACCTGAATTTGAAAGTACACGAGTCCGATGAACGACGGGTTCGAACCATTATGGTAACTTCAGAACTTCTGCCTAATGCATCTGCATCAGGTTGATAATAATAAACCCGGAACCTCAATCAGGTTCCGGGTTTTCCTATTTCCCCCTAATCCCACTCACACAAAATTGTGCGGGGACAGACCCGTGTCGGTGCTGTTGTCTGGGTGACAACTAGGCTGGGGGGACAGGCGCGTTTGGGTATTGTCCTCATATGATGGTAGGGAGCAGACGCGTTTGAGGGCGTACTGGCGAATGGTTAAGGAGGCTTACATTTATGACGATACATCCTGCGTATTACCGTGGGGGCGGCTACAGAGGGGGACCTCGGCCGGGACCGGGTCCGGGACCTGGTCATGACGAGCGTTACTTCCCGTTTATTCCGTTTCTTGGAGGACTTGCATTAGGTGGGCTGGTTGGTGCACTGGGACCTTGGAACAGACCACCGTACCCTCCAGGCTGTGTTCCGCCTTATTGCCAGCCGGGGTTTGGCCCGCAGTTCGGTCCGGGCTTTGGTCCGCAGTTTGGCCCGAGTTACGGCCCGCAGTTTGGTAACCAATTCGGCCCGAGCTTTGGTCCGCAATTTGGCAATCAGTTCGGCGGGCAGAGTTACGGCCCGGGTCAGGGAAGCTTTTACGGAAGCACCTACCAATAAGAAAAACTCCGCTTCCGGCGGAGTTTTTTTATGTAAGGAGATCCGCATTGCGGTTCTCCAGGGGGATAAGGGATGGATGAGTCAATCGTCCTTTGGTTTGGTGGTGGCAACCTTTTTGATCGCGTCCCAAATCGGCGCCAGATGTTTTGCGTAGGGCTTTAGTTTTTCTGCTGTATCCATGATTGCCGCAATCTGTGCCATCGTCTGCTCCATCTGAGCTTCGGACATCTCAGTTTCCTCAGATACTTCTTCGTTTTCCGGCTGTTCCTCTTCTTCAGGCCGGGCCCCAAACATCAAGTCATCAAAAAAGTTCCGTCCCGGTCGTTCGCGTTCCTCCTGAGCCATGGATATCACCTTCCTTTGAAAAAACATTCTCACTGTCATACTATGATCCAGCTTCTAAACGGTATGGGGGACTGTCCTAAAATCATTGCATTTCTTTTAGTACTAGGTCATAATATTAAGTATAAATTGTGGAAACACCAAGGACAGACCACCGGTTGCAAAAAAACATGGCGCCACCTTTGGCATGCTCATGTTTTTTTCCCGCGTAGAGGGAGGAGAATAGAGATGAGAGCAGGAATTTGGAGTATAGGCTCCTACGTTCCGGAACACGTTGTAACCAATGAGGAACTGGAGAAAAAGATAGACACGTCAGATGAGTGGATTCAAACCCGCACGGGGATTAAAGAGCGCCGCATCGCTTCAGATAATGTGGACACGTCTGATATGGCGTATTTCTCAGCTGTTGATGCATTAAAAAAAGCCGATGTGGCAGCAGAAGATATTGAACTGATTATCGTAGCAACCGTAACAGGGGAGTACCGTTTTCCGTCTGTTTCAGCCATGATCCAGGACCGGCTCGGGGCAAAGAAAGCAGCCGCAATGGATGTCGGCGCTGCCTGCGCAGGGTTTATGTATGGACTGGCTACCGCGAAGCAGTTCGTTGAAAACGGTGCCTATGAAAAAGTACTGGTGGTAGGCGTTGAGAAGCTCTCCAAAATCGTCGACTGGCAGGACCGGAACACAGCCGTTCTTTTCGGAGACGGTGCAGGAGCTGCAGTTGTAGCACCGGCATCTGGGGATAGAGGGATTCTCTCTTTTGAACTTGGTTCCGACGGCAGTGGCTGGCCGCATATTAAACAGGAAAAATATCTGATGATGAACGGCCGTGAAGTATTTAAGTTTGCTGTTCGCCAAATGGGTGAATCATCGATTAACGCCCTGGAGAAAGCAGGACTCACTAAAGACGACTGTGATTTCCTCGTACCTCACCAGGCAAACATCCGGATCATGGAAGCTTCCCGTCAGCGTCTTGACCTTCCAATCGAGAAAATGAGTAAGACGGTTGACCGCTACGGCAACACTTCATCCGCATCTATTCCTCTATCTTTAATGCATGACATTGATAATGGTAAAATAAAAGACGATGATATCGTCGTTTTAGTCGGATTCGGCGCCGGCCTCGTATGGGGTTCTGTGGCCATCCGATGGGGTAAATAAACAGCATAAAACAGGCACAGAGAAAGGAGTCTTTTATCATGAAAAAGAACAGAGTCGTGGTAACGGGTATGGGTACCGTTAACCCTCTAGCAAATGATCTGGCACAAACATGGACAAAGCTCATTAACGGTGAATCGGGAATTGATGTTTTTAACCGGTATGAAGAAGCGAATTTTCCAACAAAGGTAGCAGGTGAAGCCAAAGACTTCGACCCAGGCAGCTTTATGGATAAAAAAGATGCCCGTAAAATGGACCGCTTTACGCAATTTGCTGTAGCTGGTGCACATATGGCGGTCAAAGACGCCGACTTGACGATCGATGAATCCAATGCGGACCGTGTCGGCGTCTGGATCGGCTCGGGTATCGGGGGAATGGAAACGTACGAAAAGCAGTTCCGTCTTTATGAGAAGCGCGGACATCGCCGAGTAAGCCCGTTTTTTGTCCCAATGCTCATTCCTGATATGGCCAGTGGACAAGTTTCCATTCAGCTTGGGGCAAAAGGCATTAACTCCTGTACGGTAACGGCGTGTGCCTCCGGTGCAAACTCCATCGGTGACGCGTTTAAAGTAATCGAGCGTGGAGACGCTGATGTGATGATTACGGGCGGGGCAGAAGCGCCGCTTACAGAAATGTCATTCGCCGGCTTTACGAGTGCCCAGGCCATGTCACGGAACCCGAATCCGAAAACAGCGAGCCGCCCGTTTGATAAAAACCGTGACGGCTTTGTGATGGGTGAAGGTGCGGGAATTCTCATTCTTGAATCTCTTGAAAGTGCCGAGAAGCGCGGCGCCCGTATTTACGCTGAAATCGTAGGATACGGCGCCACTGGTGACGCGTATCACCTGACTGCTCCGGCACCAGAGGGAGAAGGGGGCGTCCGTGCCATGCGTCAGGCGATTGAGGACGCTGGTCTTAAGCCTGAGGACATCACCTACATGAACGCGCACGGGACAAGCACGGAGTATAACGATAAGTACGAGACGATTGCCGTGAAGAGCGTTTTCGGCGATCACGCCCGTAACCTGGCGATCAGCTCAACGAAGTCCATGACCGGACACCTGCTCGGTGCTGCTGGTGCCATTGAAGCGATCTTCTCGGTTAAAGCGATCGAGGAAGGGATCATCCCGCCGACGATGAACCTTGAAACACCGGATGAGGACTGCGATCTCGATTACGTACCTAACGAAGCCCGCAGGCAGGACGTGAGCGCTGTCCTGAGCAACTCGCTCGGGTTCGGCGGCCACAACGCTACCCTTGTGTTTAAAAAGTTCAGTAAGTAATGTGTATGGAAAAAGTGCGAAACCTTTTGGATTCGCACTTTTTTAGATTGAGGATGTTATGATTCTGCGGATGAAGGTGTTTTTTCTTTCAATAACATCACTCATTCTTCCGGTAATCCCTTTATTTCTGCCTTTTTTAAGTAGGCATAAAGGTTTATTTCAAAAGAAATTGCGCTATAATTTGCTTTTCCCGATTTCATCTGTTATTCTAAAGAAGAATTATTTTTGTTCAGTTACATAGGACAGAAAAGTTTTGAACTCTTCGCCTTTGATAGCTACATGAACATCAATAGTAATAAATCGTGGATCAAAGAAAATCCACACAGGAGGCTACACACATGCAAGAAGGTACAGTAAAATGGTTTAACGCAGAAAAAGGTTTTGGTTTCATCGAAGTTGAAGGTGGAGACGATGTATTCGTTCACTTCTCAGCTATCCAAGGCGAAGGATTCAAAACTCTTGAAGAAGGTCAAAGTGTTACTTTCGAAACAGAGCAAGGTCAACGCGGACCTCAAGCTGTTAACGTAAACAAAGCATAATTGACCAAAAAGAACCCTCATTGAGGGTTCTTTTTTTATGGGCTGAAGTTTTGTGGAGGTTCAGTTAGAGGGGAGAAGGGGGGAGCGTTTTTTGGCGAATGGCCGATATATTCATGTTAGTGGTCGATAAAATAAAAAACTGCCTGCCATATGCCGGACCCTAGAAGGAGGGACCCGAACATTCAGCAAACAGTCAGAAGACACTATGGTGCAGGTAATAAAATGGTTAAGTAAAGCATACCACAGTTTTCTACAAATACCTAAATAATTTTTCGCGACCCAAAAATAAAAAAATCAGCTGAATTATCAGACTGGTTTGACAACTTATGCTGGATCTCGTATGATAATTAAGAATACATAGCAGAACGGAGGTGGGTAGAGATGAATCAGACTATTGCAGGCCAAAAGCGTGAACGATCATTTTTATATATTGTTCGTGCTGTTTTTTATATTGCTGTGAAACACGGGACACGTGTGTCTTTTTTTAACAGCTCAATAAAACCAGCAACAGTTAGAACATCTCTATCCCACTGAATAAAGGCGTAAATGGGGAGAGCTCTTTGCTCTCTATTTTTATGCTTGGGACCATGAGGCTTCTTGCTCATGGTCCTTTTTCTTTAATCTAAGGAGGCTGCTATGATTACATGCAATGGAAAAAATATACGAATGAGTTTTACAGGCGATCCCGTTTTAAACGGAATCAGCTTTGATATATCAGAAGGTGACCGCATCGGTATTGTCGGCCGGAACGGGAGCGGAAAAACGACCCTCATGAAGATCATGAGCGGTAAGGAAAAGCCAACGGAAGGTGACATTCACTGGAAAAAAGGAACGAAGATCGGCTGCCTGGCTCAAATTCCAGACTATCCGGAGCTCATGACCGGTGCTGACGTCCTGAGAACGGCATTTGGTCATTTGTCAGGGCTTGAAAGCGAAATGAGGGCACTTGAAAACGAAATCAGTACAGAAACAAACGAAACCAGGCTGAACAACCTTGCTGCAGAATACGGGGAAAAGCAGGAGCTTTTTGCTTTAAACGGCGGCTATGAAATGGAAGCTCAGCTTGATAGTGTCGCTCACGGTCTGCACTTGGATTCCCTCATGAGTCAATCATTCCAGGCTCTCAGCGGCGGTGAAAAAACAAAGGTCTGCCTTGGAGTTCTGCTCTTGGAAAAACCGGATTTACTCCTGCTGGACGAACCGACAAACCACCTTGATTTGAAGTCCGTTGAGTGGCTCGGACGATTTCTCAACAATTACGAAGGAACCGTTGTGATGATTTCCCACGACCGTTATTTCCTTGATGAGACTGTGCAAAAGATTTTTGACGTGGAAGAGGGGGAATTGACGGTTTATTACTCCAATTACTCTTCTTTTGTCAAGGAAAAGGAAAAGCGTCTTCTCGCTGAATTTCAGTGGTACGAAGAACAGCAGAAGAAGCTGAAGAAAATGCGTGAAGCGATTAAGAGGCTGAAAGAGTGGGCCAACCGCGCCAACCCTCCAAATGAAGCGATGCACAGACGGGCGAGAAATATGGAGCGGGCAATGGAACGGATGGAAAAAATCGACCGACCTGTTTTTGAGAAAAAGAAAATGGCGATCGATCTTAAGGCGTCAAGCCGAAGCGGAACGGACACCGTTATTTTAAAAGAAGTCGAAAAGAGTTTCGGTGAAAAACGACTTTTTGATGGTGCTTCGATGCACCTTCGTTATCAGGATCGGGCTGTTCTCATCGGGGGTAACGGCTCCGGAAAATCGACACTGCTGAAAATGATTTCCGGGGAGCTAGTGCCTGAATCTGGTAACGTGAAGATCGGAAGTCAGGTGAAAGTCGGTTATTTATCCCAGCATGTCTTTACCGATGCCGAGCAAAATCTCACTGTTATTGATGGGTTCCGGGATGAAATCCCTGTAACAGAAGGAGAAGCACGGCATATCCTTGCGAGGTTTCTCTTCTACGGATTTTCCGTGTTTAAAAAGCTTGGTGATTTAAGCGGCGGAGAGAGAATGCGTCTGCGTCTGGCTCAGCTCATGTATCAGGAAGTGAACCTTCTCCTGCTTGATGAACCGACCAACCACCTGGACATTGACTCAAGAGAAGTATTGGAAGACGTTCTTGAAGACTACGAGGGTACGATTCTTGCTGTTTCCCACGACCGGTATTTTATCAACAAGCTGTTTACGACCGTATACTGGCTGGATGAAGGGAAGCTTCATTTCTTTAACGGCGATTACGAATGGGCAAAACAGAAGCTGGCTGAACGAAAAGAGAAGGGTGAAGAACCTGCGAAAACGAAGAAGAAAACAGCTGTGCCGGATAAAAGGAAGGAAACAGCATCCTCATCCTCTGATACCATTGAAAAACAGCTCGAAGAATGTGAGGCGGCTATTCACCAGCTTGAAACCCGTCTTATAGAAGAGGAAAGTCTTGAGGCATTACAAAAGCTCTATGATCAAAAGGAAAAGCTTGAAAAGAAACGAACCGAGCTTTACGAACAATTGGAGACATTCATTTAATCAAAACAAAAGCGCTCTTCCATGCAGGGAGGAGCGCTTAGTTTTATATGTTCTGTAACCCCCGGCCGATTCCGTTTGCCGACACCGGTTTCAATCCGAGCTCTCGGGACCAGACGGAAAGCTGGCCAATATGATGAATTTCGTGTGCGATAATGTGGTGACCGATTTCAAACTTCGTAAAACTGGCGTTCAGCCACGAAGCTTGAACCAAATCATTCTTTGTCCACTCATCCGGACAGACATTTAAAAACACCTGAATTTCTTTACGGTATGTATCTGAAAGATCCTTTAGTTTTTCCAGCGTACTGTACTCCTCAAATGACTCAGCAATATCCTCTTTTCCCATCACGGCCCGCACCCAGCTGTACTCCACATCAATGATATGAAACAGTGTATACAATATGCTTTTGGGACCGCCGACACGCTCCTTTAAAAGATCTTCTTCAGAAAGCTGTTTGCACCAGGCAAACCACTCATCCCGTACCTGCCAGTTATAATCAAAAAACGATCTCATCCTGTTCACCCCATTCAAATTTTCTGCACCATATCTAATTAGTGAAAGAGAGGACTTAACCCTTCTTTTTCCATAAAACTCTATCAGATTCTGAAAGGTTGAATTACAATGAAAAGAACCGCAAAGGAGATGACAGCAGGTGAGCACAGACAAACAAATGATTAAATCATACTCGAGTGAATATCAGGATGAGGTGGTGGAGTTAATTCTCTCCATCCAGCAAACCGAATACAGCATTCCAATCACAAAGGACGATCAGCCTGATCTGTTGAAGATCGAAGACGTTTACCAGAATGGAGCGGGCAACTTCTGGGTTGCCGTTCACAACGGAAAAGTAGCAGGCACAATCAGTCTCCTAGATATTGGGGAAGGACATGTGGCATTAAGAAAAATGTTTGTACATAAAGACTATCGCGGCAAGCCAATGAATACGGCGAGCCTTTTACTGAAAACGGCACAAACCTGGGCCAGGTCCAAATACGTCAGCACCATTTACCTTGGCACAACACCGCAGTTCCTGGCAGCCCACCGATTCTATGAAAAAAACGGATTCACTGAAATTGAACAGACAGATCTCCCCGAACGCTTCCCGGTATTAGAGGTAGACAAGAAATTCTACAAATACGACATCCGATGACCTAAAAAACAGGCATAGAGAATGGATCTCTATGCCTGCCTTACGTTTACTTCTTTTTTTCATCATGCAAATGCTTAGTGTTCCTGTAATACCGCACAACAAGGGTGTATAAAATCGCAAACTGCACGAGGAACAGGAAGATTTGCGCCGTACCTGATGTAAACACCTGCCTGAGAGGCAGAAACACCAGAGCCGATAACCCGATATAAATGGCAATGTATTTTAAAAGCAGCTTCGTCGAATATTTCATGAGGGCCTCCGTCGTAATCTTAGCTTCCTTTATGCTACCACGTGGATCGGCCCGGTTCAAACTTTCATTGGGAAAATGAGAGACTTATGGAAACAACAAAATAAGCCCAACCCTCGGTCCAAAAACGAACCGAGGGTTGTAGTCATTTCCTATTCTCCTGTTTTATCTGAATCCGGGGTAACTGTGTATTGAGTCGGCAGGTCATCCCAAATGGTCTCGTCCGCTTCATAGATTGATCTGTCTGCAACTGCACGAATACTTTGCTGTATAGCTGTGACAGCCTGATTTATTAAATAACCGTTGCTTATTTGACCAAAAATAGAATTAGTGCTCGGTGAGTCTGTCATCCCTCTCATCTCAAAGAGAAGAGTAGGGGCAATGGTCATCAGAACAAAATTCTCTCTGCAATTGCAGTCCAATATGGTCGAAACGTGTCACCCGACCGAAAAGGGTGAGGAGGTTGAGGTGTTTCTCTCCGTTTACTATTCTTGAATGCATGCTGTGAGCAGATGACTTGGTAAGAACCATGAATAGCTTTTGATTAATGCCGCATATTAGACGAGAAAAGCGAATTTGAAAAGGGGGGTATGCCATGAAAGCTGTTCAAGTGACAGGGTACGGAGATGTGGATCAATTGAAGGTGACGGACATCCCCACTCCTGATCCGAGAGAAAATGAAGTACTCGTTCAGGTGAAATCTTGTGCGATCAATAATACGGAAATTTGGATGAGGGAAGGCGCTTATGGCCAGGGAGGAAAATCAGGATGGCGTCCGGAGGGTGTGCAATTCCCCCGTACACCAGGTTCTGATATTAGTGGAAAAGTGGTACAGATCGGTTCCCAAGTCGATGATACGATGCTTGACAAAGACGTGGTTCTGTTTCCGTTCACATCCAGTGGACCAGAAGGACAGGAACACATTGCAGAAGATATGTCTTTCATCGGTTCTGAATATGATGGTGGATATGCCGAATACGTCGTTTGGCCGGCTGAGCTTTGTTTCGATATGCCCCTTGACGACTACACAGAAAGCTGCGTATTTTCGGTCAGTGGTATAACCGCCTGGCATATGGTTGAACAAGTACAGCCGAAGCCTGGCGAAACAGTGATTGTTACTGGAGCGAACGGCGGTGTGGGGTCGCTTAATGTGCAGATCGCATCAAAAGTCTTCGGTGCGGATGTCATCGCTCTTGTCGGAAATTTGAATCTGGAAGAGCATATGAAGGAACTCGGAGCTAAACACGTCTTGTCATACAAATCCAAGAATTTGGAAGAAGAAATCCTATCAGCAAACGGTGGTCCTGTTGATATTGTGCTTGATGTCGTTGGTGATGCCCTGTTCTCTACGTCTTTGAGCGTTTTGAAAAAAGGCGGTAAATTCTGTACGTCCGGCTCTTCCGGAGGGCAAAAAACGGAACTTGACTTCCGCACCCTTTATTTGAAACATATTACTATGTACGGATCCGTCTTAGGCACACGTGAAGAATTCAAACGGATGCTTCGTGCGATCTCTGAGCACAAAATCAAGCCGGTCATCGACAGGACATTTCCTTTAGAGGAAGCGAAAGAAGCACAGAAATATTTTAAGAAAGCAGGAAAAAAAGGCAAACTTGTCCTTATTCCTTAAAAGCTGTTTCACCAATCTGACGAACCTGTTTCACTCGCGTAGTGAAGCAGGTTGTTTAATTTTTTCAGCCATTTGTAATGGATATCTCATTGTTGAACAAAAAGATTTGATTGCATTTGGGACTCAAAAAGAATTGAAACTTCATTTGAATAGGTTGGCATTTTACAATAAGCAAGAATAAGAGGTGCTGCTGGGAAAGGGCGGCTTCCCCCCCTTTCAAATGTTCATTTATTTACATTTACATAGTTAAATCAATAGTCCTACATTCATTACTTATGCATTGTCTCTGGTGTTTATCTTCACCGCCTGCGACGGGTGTAGGTTTGTATATGGGTGAACAAAGCAACCTCGCATTCTTACATGCGAGGTTGTTATTTGCTCTAGAATTATCCATAAAAATGAAGTAATTATTCAAGTAGATATCTCACATGAAATCATTGCTGATAACTGCTAAAATACCCTCGCCGTATTTTTCAACTTTCTTCTGACCAAACCCTTTTACCTCTAGTAACTCATCTTTTGTAGCAGGAGGTTTCTCAATTAACGCTTTCATTTCCGAATTGCTAAACACCATATACGCTTTAATTCCTTCTTTACGGGCGGTTTTAAGCCGGTACTCTTTTAGATTTGCTTCAAGTGAAAGGTGGCTTGTCTTTACAACTGGAGTTTCAGTTGCAGCTACTTCCCGAATTGCATATTTAGAAGCTGCATTCATTTCAAGTGGTTTATTGTGTGCGAGTAGAAACTCACCAATCTCATACAAATACTTCTCTAGGGTGTCACGGTTGTTACTTGGGTTATCTAATTCTTTCTTAATAAGGTTCTTTACCTGATCATACTTATAGATCTGGTTGCTGACATGTTTAGGAGCTTTGGATTTATCCAAAATGGTTTTTGCGTTTGCCATGATAACTGCTGATTTAACAGGCATATTCCCTATTAATTTTTTACTCATCAGAACCTCTTTTAAAATAGCTACATGTCGTTCATTTTGAGAAACAGGGCTGTAGATTCCTTCTTTTTTATAGACTTTTCCGTACTTATTTTTAAACAAACGAATAAAATCACCGTCTGGTGTAATCGTTATATCACCTGTCAGCTTTTTCGTTTCTAAGACGATAATCTCTTTTCGTGTGATTACAATAAAATCAAATTGAGCTATGTAATCTGCATGTTCCAATCGAATGTCGTGAAGACAGACCATAGGCAAAAATGAATTTTTCAGTTCATAATAGACATTTGCTTCTCCTTCAATGCCTTGCTTAAGAAAGGCAATATCTCTATTTAGCCATTCAGAGTGATGGTCTGGTGAACTTGCTAAAGAGGTAAGAGTAGTTAGTTGATTGTTCTCTTTAGTGAACTCTTTCATAAAAATGGGCTTCGTTATTGTTCGTTTCCCGTTCATTACTCTGTATAGCATAGAATCAATAATAGACACGAGATCACCTCCGAGGTTTATATAGGAATATTCTAACATATAATATGAATTTTTTACCAAGTTACTTTTATTAGCAAAACCTTTCAACTCGTTCATCTGCTATACTGAATTAAGATTATTGTCTCGTGGAAAGGATCCATCAGCTATGAATACATACCAGAAGAAAATCGTGATTGCCCTTTTGATTGCCACGTTTCTAGCGGCGATTGAAGTGACGGTGATCAGTACGGCGATGCCGAGCATCACGAGTGACCTTGGGGGACTCGATCTGATCAGCTGGGTGTTTGCCATTTATCTATTAACCTATGCGGTCATGACGCCGATATTTGGGAAATTGGCCGATTTGTTTGGCCGGAAGAAGATATTTATAACAGGAGCGACGCTCTTTCTGATCGGTTCCGCTTTGTGCGGACTCTCCCAGACGATGGAGCAGCTCATATTGTTCCGTGCGGTTCAGGGAATCGGGGCCGGCGCTCTCATGCCGATGACCTTTACGATCGTGGGGGACGTGTTTTCCTATGAACAGCGTGCTAAAGCCCAGGCGATTATTGGATCGATTTGGGGAATTGCAGGGATTTTCGGCCCTCTTGTGGGAGGATTTTTCGTCGACTTTCTCACGTGGCACTGGATTTTTTACATCAACATCCCGTTCGGTCTTGTGAGTATGTATCTGATCTGGCGAAACCTTGATGAAAAAATTGAAAAGCGAAAGCGTTCCATCGATTACGGAGGAGCGATGACGTTCATAATCGGAGCGGGGGCCCTGCTTTACGCCCTTTTGTCAGGCGGAAACGAAATTTCCTGGAACGAACCGCTCATGTTTATTTTGATTGCTATAGCCATGTCATTCCTGGCTGTATTTATGGTGATTCAGTTAAAGGTTAAAGAGCCCATGGTGCCGTTCAAGCTGTTTAAAATAAGACACCTTCTAGTGGCAAACATTTGCGGTCTTCTGATGGGGGCAATCCTGATCGGACTCACAGCCTATCTGCCTCTCTGGGTACAGGGTGTTCTGGAGCTGCCGGCGACGTATTCCGGCCTCACGCTTATTCCCATGAGTCTCGGCTGGCCTCTTGCCGCGTTTGTAAGCAGCCGATTGCTTGGAAGTATGGGGGCGAAACCGATTGTGTTATCAGGGGTAAGTATAATTACGATTAGCACCTTTGCGCTTACGTTCATTTCAAGTGCCACTCCAAACTGGACGCTAATTGTGATCATGTTCTTTGTAGGAACGGGATTCGGCTTGTCCATGACGATGTTTTCAGTTATCGTCCAGTCATCCGTATCCTGGGATAATCGGGGAGCAGCGGCTTCTTCCAATGCCTTTCTACGAACACTCGGACAGACATTGGGAATCACTGTCTTGGGAACGGTTTTAAACCAGTTCATCGGTGGGCATACGAATAATGGAACGAGTGTTGCACCGGCGATTCTTGCGGAAGGACTCCATGCCGTCTTTATCATCCTGTTTGTTTTAGCCCTGGCAACATTAATTGCCACAAGCCTCTTACCAAAAGAGGAACCGGAAGGCGCAAGGGAGCCTGCTCGGTCATAAGGAGGAAATCACATGTCTGTTACAGACCTGAATGCACAAAAAAAGTGGATGAAAATCCCCCAGGACATTAGGAAAAAACTTCTGAGTAATGTCTTTTGTTCGAAATGTTCCGAAACCACCATCGTGGATTATGATATGAAAGATGACCAATATGGCATTCTGCTTGAAGGGAAATGCAAGACTTGCGGCAAGCCTGTTGCGAGACTGATCGAGGATTAATGGATGATAAGCGCTGCCGGAGAGAGCTCCGGTGGCGTATTTAAGTGAGTTTGTACTTTTATATTCAAGTATTTGACGTAAAAGTATTTAGCTTATATAGTTAACTAGTTTTATAAACTTATAAAAATATCAAAACAAATGTTACAGAGAGATTAAGAGCGTGTTAAAACGACAGGAATCGGAAGGATTCACCACTGTTTCCATCAAAAGGTTTGTCGTAACAGATTTTTTGACAAACAAGGGAGAGGAAACGATGAAAAAACGAATTACGGCTTTAACACTCATGGGGAGTCTTTTGTTTGGGGGAAATGCAATGGCTTCGAGTACGTATACGGTTGAATCAGGAGATACATTATGGCAGATTGCCACCAACCATAATATCAGCGTGGACGAGCTGATAACCCTAAATGACCTAAATGGCACTGTCATCTATGCGGGGCAGACGCTGCTCATTAGTCAAGCAGGTGAAGCACCGCCTTCATCGTCAGGTACATATACTGTTCAGTCAGGTGACACCTTGTATGCAATTGCCAGTCTTTTTGACACGACGGTGAGCCACCTGCTTGAATTGAATCCTTCTATAACCAATGCCAATCTCATGCAGGTCGGTCAGGTGCTTAACGTGCCTGGAGGGAACGGTGGCAATGACAACGGGGGAGATTCTCCTGCGCCATCAGAAAACGGGGTTATCATGTATACCGTTCAGTCAGGGGACACATTTTATCGGATCGCATACAAAAATGGGATGACGCAGGATATGCTTCGTGCGTTTAACCCGTCTGTTACGAATCCAAATAACTTGAGTGCAGGGCAGAGCATTCAGATTCCTACACAAGAGCTTATCGATCTTTCTAAAATCATCCATTTGGAAGCAAGAGGTGAGCCAATGGCCGGCCAGGTAGCGGTAGCGAACGTAGTACAAAACCGTGTTGCTGACAGCCAATTCCCGAATACTATTCACAGTGTGCTTCATCAGGATAATCAATTTACACCAGTGCGGAACGGGAGCTTCGCAACAGCCATACCGAATCAAAATCCGATTGAAGCAGCCAAACGTGCACTAGGAGGAGAAAACGGGGTTCCGGAGGCGTTGTTTTTCTTTAACCCGACCACTTCAAACAGTGAGTTTATGAGAAGCCGGGAAGTCGTCACTGATATTGGGAATCATCGATTTGTAAAGTAGAAAAAGAGAGGCCTGAGTGGTCTCTTTTTTTTGGATGGCAAAGGTAGTAGTAATAATCAACCAGCGGCACCCTGAGAACTTAAAATAAATTGATGTATTCTCTTAATTGCATCGTCAAAATCGTTTTTAATTTCATGCTCCCAAACACGCATAATGTTCCATCCCCGGGCTTTATAGTAAGAAGTGACTTCTTTATCTCTCTCGACATTTCTTTTTAGTTTTTGTTCCCAGAAATCTTTATTCGTTTTCGGCATATTTCCGTGTTCAGTGCAGCAGTGCCAGAAGCAGGAATCAATAAAGATCACAATCTTATACTTCCTTATGGAAATATCAGGTTTTCCAAATAAACCTCTGCTGTTTTTTCTGAACCTTATCCCTTTATTCCACAGTTCCTTTGATACGGCATTCTCAAGCTTGGACGGGGATTTGATTGCTTTCATGTTTTTTCTTCTTTGATCTTTGGTCAACGTATCAGTCATGCACACCCCTCCTACTTCATGCTTTCCCAGGTAAATAAAACGAGTAAACACTACTAATTAATCAAATTTAAAGTCGATTTATTTATTCCCCTGTATATAAACCGGAGAAGGAAGGAGTAAGGTCCTTTTTGTCGAAAGGTAGTTTTATAAGGAAAAACAGGAAGTAGGTATGAAGATGAATTTAGATCGATTTCAGCAATTGTTTGAGATAGAAAATACAACGGAGCGATGTCGTGAGGTATTAGAATACGCAGAGCCAAAGATGCAAGAGCTGTTTAAGAACTTAAAGGAAAAAGTAGAAATAGAAGAAGATGCATTTCTTGAAATTAAGAGCTATGGGGCTACGCTGAGGACTACATACCACAATTCAAAAAATCCCGACTATGCGGAATCAAAGAAAGATACGGAGATTGGAAAGCGTTATTATATAAAATTAAACAAAGTTGTTCACGATGATAAAATCAATTTGATAACTTTAGAATTTAATGGAGCAGACCAGACTTGGAGTGCTTATGCAGAAACGCGGTTTTATCCTATGTGGGCCGCACTTGCTAGTAAAAAGATTGAAGAATTAACATCTAAACTGCCTGATACAATTTCGCTTTACTTCAAAGAAGTTTCTAACAAAAAAAGAATAAAAGAGGTAAGAGAACTACCAGAAAATGTACGGAATTATACAAAGACTTTGAGGAAACCTTTTATTTACTTTGGTATTTTTAGGGATCTTCAAGGGAATTTGGATGAAGGTAAATTATTAATAGATCTTAAGAGGATTATAGATGAACTGGCACCTCTTTATTCTTACTTAACAGAAGACTGTGAAGAGTCATATCTGGCAAATAAAATATATCAATTGTTTTTGAATGAAAATAGTCCAAAAGAAATAACATTGCTGGGGTTGCCTTATCGGCTTGAATACGGGGAAGTTGAAAAATATAAAAATGAGGGGGAAAAGCAGACCTTTAATCTTTATGACCAAGACCAATTGGTTGTAAAAGGGGTTATCAGATATCTGGCTTTTTCAGAAAAGGATGCTCCAACACATCGTTTAGCCGTTCATATTGATGGGCATACTCATATTTTTGCTAAAGTACGTGAGTTGTTAGGGGAAGGCAAAATCAGATGGTGGATTTCAAAGGTATTTGCTAAACGTAATCTCGATAATCAACAACTCTTGAAAGATTCGTTAAATCATCTTAAAGGCATGGGGTTTGAAATTTCAGAATCTAAATATTCCCCAGGAGTATATGATAATGATCATGAGAATTTTGCAGAGGATACTGATAAAGTTAAAGCAAGACTAATAAAAGCTGCATTAATCTTTGCCCATGTTAGTGAAAGGCTCGTTCTTCCTGATGGAACACAAAAGGTAAAAGTAGTTGATGAAGAGGTAGAGGATGAAGAAGAAATAGAAGATACCTTAGAAAGCAACTTCGACTTCACATCCATCTACGAGATTGTGAAATCATCGAAGCTGACGTTTGAGATGCCGATCATTCGCGATTTCCACCTGAATTTAACGGCACTTGATGACAAGCACTTTGTTTTGCTGAGCGGGATATCAGGTACGGGGAAAACCCAGCTGGCGAAGCTGTATGCCAATGCGGTCTACGGGCTTGATTTTGAAGAAAACAACCCTTATTTGTCGGTGATTCCTGTTCGTCCGGACTGGATGGATTCGACGGCATTGTTTGGGTATTACAGCTCTTTTGACAAGCGGTATGTGGTTCCGGAGTTTTTGCGGATGGTGTTAAAGGCCAGAACTGAGCGGGACAAGCCGCACTTTATTTTGCTGGATGAAATGAACCTGGCCCGGGTGGAGTATTACCTGAGTGATTACCTGAGTGCGGTGGAATCTCAAAAGGCAGTACCGCTCCATGACCGGGAGGATATTGAAAGCGTGCCTCAGACGATTACGATTCCGCCTAATGTATATGTAATAGGAACGGTGAATGTGGATGAAACGACTCATTCAATTTCGGATAAAGTGCTGGACAGGGCTTACGTGATGACATTATCTGATGTGGACTTTGACCCGTTCTGGGAGACGGTTACGAGCTCGACCCGGGACAAGCTTTCCAAAGAGTTTGGCGTTCTTAAAGAAGTCCATCAGCTTCTTTTACCGTATGACCTTCACTTTGGCTACCGGTCAATGAATGAAATGGTCCGAAAGCTCATGCGAAATTTAGAACTTGAAGGCGAGTATCAGATGGGCCGCCAGGAAGCATTGGATGTTGTGATCAGGGAAAAGGTGCTGCCTAAGATTCGCGGTGATGAAAGAATAGCCCCGTTATTTGAAGAAATGAAACAGATGATCGGGGAAAAAATCGGAGCAGAAGCACGATCACTGAATGAGCTCAACCGAATGCAAAAGGAGCTTGACCGCTATGGCGCCACTCAATATTGGCGCTGATGTGATGATCCGGTTGGCGGGGGAGAGCTGGCAGCCGGCTGAGGAGTGTTATCTGACCGAAGCAACAGCCTATGAGTGGTACCTAGATAGACAGGAAGCTGTCGATATCAGACTTGGATCGATTCCCCTTTCTTATCAGAGAACAGAACAAGGTATTAAAGGGAGCTTCGTCACTCCTTTTCAAAGTGGTGAAATCGGTCTTTTCATCGACGGGGAAGTGTTTAAGACTTATCTTTATCCCGATGCACGGAAAATGACGGAAACCCAGTATGATCACATGCTCTCAGATGTATTGGAAGAAGCGGCAGTCTGCTTTCAATACTCGGGATCAACACGGGGCCTTGATTCATCAGGCTTTAACCGGGAGCTTTCATGGCCGCAGTGGCAGTACATTCAGGCGTCTTTTAAAAGCTTAACGCAGTTGATGGGAAAAGTGACGTCGAGGCCGTACCGGATTTTAAACAGCAGGACGGAATTCGTAAAAAAAGAAAAGGTAACAGTGGTTTCTCCAAGTACGGAACGATGGATAGAGCAGCGCTTGGGAAAAGGGACTGACACTGTCCCTGAGCAGTTGAGAACTTTGAAACGCAGGGAAACGACGGAGGTTTATGAAAATCAATACCTAAAAACACTTCTGATGGATTTTGAGAGAATTCTTAAAGGGTATTCAGAATGTAAGTATGAAAATGTGGTTAAAAAAGCAGAGTATTATCTTGGAAGGGTTCGCTACTGGCTTCACCATCGATTTTTGAAAGAGGTCAGTGAGCTGAAAGGAAGCAGGGTCATCACCCAGGTGATCAGAAAGAACCCAGTATACCGGATGACACATCAATGGTTTGAGCGGCTTTTCCGTTATGGAAATTTCAAAATAGGTTTAGAAAGCCCCGTATCATTAAAAGACACCTTTGATTTATACGAGATGTGGTGCTATTTCCAGGTGATCAAGGTGATGCGCCGGGAGGGACTTTTGGAGAATACGTCCTCTTTATTTACATTTAAGAGTGACGGTATTTTTCTGAATTTATACGTAAACAGGGAAAGTCTGGTATGGTTAAAAAACAACCGGAAGCTGTACTTCCAGCGCGTTTACCAAGCCAACTCACCGGATTTTTTCACCTACACCCACAGAATGATTCCCGACATTGTAATAGAGGGGAAAGATGAGCTCATCGTTTTTGACCCGAAGTACCGTGTTCCTTCAAACCTGACCCATGCCTTAGGTGAAATGCACAAGTACCGGGATGGCATCTTGTCAAAGAAAACTGGGGAGCCCGCCGTGAGGGAAGTGTATATCATGACGCCGTGGCAGAATGGACAAGAGGAGTCCAAACTATTTACAGAAGACTACCACCGGCAATTCAAGACAGGGGCCGTCGCCATGACTCCTGGTGAGGAGCAGAGGTGGCTGAAAAAGTGGGCGGAAGAGTTGAACAGAGCAGCGTTATCCTAAGACGAACGCTGTTTTTTGACCCGAGAAACGCGCATCGAAACCGATGCGCGTTTTTTTCTTGCTTTCTTCTGTTTCCTTGTCTGAGGTATGGAAGAAATGGAGAAAAGCCCTGCGGTTTCGACAAAATCCGAGTGGTGACAGGCACCGCTAGGGCTTGAACACCGTCGTCGCTTCCACCGCTTTTTTCCATCCGTCGTAAAGCCTGGTTCGTTCTTCTTCAGAGATCGAGTGGACGAACGTTCTGTCTACACTCCACTGCTTTCCGATCTCGGCTTTATCTTCCCAGAATCCTACTGCAAGTCCTGCAAGGTATGCAGATCCGAGAGCGGTAGTTTCCTGAATCAGTGGTCTTTCTACTTCCGACCCCAGGATATCGCTTTGGAACTGCATGAGGAAATTGTTTGCCACGGCACCACCGTCAACACGGAGAGATTTCAGCTCGATGCCGGAGTCTGCTTCCATTGCTTGAAGAACATCTTTTGTCTGGTATGCGAGAGATTCGAGAGTTGCGCGGACGAGGTGCTCTTTCTCCGTTCCCCTCGTGAGGCCGAAGATGGCTCCCCGTACGTCTGAATCCCAGTATGGTGTTCCAAGTCCGACAAAGGCAGGAACCACGTAAACCCCGTCAGTTGAGGAAACCCTTTTCGCGTATTCTTCACTGTCTGATGCTTTCTTCAGCATTCTCAGACCATCGCGTAACCACTGGATCGCTGACCCTGCTACAAAAATGCTTCCTTCAAGAGCATATTCCACTTTTCCGTCGATTCCCCATGCTAATGTGGTTAAAAGACCGTGCTCGGATTTTACTGCTTTTTCTCCTGTGTTCATTAACATGAAACAACCTGTACCGTAGGTGTTTTTGGCCATTCCTTTTTCATAGCACGCTTGTCCGAACAACGCTGACTGCTGATCTCCCGCAGCTCCGGCAATCGGAACGGATTCTCCGAAGAAATGATAGTCCACCGTATGAGCATACACTTCTGAGGAAGGTCTTACTTCAGGCAGCATTGACTTCGGAACATCAAGAATCTCAAGCAGTTCGTCATCCCAGGAAAGGTCGTAGATATTGTACATGAGTGTACGGGAAGCATTGGAATAATCCGTGACGTGGGCTTTACCGCCTGAGAGCTTCCATATCAGCCATGTATCAATTGTTCCAAATAAAAGCTCTCCGTTGTTTGCTTTTTCTCTTGCGCCCTCTACGTTATCGAGGATCCATTTCACTTTCGTTCCTGAGAAGTAAGCATCAATTAACAGACCGGTTTTCTCTCTGAACGTATCATTTAGTCCTTGTTCTTTAAGGGTTTTGCAAATATCGTCTGTCTGTCTGGACTGCCAGACGAGGGCATTGTAAACCGGTCTTCCTGTTTCTTTTTCCCAGACGACGGTGGTTTCCCGCTGGTTGGTAATTCCGATTCCTGCGATTTCTTTTGGGGAAACGTCCGTTTTCGTAAGTACTCCGGCGATAACGGCAAGGATTGAACTCCAGATTTCATTTGCGTTATGTTCAACCCAGCCCGGCTTGGGGAAATATTGCTTGAACTCCTGCTGATCGATGGCAACGACTTCACCTTCTTTGTTAAACAAAACAGCCCTTGAACTCGTCGTTCCCTGATCCAGTGATAGAATGTATTTTTTCTCCATGATTTTATCCTCCTCTTTTTAATTGCGTATTTTTTCTGTGAACAACTTCTTCTTCGTATTTGCCGCTGATGTTTTTACGTTTTTCCAAGACGATGGTTAATGCTTGTACGGCAATAAACAGTCCGATAAAGATCCATAATGCCGGATAGACAAGACCGCTAAACAGGGCGCTGTAAATAAGTGCTCCTAAACCACCTCCAATAATGGGACCCGCTATTGGAATCCAGGAATACGCCCAGTCTGAAGGTCCCTTATTGGGAATTGGCAGGAAGAAGTGGGCAAGACGCGGGCCCAGATCTCTGGCCGGGTTAATTGCATAGCCGGTTGTTCCCCCCAGGGACAGACCGATAACCATGATGAGCGTACCGACGATAATCGGATTTAACCCTTCGGTAAACTCGTTTGCTCCAATGGCCAGTAATCCAAACACCAGCATAAATGTTCCCAGCACTTCACTGAAGAAATTAGACGGTGTGTGCGGGATGGCGGGTCCTGTGGCAAAAACCCCGAGTTTGGCTCCTTGATCCTTTGTTTTTTTGAAATGGGGAAAATACTGAAAGAAAACGAGAGCAGCTCCGATAAAAGCCCCTATCATTTGAGCGGCTATATAGGCTGGTACACTGCTCCAAGGGAAGTCACCGACCAAGGCAAACCCGATGGTGACGGCCGGGTTAATATGGGCATCACTGATGTTTCCTACAGCATAAATAGCAACTGCTACAGCGAGACCCCATGCCACAGTAATGACAATCCAGCCTGAACCTTCTGCTTTCGTTCCTTTTAAAACTACACCTGCCACAACCCCGCTCCCCAGGATGATTAAAATCATCGTTCCCAGCACTTCACCTAAAAATGGACTCATGGCAAACACCGCTCCTTTTAAGTAATTAGAACTCCTGAGAAAGTGAAAAACAAAAAACGCAAAAAAGACCAGCAAAAAACAATCTACTAAAGGATTGCCCCCTTTAATAAAAATTGCATTCACTGGTCTCCGTGTCTCAGCAGTCGTTAACTTGTGGTTATCATTTAAGCACGCAATGAAAGCGATGTCAAAGGGGAATTCAATAATCCTGCCTGTCACATTAAAATAGAGTCGAAAGTATTGGTAGTATGTGAGTGGGGAGCTTGCCCTGGAGTAACCAGCGCTCCATAAGGTGTTATTCCGCTGTCACGAATGCTTATTCGGTCTGAAATCTGATAGAATTTAAGTATTTTAGTATTTTCCTATCTTGCTTTACCTGGCTGCACTATTAGCGGTTTTCCCTGATATGAAAATAGGAAACCACAATATTCCAATGACTGTCCGATTTGTAAGCAGGTTGATAGTTAAAGACCTGAAAATGAACTTCCTTGATAAAGAGAAATACAATAAAAGAGGCTGCCACCAAAACCAGCTTTTGGGACATCCTCTTTTATTAAAAAGTCCTATGGATTCGACAAAATCCGGGTGGTGACAGGCACCATTAAGGACTCAGCACTACTGGCTGCCAGAAGTACACAAACGTTACGATAACGATGATGGAGATAATGTTCATCCAGAAGCCGACCTTAACCATGTCGTCGATGGTGATGTAGTCGGAGCTGAAGACTGCGGCGTTTGGCGGTGTGGAAATTGGCAGCATGAAGGCACAGGACGAAGACAGTGCCACAATAGCCATTATTCCATATGGTTCAACACCGATACCAAGGGCAAGGCCGATACTGATTGGAATCAACATGTTTGATACAGCTGTGTTGGACATGATTTCAGTCATAAACAGGACGACCGCAGCCAATACGATCAGGATTAAAATAAACGGCAGAACCTGCAGCCCTTCGAGTAAATCACCAAACCATTCAGTTAGGTTTGATTCTTCAAATGCCGCGGCGAGGGAGAGTCCGCCACCGAAGAGAAGTAAAAGCCCCCAAGGCAGGTTTTTCATATCGTCCCACTTCATTAAACCGCCTTTAGCCTGTTTACTCGGAAGAAGGAACATGGAAGTTGCTCCGATCATGGAAATTGTGGTATCAGAGAGGCGGATGTTCTCCGGTAGAAAGCCACTCGATATCCAGAGTGTACCCGTCATTACAAAGATCGTCAGAACTGCTTTTTCCTCAAAACTCATCGGACCGAGTTCTTTAAGCTGATTTTTTGCAAAGTCATCTGAGATGTTGCCGCTTTGTTTCACTTTAAACTGAACACGGGTGATGTAAAAGAACAGGACGGTCAGTAAAATGACGGTAATCGGGAAACCAAACAGGAACCAGTCTGTGAATGTGATTGTTTCCCCGAGGATTTGTGAACTCACGCCGGCAAATACGGCGTTTGGAACCGAGCCGATGAGCGTGGCTAGCCCACCAATGGACGCCGCGTAGGCAACCGTTAACAAAAGTCCTTTTGCAAACTTATGTAATGATTTTTCATCAAAGAAGTCTTTTTCCTTTATATCCGTTATTAATGCAAGGGCAATCGGAAGCATCATAAGGGCTGTGGCAGCGTTGGAAATCCACATGGACAGCAGTGCCGTTGCAAGCGCCACCCCGAGAATAATCCTCCGGCTGTTCGTACCGACCATGGAGATGATTGTCATGGCAATGCGTTTATGAAGGTTCCATTTTTCAATGGCAAGAGCGATTGTGAATCCTCCAAAATACATAAACACGATTGGGTCGGCATACGCCATCGTTGCGGTGCTTTCTTCCGCACCGCCCGTGATTGGCAGAAGAAAGATTGGCAAAAGTGACGTAGCAGGAATCGGCATGGCTTCTGTAACCCACCACGTTGCTACCCAGGCTGTGACTGCGAGTACAGCCCTCGGGGCATCTTCAAGCCCTGTAATACCCGGTATAAAAAATAGAATTGTAAATAAAAGCGGTCCAAGGATGAGACCGATGATTTGTCTTCTACCCATTTTAAGGCTCTCCTTTCTAGATGAATCGACAATGTTTGAACATTTTCAATGATAAACATCTTGAAAGCGCTTATGTGAAAAATGATCAAATTTTTAAACAATTACATTTTTAATACCTCCATTTTCCAGTGTCAAAACGGCTGAATGTCTTTTCTTGTAACAAAAAGGGATTCTTAGGTATTTGTTGAAGTTTATCTATAGAAAGTAAAGGGGCTGAGATAATGAGTACATTTTTTATTCCTGCCGGGGAGACGGAAAGCTGGAGCAGCCGCCTTGCAGATAAAAAGAAGCAATGGGTAAAAGGACGATCAGCCATGGAGCTGGCTGAGAGCTGGGAGTCGGCTCGGGGCTTTCCAATGAGAATAGAGGAAGCATTTAAGAGAAGTGGTGAGCCGCTATTTAAAGAAGTAACGTTTTTGTATGGATTCCCAGAATACAAAGTGCCACTTCGAGGTGGAGCGACCGGTTCGCAAAACGATCTTTATGTTTTAGCTAAAGCAAAAGATGAGCTCATCACAATCATGGTAGAAGGGAAAGTGGATGAACCCTTTGGGCCGGTGGTCAGCTCGTGGTACGGGGCTGATCCGGGTGACGGGAAAAAGGAGCGGCTGAAGTTTTTGCTGGAAACGTTAGGTCTGGAGGGGATGGATGTAGCAGATAAACGGTATCAGCTTCTTAACCGGACAGCCTCTGCAGTCATCGAAGCTAAGCGGATTGGGGCAAAGCATGCTCTTATGCTTGTTCACTCGTTCAGTGAGACAGGCAAAGGGTATAAGGATTACGAAGCCTTTTTGGATCTTTTCCCCGTCATATCCGAAAAGGACTCTATCTCAGGGCCGGCAGCGATCGATGAGGTTGATCTTTATTTTGGGTGGGTGACGGATGAGCTGGTAAAGTAAGCTCTGGTTCTCGCCGAAGGGTTGTTATGGAGAACTTTGGTGTGTTTATGCAGATTTTCGAGTCTTTTATGGAGAACTTCGGTCCGTTTATGAAGACTTCGAAGGCATTTATGCAGAACTTTGAATGATTTAAAGAGAATTAGTCAATTTACGACAACTTCTCCCGCTCTTATAAGAAACCTCCTCTCAACTTCCATTACATATTTTCACTCCAACATCACACCCTAAGGAAGACTTTTCCGGATGGGTGGGGTGTAATGTGGAGGCTGGCTGGTTGTCGATTGTTCCGTTCTTATTGGTTATTCCTGTAGCGATTTACACCAGGCAGGTGCTGCCGGGACTGATTGTCGGTCTTCTAGTTGGTTCTTACCTGGTGGAGCCGACGATTCTTGGGGGCATGCAGGCGATGCTTAGCTACGTGGTTGAGGCCCTGATTGATGAAAATAACATTAAGATTATCGTTTTTTTGTATGCTTTTTCCGGACTTGTGGGTCTGGTTAAGACGAGCGGCGGGATAAAAGGGTTCGTGGAAATGGCGTCGGAGAAAATTACGAATAAGAGACAGGCTTTGATTTTGACATATGTATCTACGATCGGAACGTTCAGCGCACCTACATTTCGGTTTGTCACGATCGCGCCAATTATGAAGGCCCTGTTGAAAAAGGTGAAGATGTCCACGAAAGAACTGGGTTTTGTGATCGAGACCACGGCAACACCCGTGATTGTCCTTATCCCGGTGGCCACAGCTTTTGTCGGCTACATGGTGTCGGTGATACAAATTTCTGTGCAGAATGAAGGAAGTGCTCTCGATCCGTACGACTTGTTTATCAGAAGCATTCCATTTAACTTTTTTGCCATCGTAATGATCCTGCTCGGGATTTATCTAAGCTTTTTTCACCACTCCAAAACAGGAGGACCGACACAGATTGAAGAGGAAGAGAAGCCGGAGGAGGACTGGCACAATTGTCACCCGTCTGTATCTCTGGAACTGCCAAACAAGCCTTTAAACTTGATTATTCCGATCATTCTGGTGATCGGCCTGACGCTGTTTTTAACGTGGTGGGACGGCAGGGGAGAAGGAGTGAACTTCTTTCAGGCATTTATCGAGGCAGATGTTCTGCAGGCCATGGTCGTAGCACTTCTTATTACGATTTTCATCAGCATGGCTTTCTTTTTGTTTCAGCGGTTTAAGCTGTCCGATCTGATCGACAGTTTCATATTGGGCGGGAACGAGTTAATGGCGGTCATCGTGCTTTTGTCCGTCGTGTGGGGGTTATCTTCTGTAACAGATGACCTTGGTTTTTCAGGGTTTGTGACGGCAAACATCGGCTGGATTCCTCACATGTTTTTGACGCCGCTTATGTTTTTGTTCGGGGCAGCAATCTCATACTTTATCGGGTCTGCCTGGGGAGCATGGGGGATTTTAATGCCTCTGGGCGTATCCATGTCCTTCGCAGCAGACGTGAACCTCCCGTTAGTGATCGGTGCCGTGTTTGCAAGCGGATCATTCGGTGCATTTGCCTCACCGCTCAGTGATGACACGAATACGATTGCAAAAATTCTCGGTCTCACCGTCATTGATTATGCCAAATTTAAATTGAAGCCGGCTCTCATCGCCGCGGCGATTACAGCGGTTTTGTATACGGTAGTACCGTTTTTGCTGTGACTGAAAAATCTAAGTAGAGACCTCGTCATTTTTGGCGGGGTTTTGTCTTTAAAAAGGATATATCTATTTTTAAACGAATAGTTCTTGTAAGGGAGTCAGGAGGGAAAGAGATGTATAAATTAAAGGGAACACAGGTGGATAAAGTTGATGAAAGTACGTTCCAGGAGATCGATTTGAAAGAGAGAGATGTTGAAGAAATTCTTCGGAATAATATAGATATGATCTGTGATGATGAAGAATCAATGTTGATCGTTGGCAAGCAGATCAGAAATGAAAAGAACGGCATCAGTGATCTGACAGCAATCGATAGTGAAGGAAATATTGTGCTGATTGAGATTAAGAGAGATCGTATGGACATGGTTCGCAGAAGAGAGGCTTTTGAATTTCAGGCAATCAGGTACGCAGCAAGCTATGCTACTGTGGAAACCGTTGAAGATCTTGTTACAACAATTTATGGGCCGTATATTGAAAGATACCGTCATGAATTTACAGATAATGATCTAACAGCTTCTGAATTAGGTTTACGTAAGATTAACGAATTCTTGGCCAATAACAATGTCGTTAATCAGTTTAACGAGAAGCAGAGAATTATCCTTGTTGCTTCAGACTTCGACGAACAAACGTTGTCTGCCGTTGCCTGGTTAAACAGTAATAATGTAGATATCAGCTGTTATAAACTCATCCCTTTTCTGCTTGAAGATGATGTTTTTCTTCATGTTGAAAAAGTATTGCCCTTAAACGTGAGTACAGATTACTATGTGAATCTGATGTCTAAAAGAAGTCTCGCACCAATGAAGAAAAGTAAAAGCCATATTACGAGAAGAAGCTTACCTAAAATTGATGACATGTTGGAATGGGGAGTGGTTAAGGCTGGAGATACTATCGTAGCAAAAGGGAGGATAGACGAAGCAACACTGCTAAGTGACGGAAATGTGGAAGTGGATGGCAAAACAATATCGATGCAAAAGTGGTTAAAAGGATTATTCGGCTGGTCCAGCATACAAACATACGTGTTCGCTATTCATAAAGAAACGGAAAAATCATTGAGCAAAATAAGAGAGGAATATATGGAAAGGAAAGAGGGGGAGTAACAAACTTAGAAAAAACGATGCCGATGAAACGGCTTTTCAACGTAAAAATTCATGAAATCTCCAATTGCCAAAACCGAATGGAACTTTTTGGTTTCTACCCTCGTATACCTTAGTAATAGTTGTTCGAGGGGGCTTTTACATGATAAATCGTTGGATGGATACGGATCACATAATGCCAGTATTAATTACAAAGGGTATTTTACTTTTAATTGGAGTGTTGTTTATCCCTGTGGTAGCAGTAATGTATTTACAGGACCTGTTTTTTTATGAGCAGACCTATTGGGTTCTGGTTCGTCCGCGGGAAGCCTATCTGTTGTTTGGCGGAGGGATGCTGATTTCTGCTGTACTGTGCTTTACTCTTGCTATATCTATGTCTGTTGCTGACCGTAGGGGTAAAAGAAACAAATTGATTATTCCCCACATCCTGGCGGCAGTCTCCACGTTTCCCCTTTTTGTATTCGGTATTTCCCACTATGCATATATCGATGATTTTGGCATTCATGAAAGTAAGCCATTCTCACTTTCTGTAACAAGTTTTGCATTTGAAGACATTGAAGAAGTGACAAGAGAGACAGTAGGCAATCAGCATCAGCGCTCCCTTTATACGTTTAAAAGTGGAGGAGAGGAAATCTCCATCCTTAATGATGTCCGTGACTTCAGGCTCCGGACCGGTATTGCGAGAATGCTTGATGAAAATGACTGGCGTGTGATCAATCTTGATGAGTGATTAAGGTGGGGGCAAAAGGCGTCAGGAATACGCTTGTATGATGAGGGAGTCACGATTTAGGAGGAATGATAATGACACCGAAAAGAAAAGTCATGATGTTTATTGCCATGAGCTTGGATGGATATATTGCAACAAAAGACGAATCCCTGGAGTGGCTGTTTAAGCATGAAGGAGATGGGGACAACGGCTATGAAGCGTTTTATGACACGATTGATACGGTCATCATGGGCCGGAAAACGTACGAGTGGATCAAGACTGAAATGAGCGGGGGATATCCTTACAAAGGGAAAGAAAACTATATTTTCTCGGCCGGCCTCACCGGGGAAAAAGGCGATGTAATCTTTGTAAACGAAGATCCGGTTTCTTTTACAGAACAGCTTAAAAAGCAGGAGGGAAAGGACATCTGGATTGTCGGTGGGGGAGAGCTGCTTTTGCCTCTTATAAAAGAAAAGGTGGTCGATGAGATGATCATTGCAGTGGCACCGACGCTCATTGGGAATGGCATTCCGTTGTTTAAAGAAGGGGAGTACGAGCTGGACCTGGAGCTTATGGGTACGAGGCGGTTTGATGATTTTGTGGAGCTGCATTACCGTGTGAAAAAGGAATAATATCAAACAAACTGTTCCGGATACTTTATCGGGACAGTTTGTTTGTTTTGGAGGCGATTCAATTGATTACCCTGGACAATCTTGCCACAGCTTCGGGGATGTCTTGGGGGGGTATTGTAGCAAAACCTAATACGAGGCTGATGGTGTTGTTATGGTTGTGATTTTCCAGTTGTTTTAATGTGAATCTCTTAATAGAGTAAACTTCAAGTTTTTCCTTTTTTGCCCTTGCGTGAATTTCCTCATACTTCCGATGTGTTCTAAAGTGCGCAAGAAAATGCAGCCCTGCAGGTATGTCTTCAATGACAACCTCTTTGCCGAAAATGTCTTTAAGCTTTTTAATCAGGTCTTTTCTTTTTAACTCGTAGTGATGAGTCATGCGTTTAATATGTCTGTCATAATTGCCGTCCTTAATAAAGTAGTGGAGGGTATAAAGACTGAAGGTATTACTCTCCTGAATCCAGTTTGCAAAGTACTTCCGGTAAGCTTTCAACAGTTTTGGGGGGAGGACGATATAACTGATTCTCAGACTGGGTAAAAGCGTCTTCGAGAATGTTCCGGCATATATCACCCGCTGGTTGCGGTCAAGACTTTGTAAGGAAGGGATATTGTCTGTCCCATATTTAAATTCACTGTCATAATCGTCCTCTACTATATAACGGTCATTGGCTGAGGCAGCCCAGTTTAACAGTTCAATCCGCCTTGAAATCGGCATGATTTTACCAGTGGGAAACTGATGGGATGGGGTAATGAAAAGGATATTCGGATTCGCATCATGGATTTCATTTATGTCAATACCTTTTTTGTCTAATGAGATCGAAGCTACATCAAATTTCATGCTTGTCAGTAATTCATGAATCCTGGAATAGCCGGGATTCTCAATGGCTACCTTTGTATTTTTATCCTGCAGGGTCATGAAATGACGTATTAATGCTTGTGTTCCTCCCCCGATCACAATTTGTTCCGGTTCACAGACCACACCGCGCGTTAATGCGATCATCCTTGCAATGGTTTCTCTTACAAGATAGGGTCCCTGAAGGTTCATAATTTCAGAGAACTCATGCTTGTGTTCCCGGATGGCTTTATTCTGGCACTTGACCCATTCTTTAAAAGGAAACATGGAAACGTCTGATGTCATGTGAGAAAAGGAAAGCCAGCCGTCTTTATGCACGGGGGTCTCTCTAAGATTATCAGGAAATTCTTCCGGTCTTTGAGTGTGTATGAAGGTATTCAATTTTTCTACATAGTAGCCTTTTCTTTCAATTGTGTAGATGTAACCTTCGGCAAGGAGCTGCTCATAGGCCGTGGATACGGAGTTAACACTCACTTGTAACTGAACGGCTAACGTTCTTTTTGAAGGAAGCTTATGATTTTCTGCCAGCTCATTTGCCGTTATCGCCTTTTTTAATGCTTGATAGATCTGTTGATAAATATATTTGGTATTCTTTCTTTTATTGACATTAAGAAAAATCATAATGTTGCCCTCCAACTGGTACCATTCAAAATATAAATCTGGTTCTTTTTATTATACCAATAAATTGTCATAATAGTCTACATATTGCGAAAGAGGAGGTCTTTTCATGGTGAATACAGCAGATTTACAACGAAAAAGAGATCAATATGTTGCAAGAGGTGTCAGCAATGGTAATTTGAATATTGCCAATCACGCTTCCGGAGCAACTGTTACAGACTTGGACCAAAACGAATGGATCGACTTTGCCGGTGCAATCGGCACGCTGAATGTAGGACACAGTCACCCGAAAGTAACAGAAGCTGTGAACGCTCAGGTGAAAAAATTCCTTCACCCAGGCTTTAATGTAATGATGTATGAAGGATATATACAATTGGCTGAAAAGCTGAGTAAAATTACGCCAGGAGATTTCCATAAGAAAACGATCCTGTTGAACTCCGGGGCTGAAGCAGTGGAAAATGCGGTTAAAATGGCACGAAAATATACAAGAAGACAGGCTGTTGTTACCTTTACACGAGGATTTCATGGCAGAACCAATTTGACGATGGGAATGACAAGCAAGGTAAAACCGTATAAGTTTGGCTTTGGTCCGTTCGCACCTGAAATTTACCAGGCGCCTTTCCCTTATATGTACCATAAACCTGAGCGCCTTTCTGATGACGAATATGTGGAAGCAGCTATCGAGGAATTCAAGGATTTCTTTATAGCCACTGTTGCTCCGGAAACGGTTTCCTGTGTTGTGATGGAGCTTGTTCAAGGTGAAGGAGGATTTGTGGTAGCACCCGAGAAGTTTGTCCAATTTGTAGAACAATTCTGTAAAGAGAATGGGATTATTTTTGTTGCTGACGAAATCCAAACCGGATTTGGCCGTACAGGCACGTTATTTGCTTCCGAGCGTTTCGGTATTGAACCTGACCTCATTACGGTGTCCAAGTCTCTGGCAGCAGGGCTTCCTCTAAGTGGTGTAGTAGGAAAAAGTGAAATTTTAGATGCGGCAGATCCAGGTGAACTTGGGGGAACGTTTTCCGGAAACCCCGTGGCGTGTGCAGCCGCATTGGCTGTGCTGGATGTGATTGAAGAAGAACAGCTCCTTGGAAGATCCGAATACCTTGGCCGGAAAATTGAAGAAAAATTACATGCACTTTCAAAGCAGCATTCATTCATGGGTGAAACGCGCCGTCTTGGATCCATGGTTGCAGTTGAGATTGTAAAAGACCGTGAATCAAAGGCGCCTGATAAAGTGAGAACAAACCAGATCACCAAAAAAGCGAATGAGGCAGGCCTTTTGCTTTTATCGGCAGGCTTAAAAGGAAATGTCATCCGCTTTTTACCGCCACTTGTCACGACGGACGAGGAGCTGGAAAAAGGTCTGACCATTCTGGAACAGGCATTCGAAGGATAATAGGAGGGGTCTACCATGATTAACGTAACGAACCCTGCGACAGGAGCACTGATCCGTCAGGTTTTGGAACATACAGAAGACGAGATAAAAGCGAAGCTCGAAAACGGTGAGAAAGCCTTTGAAACCTGGTCTTCAATCAATGCCCATGCCCGTTCAAGGCTGTTAAAAAACTGGTCTGCGATAATCCTGGAAAAGAAACAGGAAATTGCGGAAGTAATGACTCTTGAGAACGGAAAGCCCCTGAAAGAATCACTAGGGGAAGTGGATTATGCAGTAAGTTATATTGACTGGTACTCAGAAGAAGCAATCCGGATTTATGGAAGAACCGTACCTGCATCTGCTGAATCCAAACGGGTTATTATAAGCCGCAATCCGGTTGGGCTGGTTGCAGCCATTACCCCTTGGAATTTTCCGGCTGCAATGATGACGCGAAAAGCAGCTCCTGCCCTTGCTGCAGGGTGCACATTCATTATTAAGCCTGCCGAAGAAACGCCGTTAACGACGATGAAATTAATTGAGCTTGCTCATGAGGCTGGTATTCCTGAAGAAGTGATTCAGTATGTGAACGGGGACGGGGCAAAAATTGGCTCCCTCTTTACCGAAAGCAGGAGCGTTCGTAAACTCACGTTTACAGGATCAACGCCAGTTGGAAAGCTGTTAATCAAGAACAGCGCACAAACGGTAAAAAATGTGACGATGGAGCTAGGCGGACATGCTCCTCTTATTGTAGCCAAAGACGCAGATATAGACTTTGCAGTTAAACAAACGGTTCTTTCTAAGTTCAGAAATGCAGGGCAGACGTGCATCTGTGCAAATCGTGTGATCGTGCACGAAGACATACTCGATGCCTTTTCCGAAAAAATAACAGAAGCAGCAGCGGGCTTACAGGTGGGTAATGGTTTAGATGAGGATACAGATGTGGGGCCAATCATAAATAAGAAAGGTTTTGAGAAAATCAAATCACAGATAAATGATGCTGTAGAAAAAGGAGCCGAAGTTTTAACTGGTAATGCGTATTCTGCCAACGAAGAAAAAGGTACCTATTTCGTTTACCCGACCGTTCTGAAAAACACGGAACGGGATATGACCATTATGCAGGAAGAGACATTCGGTCCCGTTCTTCCGATCATCAGCTTTAAAGAACTTGATGAAGCAGTTGCTCTGGCTAATGACACCCCATATGGCCTGGCGGCGTATTTCTTTACGAACGATTACAGAGTGGGAACATACTTACACGACCATCTTGATTTTGGCATTATCGGCTGGAATGATGGAGCCCCTTCTGGCGCTCATGTACCGTTTGGAGGAATGAAAGAAAGTGGCCTCGGACGCGAGGGTGGAGCAGAAGGAATCGAACCGTACCTGGAAACAAAATATCTGTCTATTGGTAACCATATGTAACGATTACGGACCAAGGCAGTTAAAACAGGAGTGATGGAAATGCCGAAACCACAGCAACAATTATCAAAAGTACTCTCAAAATTAGATGTCTTTGTTCTTTCGATAGGTGCCATGCTTGGCTGGGGATGGGTTGTTCTGTCTGAAAGCTGGCTCACTTCAGCAGGTTCTATGGGAACGCTGATTGCGTTTATCATCGGTGGTCTGCTAGTGACCTTTGTGGGACTCACTTATGCAGAGCTCGCCTCTGCCATGCCGAAAGTCGGCGGGGAACATGCCTATGTCCACCGGGCGATGGGGGATAAAGCTGCATTTGTAGCATCCTGGGCCATTACGCTTGGGTATGTTTCTGTTGTTGCTTTCGAAGCGGTTGCCCTTCCAACTGTTATCGAATACATTTTTCCAAACTATCAAGTAGGGTATCTGTGGACAATTGCCGGCTGGGATGTCTATCTTTCCTGGGTTCTGGTAGGGGTGGGTGGCACGCTGTTTGTGATTGCCATCAACTACTTCGGTCTGAAGCCTGCTGCAAAAGTACAAGTCGTTTTAACATTCAGTATTATTCTCGTTGGTCTGATGTTAATCTTCGGTTCGGCAGTCGGAGGAGACAGTGCCAACTTTCAGCCGTTATTTGTCAATGGTGCTACGGGGATCATGGCGGTCCTTATCATGGTCCCATTCTTGTTTATCGGTTTTGACGTCATTCCACAAACCGCGGAAGAAGCAAATGTTCCAAGAAGAGATATAGGTAAGCTTCTAATCATATCTGTTCTCTGTGCGATTGCGTTTTATATTTTAATTGCTATAGGCGTTGCTCTGGCGTTAAATAATTCAGCACTTGCAAACACAGAGCTGGCAACGGCGGATGCGATGACAGCTCTGTTTGGATCCCCGTTCTTCGGCAACCTTCTCGTTGTTGCCGGTGTAGCAGGAATTATGACAAGCTGGAACGCCTTTATCATCGGGGGAAGCCGTGTGATGTATGCCATGGCTAATTCCGGAATGCTTCCTGCATGGTTCGGTCATCTGCATCCGAAGTACAAGACACCGTCCAATGCCATTATTTTTATTGGTGCCCTGGCTGCTGTAAGTCCCCTTTTGGGCCGCCCTGCACTAGTATGGTTCGTTGACAGTGGTGGTCCGGCAATCGTCATTGCTTATCTGTTTGTTGCCATTTCCTTTATCATTCTGAGAAAGCGTGAACCTCAGATGGAGAGACCTTACAAAGCTGGCAGAACAACCATCGTCGGCTGGATCGCCCTTGTGTTAAGTATTGGATTTCTCGTAATCTATTCACCGGGAATGCCAGCAGCTTTAACAGGGCCTGAATGGGCCATTTTCTGCGGGTGGTTCCTTATCGGTCTGTATTTCTTTATCCAAATGATCAGAGACAAGTACCGAGATCACGCAGAAGGCGAAAATCAACATATTTCATAATGCGGAGGAGAGGCCGGCCTACAAGATGGATTTCATTTTGCAGGGCCGGCCTCTTGTTAATGCGCAAGATTAGTTGCTGTTGAAATTATCAGATTCTTATGTATAATTCGAAATATTAGGTTTGCAAATACATAGACGAGGTGGTGTCCTTATGAAGACAAGTGAAAACCCGCTCCTCCATGAGCTGAAAGGGTTGTTAAGAGAAGATCAGGTTTCAGTAAATGAAACAGTGCTGGAACATCATAGCAAGGATGAATCCTATCATCCGGAGAGTTTACCCGACATTGTCGTATTTCCGGAAAATACGGAGGAAGTGAGTACGATTATCAAAATCGCGGACCGCACACACACACCTGTGATCCCATTTGGTCTCGGGACCAGCCTCGAGGGGCACGTGATTCCTTATAACAAGGGGATCACGATTGATTTTTCCCAGATGAATAAAGTTGTTGAAATCAGAGAGAAGGACTTTCTGGTTAAAGTGCAGCCCGGTGTGACCCGGTCGCAACTGAATAAAGAACTGAAAAAATACGGCCTGTTTTTTTCGGTAGACCCGGGAGCCGATGCCACTCTTGGAGGTATGGCCGCTACAAATGCGAGCGGAACAACGTCTGTAAAGTACGGTGTAATGGAGGACCAGATCCGCGACCTGGAAGTGGTGCTGCCAAATGGAGAGACAATCCACACCGGAAATCTGGCTCAAAAATCGTCCTCCGGCTACAACCTGAACAGTCTTTATACAGGGTCTGAGGGCACACTCGGCTGTATAACCGAGCTCACGTTGAAAGTGTATGGAATCCCTGAAAACATCGTAGCAGCACGGGCTTCGTTTCCAACCGTTAATGATGCTGTGGAGGCCGTGGTCTCCATATTACAGGCAGGCATATCCATCGCCAGAGTGGAGCTTGTGGATGAACCTTCGATCAGGCAGGCCAACCTGTTCAGCGATACGGAATATAAGGAAAAAGCGACGCTGTTCCTGGAGTTTCATGGAAATGAACCGGGGCTCAATCACGATGTGGCATTCACAGAAGAAATCGTGGCGGACCATCATTGTGAAGAGGTATTTTTTGAAAAAGATAACGCCGCCAGAAACAAGCTTTGGGAGGCACGGCATAACTTAGCTTACGCCTACGTCCACGGCAATCCCGGTAAAAAAATCATGGTTACGGATGTATGTGTGCCCATCTCAGAGCTGGCGGGGGCCATCCGTCACGGGAGAGAGACCATCGATGAACTGGGTGTGGAAGCAGGCATTGTCGGTCACGTTGGTGATGGAAACTACCACGCGTTACTCATGATTGACACAAAAAACATAGAAGAAGTGAAAAAAGCCAATCTGTTCAACGAGGCGATCGTAGAGTATGCCCTGAAATGCGGAGGCACGTGTACCGGGGAGCACGGCGTAGGCATCGGAAAAATGAAATACCTCCAGAAGGAACACGGCAAAGCACTGGACGTGATGGAGACGCTCAAGGCAGCACTGGATCCAAAAGGAATCATGAACCCGAATAAACTCGTTTCCGGGAAAAGAGGCAGCATATGAAAACACTTGAATCCATCAGTACAGTAGCAGGAAAATACTTTGCCGTCTGGGTCATTGCCGTCGCCGTTATTGCGTATTTTATTCCCGAGCCGTTTTTAGGTCTGGGAGCCTATATTACGATATTGCTCGGTGTTGTAATGTTCGGGATGGGGCTTACCCTTAAGCCGGTTGACTTTAAATTGGTTATCAAAAAACCGGTACCCGTCATCTTCGGGGTGGCAGCCCAATACGTTCTGATGCCCCTTGTGGCGCTGGCTCTTGCCTTTATCCTGAACCTGCCGCCTGAGCTGGCTGCGGGGCTTGTCCTTCTGGGGTCCGTCCCTGGTGGAACGGCTTCCAATGTGATGGTGTATCTGGCAAAAGGAAACCTTGCTTTGTCTGTAGCCATGACGTCCTTTTCCACTATGCTTGCCCCGGTGTTGACCCCGCTCATTCTGCTGGCGCTGGCAGGTCAGTGGATGCCTGTAGACCCGATGGCCATGTTTGTTTCCATCGTTCAGGTGATTATAATACCTATTGCACTCGGTATTTTTATCCGCAGACTCTTTCCTGTTGCGGTAAATAAAAGTGTGTCGGTCATTCCGCTCATTTCTGTATTAGCCATCATTATCATTGTTTCTGCCGTCGTGAGCGGCAACGTGGAAAGCATCGCTACATCCGGACTTCTGATTTTCACAGCGGTTATGCTCCATAACCTGGCAGGACTGTTCCTTGGTTATTTGGCTGCATTTCTTATGCGTCTTGATGAAAGTAAACGTCGGGCAATTTCCATTGAAGTGGGGATGCAAAACTCCGGTCTGGGTGTAGCCCTTGCCACGGCCCATTTCGGTCCTTTAGCAGCGCTGCCAAACGTGATTGCAGCTGTCTGGCATAACATCTCCGGCCCGATACTCGCCACGATCTGGTCAAAGAAACCTGTGAACCGGGAAGAAAACCCGGATCTGCAAGCCCGGGTGAAAAAGACAGGGGCATAGAATTTTTTTAGAGGTCTGCTCATTTATGATGAGCAGGCCTTTATTTATGGTCATTTCTATAAGGAAAGGAGTGTGTTCTGGCAGATGTCATTAAGAATCAACGCCATTCCTTAACATAGGAACAGATTCGAGAAATAAGGTGATATACCTACAAATGGTCAGATGAGTGCATCTGGTACTGTCGATTATATGATGGATGTCAAAAATTCGACAGGATTTTGAGGCGTTTTTTAGGCCAAATACATTACTTTCCAGACACCTTTGTCAACAGTAGCCCCAGTGGACAAACTGATATAATAAAATTAATTGAAAATTCTTTAAATTTATGTTAAGGGGGTTAGGTTGTGAGAAAGATAAAAAATAAAAAGCAATCTGCACTTCGTAACCTGGAGCTGGCTGCAGAGAGAATTGACCCCTATATGAATGCCATTCGGGAAGCAGCAACGAAAACAAGTCCCGACGGCTGTCATTATCTTCAGGATCTTAAGCGTCTAAAATGGAAAAAAGCACTGGACCTTTTCAAAACGTTCTGGAGTTTTAAGAGTATCTTTTGGAGTTTTCCTGCAGGGGTGATCACCTGGTTTTTTACGATGGATGTGATCTGGGGATTCAGCGTACTGACATCGGGACTGCTTCTGATTATCCTGATTATTGCCAATTATGTGCTGCGTGAGAAAACGATTCAGGAAATGACTAATGTGAAAAAGAAGGATACCTTCCATTATTATGCCTTTACGAATTTTCATAGAGAATATGATCTTTTTTCTCCCTTTCTGATAAAGGGGAACGACTTTAAATTCAAGCAGGCAACGGATTTGATCAGGGAATGGGAGAAAGACATGGGTAAGAAAGACGAGATGATTTTAAAGCTCGAGGAAGACCTGCGGCAGCTGGCCAGCGATGCTGTCAACCTGCCGGAAAAAGCAAAGCAGGAAGTGGCGTTTGTCAACACGATATATGTTAATCTCATCAACAAAATTGAATACAAAGCGAGGGGAAGCTTAACATTTGAAACAATGGATTTCTTCGGTCACTATGCGATCTACCGGCTGGACGGGGAGAGGCTGATTCTGGAGCATTCATCACGATCAAATGTAAACATCCCGCAGGAAGTCGATTTAACGAGAGATGACTGTTCATTCATGTCTTACGTGAAAATACTGCGGTCAAGCTATTCCTGGGAGGCGGACCGAAAGAGTACGATTTCATTTATCGTGGAAATCAAAAAAGGGATTTATGTGTACACGGTTCTGATTGACAGCCGTAACCGTAACGTCCTGAACCCGGAAACCGAAACGGGAAAACACAGCATAGAAAAAATGGCTGATCTCGTATCCACCGGGTTTAAGCTGTACGCAATAAATGTGACTGCAAATTAGAAGGGAAATGATGACTCTATATGAAAGACGTTTGTGTGCAGGGAAGAATAAAACGTATCTGTGCCCCATCAAGTGGGACATGCCTGTTGAGTAAAGTGAAGGAAGAAAGGGAGAAACAATACAGCCGGCTGCTTCTTGGCTGGAAGAAGGAAATTGAAAAAAACATTTGCTCCGAAAGAGGGTAGCCTGGTTATTTAGTATACTTTTTTTCTATCAGATCCAAATGTTTTTTCAGGCTCTGTAAGTCTGAAAAAACGCTTTGAAGACTCGTGTTAATCTTCACTGCAGCCTGTTTGATATTTTCGGTTTCCAGTTCCGCTGTTCTTTTTTTTCTTACGTTCACCGGGGTGATATCCATAGCCCAACCGCTCCTTTTACCTATGTTTTTATCAGTATACCCCTATGGTCGAATGAGTATGTCCGTTTTCAAAAAACAGAGTATGAGAATACAAGGTGGCTTGCTTCTTTCGGGAAAAATGATATGTATGCTATTTTACCAGCTTCATGGCCTGATAAGTAGGGGACACGACCATTTGACTGAATATTGTAACACATGTGTAAAAGTGCATACATCTTTTAAGGGGATGACCGGAGCAAAGGCCGGAAAATCCTTTTTATTTCACTGTTTTCGGAAAGATTGTTGTTTTTATACAGAAAAGATGAAGCCGTAGTGCCTGAGACTTCTGTGGCAGTGGGGCAAGGAAAGATCCCACAGGGGAAGCCCGAGGAGGCTTGCGAGCACCACCACGGAAAGCAAAGGGCACGTAGACTTCAACCATATTCCTTGTAATGAAGAGAATAATCAAAATAGCAACCATCTATACGAAAACAGCCTTTAATGAGTAGCCCTCAGATTTAGTAAAATTCTTTTACTAAATCTGATGTGTAATTCATTCGTTTTTGTATCATGCGCAGCTGGCCGCCAGTAGTGAGACTCCAGCGACAGTGGGGGCCAGGCGAGACCGCGCAGGGCAAAGCCCGCGGAGGCTCACCGGTACCGTCGCGGAAAGTGAGCGGATGGCGGTCAGCGGAGCTTTATCACAGATAAACTGATGTAAGGGTATATTCATTTTATTTTCTAAAAAAAGCAGTATGGAAAAGTACTTCAAACGATACGGCAATATTCATACTTTTAACACATATATACCATACAGGGGTATGGTACTATGAAGGTAGGGTTTGTAATCAGGAGGGTTAGAATGGGGAAAACAAAACAGGTTTCGTTAGCCGTTAATGGCGGTATCGGTTTTGGTGCAAAGCTTAAGCCGAAGCAATTGATCGCACTTGGACAGTATTTAGACGAGGATCAGGAAATTGAACTCACAACATTCCAGCAGCTGATCATCAAGGTTGATGAAGGGAAAGCTGAGGAAGCGACGGCAAGGCTGAATGACGCCGGTTTTTCTGTTTACCCGGTCGGGCCTTATGTAAAAAGCTTACGGACGTGCAACTTCTGCAAGGGGGCAGAAGAAGAGGGAATGCCTGTAGCAGTTGAGCTGAACAGACGGATTGCAGGGAAGAAAGTTCCCTTTACGCTCCGACCGGCCTATACAGGGTGCCCGAATGCATGCGGGGAACCTCTGATCAACGATATTGGCGTGATTAAACGGGATGAACGTTATGAACTCTATATCGGGGGTAAAGCCGTAGGGGAGGATGCACAGGCAGGTATACTTCTAAAAGACTGTCTCGAGCCTGATGATTTGTATGATCTGGTTGATAAAGTTCTGAATGTTTACCGGCATCACGGTCGTAAGCGAGAAAGAATGGCTAAATTTGTAAGCAGGTACGGGTTGGATCAGATTAAAAAAGATGTTGGCATTTAAGGAGGCACACATAATGAGAAAGAAAACAGCATTTATTTCCGCATTACTCAGCTTAAGTGTCGTGGTGGCGGCATGTTCCGACGACCATGACGGACACGACGAGTCGATGAACAATGAAGACATGGATCATGGAGAAGAGCATGACGACATGGAAGATAATGATCATGAAGAAGATATGGATGAGGAGGACATGGATCATGACGATGACCACGCCGGACATGGCGGCGGCTCAAGAGAAGATGTGGAATCTGAAGCATCACAGGAACCTGATTCCATGAACGAAAACGCTGAAGAGGGATTGATGGTGGAAAATACGAAAAATGTGACGCGAATCAGTGAAGACGATCCCGTATCTTTTTCCATTCTGGCATCCCAGACAATCTGGCCGGCTACTCATGAGCAGAATCAGCCTGGAACGGTCATTTTAGCCCCGGTTGATTCATGGCAGCAGTCCCTTGCGGCGTTAACACTTGTGCATCACCCGAATGACGGTCCTGTTCTTTATACAGACGGCACGGTGTCCGATGAGGTAATCAATGAAATTGAGCGGCTTCAGCCCAAAGGGAACTCCGAGGGAATTGAAGTGATGGTAATGGGAGATCTTCCTGCTGAGGAAATGGATAAGCTTGACGGCTATTCCACAGAGCAGATTACAGCTGACGATGATGCTGAATTTGCCATGCTTATCGATGAGCATTACGCAGAAATCGTCGGTCACCTGCCTGAATCCGTTATTGTTGGCTCCTCTGATGATGAGGCTAAACTGATGACCATGACAGCCGGTGACTGGATCAGTCATATGGACGAGCCTCTACTGTATGTTGACGCGGATTCTATCCCTGATGCAACAGCAGAAGCCCTTGAAAAAAGGGATGGGGAAGCCTCAATCTATGTCATTGGCTCGGAAAAGGAAGTGTCAGGAGAAGTAGAAGGTGAGCTTGGTGAATACGGGAATGTTACACGTATTTCAGGAGACTCTCCGGCAGAGCTTTCCATCGCGTTTGCTTCTTTCAAAGATGAAGAAACCGGCTTTGGATGGGGAATTGAAGAACCGGGTCATGGCCTGACTTTTGCCTCCACTGAAACACCTGAGCTTGCCATCCCCGGCAGTCCGCTTGCTCATCTTGGTAAACATGCACCGATGATCTGGCTTGAAGAAGGGGAACTTTCACAGCCGGTATACGATTATCTGGCCAGACTAAAGCCCGCCTTTGAAAACGACCCGACAGAAGGGCCGTATAATCACGGTTATCTGTTCGGTTCAACCGACTCTGTCAGTTTTCCGGTACAGGGAATCATTGACGAGCGGATGGAGATCGTCTCCCTTTCCTGGGACGACCACGGCAGTCATTAACACTATGAGGCCCGTTCCACATGTGGAGCGGGTTTTATTTTTTCCTTAAAAAGAAGACTGTTTTTCCGATATACTAACTATATACAGGAGGGGATTGTTATGGAAATCAGAAGGTTAATAGAAAAGGATGCAGAATCTTATAAAAAACTCAGGCTCGAAGCCCTTCAGGACACACCTGAAGCATTCAGCTCAAGTTATGAAGATGAAGTTAACTATCCTCTGAAAAGAACGGTGGACAGGCTCACTCAGGATCACATCTATACATACGGAGCCTTGACGGACAACGATACTCTCGCCGGAACGGTCACACTCATTCATGAAACCAAACCCAAAATTCGTCATCGCAGTTCGATCGTGGCGATGTATGTGTCACCGGATCACCGTAAAAAAGGGATCGGAAAAGCGTTGGTTACAAAAGCGATTGATCAGGCACGGGAGAACAGCCACCTCGAGCAGATTTATCTGGCTGTGACCTCGAAGAATGAACCGGCCAAAAAACTGTACACCTCTCTGGGTTTCGAAACATACGGGGTGGAAAAACGGGCATTGAACGTGAATGGCGTTTTCTATGATGATGAACTGATGGTTCTCATGCTTTAACAGGGAAACAAGTACCGTGGAAGCAGAATAATGATAGGGGGGATTATATGAATCTGGGTGAGCCGGTCGCAAAGGGGAATACCGCAAAAATATACCTTCATGAAAATAAAGTTTACAAGGTTTTCAACAGCCAGCTACCCTCCGGTGAATCTTTGTATGAAGCCACTAAACAAAGCTACGCCTGCTTTTGCGGACTCCCAGTGCCAAAAATCCTGGATATTGCCACGATGGATGGCAATCAGGTCATCGTGATGGAGTATGTAAAGGGAAGATCAATGGGAGACATGGTCTTTGAAAACATGGAACTGTCAGAGCATTTTATGAACATTTCCGTTGATGTTCACCGGAAAATTCACAGCATCACTCCTGATTCCCTGGAGCCGATGAGTGATAAATTATCCCGCCAGATAGAAATGGCTGACATTGATAAAAGACAAAAGGCTGCATTACTAAAGAAGCTGGAAACAATGGCATTTGATAAGAGACTTTGTCACGGGGACTTTCATTTGTTTAATCTTATGATGGACAATAACAAGGTGACGATCTTAGACTGGGTCGATTCCAGCGCAGGTGATATCCGGGCCGATGTATACCGAACCTATCTGTTGTATTCACAGGTATCAACGCACCTTGCGAACATTTATTTAAAGAGATACTGCAGCAGAAGCGGATTGACGCAGGACGAAGTATTGGAATGGGCGCCAATCATTGCCGGAGCAAGATTAGCAGAGAATGTTTCTACAGAGAAACCGGAACGTCTTCTCAGAATCGTTAACGATTATTGTCCAATATAAAGGCCCTCAGGGTTAGTGTTCAATTGGATTTGCCACGAACGAATTACTTATACGTTGAATAGAGGATGTGTTATTTCTTCAGACAGAGGAATAGGAAGGTATAACCTGTTAAAGGAGGCAGAGAATGACACACACGAAGAAACTAACCATTATGGCTATGTTTACGGCAATCGGGATTGTTGGTGCAGCCTTTATCTGGTTTCCGGCTCTCATAGCCCGCGCCTACCCGATCCAGCATATGGTGAATGTTTTAGCTGCCGTTCTCCTTGGGCCGATTCCTGCGGTACTGATCGCTTTTATGATCGGGCTCCTTCGCAACCTTCTTGGTCTTGGCACGGTTCTCGCCTTTCCGGGCGGGATGATCGGAGCACTTCTGGCGGGGTTGTTTTACCGGTGGAGCAATAAAACATGGGCCGCGGCTGTCGGTGAAGTGATCGGCACAGCAGTGATCGGCGCAATAGTCGCCGTGCCGATCGTCACACTCTTCTTTGGAGACCCGGTCGCGATCTTTGCATTTGTACCGGGATTTTTGATCAGCAGTTCAATTGGAGCTTTTCTTGCACTCCTCATATTAAAGCGCTGGCGGCCGGATTGGGGGCCTGCTGGAGAGAGGTAGTTACTAAAACGTACAAGAGATGTCCTGGTCACCTTACAGGACATCTCTTTTAGTCGTTCTCCCTTTTTCCGAACAACCCGTAAAAGAAAATATTCGTAATGTCTTCCGTCAGCGGCAATACCCGTTTGTACACTTCCTCCTGTTGCATTGTATCCTTGAACATTTTGATGTAAAAGAGGATCGCCTCCTGAGACAGATTGGGATCGATATACCCAAGCTTTTTCCCTTCCTCAAACAGCTGTGTGAAATAGGGCACGGCTTTTTCTACGTAAATCTTCTCAATATAATTGGTCTCGCCGGACGTATATTCCTTCATCAGGTAATGATAAAACTCCTCGTTAATCTGGCTTGTTTCTTTCTTATTAAAAATAATCTGCTTAATTTTATCAGGAAACGGCATGTCACTCTCCACGATCCTTTCAAACTCGAGCGAAGCCTGATCCACATAATAAAGAAAGCACGCGTGAACGAGCGTATGCTTGTTATCAAAATAGTTATAGATTGTCACCTGGGACACGCCTGCTTTTTTCGCAATTTCAGAAACCGGCACCTTCTGAATGCCGTGCTTCATAAAAAGGGTGGTCGCTGTCTCCAGAATCGCATGTTTTTTCTGTTCCCGCCGCTGTTGAAATCCGTCCATTTGTTTCACCTCAAGATTATTGTAATCAAAGTTTTGTAATAAAACAAATAAAATAGTTCATAAAGTATTGTCAAAGGGAGATCTTTTATATATTATGAACTGTATAAGTTAAAATATTTCATAACTTTTCTTCGAATCCAGCGTAACTGTTAAAACAGCAGGAGAAACCGTTAAATGAGACTGCGAAACCGTTAAATACCAGCCTGTAACCGTTAAAAGAGACAATAGGTGCCCCACGATGATGGGCACCGGAAAAAGGAGAGGCGACCTATGAGCGTACTTGAAGTAAAAAAAGTCACAAAGCAGTTTGGCAGGTTCACAGCATTAAAAGGCGTAAATATGGAAGTTAACGAAGGAGAAGTATACGGCTTTATCGGCCCGAATGGCGCAGGGAAATCAACGACCATCCGCATCCTCCTCGGCATCCTGCAGGCATCCGGCGGGGAAGCAACGATCTTTGGCAAGGACGTCTGGCAGGACGCCGTCGAGATCCACAAACGCATTGCCTACGTCCCCGGCGACGTCAACCTCTGGCCGAACCTCACCGGCGGCGAAGTGATCGACCTCCTTCTCAGCCTGCGCGGTGTGAAAGCCAATGCAAGCCGGCGCGAGGAACTGATCGAGCGCTTCAAGCTTGATCCGGGTAAAAAGTGCCGGACCTACTCGAAAGGGAACAGGCAGAAGGTGGCGCTGGTAGCTGCGTTCTCAAGCGACTCGGATCTCTATATTCTTGACGAGCCCACATCGGGCCTGGACCCTCTTATGGAGCGGGTGTTCCAGAAATGCGTCATGGAAGCAAAGGCAGCCGGCAAAAGTGTACTTCTTTCAAGCCATATTCTATCTGAAGTGGAGCGCCTCTGTGACCGGGTGGCAATTATCCGGGAAGGTCAAATTATCGAATCAGGTTCTCTTGACGAACTTCGTCATTTGACGAGAACGTCCCTTACCGTTAAAACGAAAAAGCCAGTTTCTTTTAATGATGTGAAAGGTGTGCACGACATTGTAGAAAAAGACGGTCTTCTTACATTCCAGGTGGATTCAGAAAAATTGGACGCGGTCATGAAGCACGTGAGCGGCTTCGGGCTTGTGAAGCTGGAGAGTTCGCCGCCGACACTGGAGGATCTGTTCATGCGTCATTACGAAGGGACGGAGCGGTGATGAAAAAGCAGCTGTTCAATCAAACAGGGAGATTATCGCGTTTTATCCTCCGGCGGGACCGGGTCCGTCTGCCGGTATGGATCCTTTCCATTGCCCTCGTGACTTTTCTGACCGCTTCTTCATTTAGCGGGCTTTATCAGTCAGACGAAGAGCGGCAGGCGATTGCGGAAACGATGATGAACCCGGCTATGACTGCCATGGTTGGACCTGGTTATGGCATCGACGATTATCATGAGGGAGCGATGATGGCCCATCAGATGCTTCTTTTTACAGCCATCGCTGTGGCGATTATGAGTATTCTTCTTGTGACAAGGCATACCCGTACCGATGAAGAAGAAGGACGGATTGAACTGGTCCGTTCTCTGCCGGCGGGAAGACTCTCGAACCTGGCGTCTGTGATGCTTGTTCTTTTCGGTGCAAATGTGGTGCTTGCTTTGGTTACGGGATTGGGGCTCTGGGCGATGGGCATTGGGTCGATCGATCTGACCGGATCGCTTCTGTACGGAATCTCGTTAGGAGCTGTTGGTCTTTTCTTTGCAGCAGTGACCGCTCTTTTTGCCCAGTTGTCCGAGAACGGCCGGGGAACAGTCGGACTTTCCTTTGCGTTTCTGGGTGTGGCGTACCTCGTTCGTGCGATTGGGGATGTGAGCAGTGAAGCGTTGGCGATGATTTCGCCTCTTGGGTGGATTCTTAGGACCGAGGTGTATGTGAATAATGTGTGGTGGCCGGTTGTGCTTACGTTCGCTGCGGCGGTTGTTGTTACGGCAGTGGCCTTGTATTTGAACACGCGGCGGGATTTGGGAGCCGGGTATCTGCCTTCAAGGGCGGGTAAAAAGCATGCTTCAACTTTTCTTCTGAGTCCGTTCGGCCTTGCGTTTCGTCTTCAGCGTACGGCGTTGATCTCGTGGGCGGTGGGGATGTTTGTCCTCGGTGCCACGTACGGTTCGGTTTTAGGTGATTTGGAGTCGTTTTTTGAGAGTAACGAAATGATGAGGGAGATGCTGGCTCCTGACAGTGATGTGTCCATGACGGAGCAGTATCTGACGTTGCTCATGGCGGTGATTTCCATGATTTGTACGATTCCGCCTGTGATGATGATGCTTAAGCTGAAGGGGGAGGAGAAGAAGCACCGGGTCGATCATTTGCTTAGCCGGGTCGTCTCCCGTGGCCGGATGATGGGGAGCTATTATGTGCTGGCGGCGGTTGCCGGCGTGGTGATGCCGTTTCTGGCGCTGGTTGGACTATGGTCCACGGCGGCTGGTGTAATGGATGAACCGATTGCGTTTTCGGTCCTGTTTGAGGCGCTGGCGGTTTACGTGCCTGCAATCTTCGTAGTAATCGGTTTGGCGGCTCTTTTTGCCGGGGCGTTGCCGAAATGGAGCGGACTCGTCTGGATGTACCTGGGGTATTCGTTCTTTGTCGTTTATCTCGGGGCGATGCTTCAGCTCCCGGAGTGGCTCGGTCAGTTGTCCCCGTTCGGTCACGTCCCAGAAGTGCCGGTGGAGGAATTGAATGTCGCAACTCTCGCGGTGCTGTCGGGAGTAGCTGTGGTGCTCGTAGCCGGCGGATTTTTGGGGTACAGAAAGCGTGATATTGCGTAGGGTGGTATTTTAATGTTAGGGTTAAAAATTATACCTCCCTTCTGTCATGCTGCACTTCTATTTGCAGAATAAATTCGGTCTTTGATAGAATAAATTGCTTTATTGATAGAATTAAAATCATTATTGATAGAATTAAAATCATTATTGATAGAATAAATTCGGTTTTTGATAGAATATCTTCTCACACAATTCAAAGTTTTTAAACCATCGTTTAGAAAAAATCCACACCTTTGTATATGAAGGTGTGGATTTTTAGTGCTTACATATACAGTTTCATTTAGAAGAAAAACGGGAAGAAAAAGCTTCTTATTCCCCAAAACGGGAAAAAGTAAGGTCTGAACCGGCGGAATCGTCTTGGATAGCCGTAGCCACCGCCGTACCCGCCGCCATAACCGCCTCCAAAGCCGCCACCGTAAAAGCGCATCTGATCGTCTCCGTTGTCCCCGTCCGGCACGAGCATGTGCACCCCTTCTTCATCGACGCCGTTGATAATACCTTCAACCATACTGCCGTCGTTCATTTGCATCTGCATCAGGTAATTCATATACTGCTCGCAAATCGTGTGAAGTTCCTGCTGATGAGCCTGGTCCATCTGGCCATTCTGCCCGTTTTGACTGTTATTATTATTCATTTCGGTTCGCCTCCTTCCATCGTTATTTTATTAAAGCGGCTGGGCCGGTGTGCATGTCACTTTGAAATTAAGAGTCAAATTTATTTCTGAAGTTGCTTAAGGCAAGAAGAGGCCAGATGTAATTGTAGCTGTGATAATAGATGTAAAAGTCACCGGGAAGGGCAGCACCTGTGGGATATGTGGTGGTCCAGTCGTTCCGGTTAAGGTTACTGACTAAATAGTTTACTCCCCTGCGGACCGCATCCGCTGGTTTCTTATGTGTGGCTGTGAGTGCATCCACTGCCCATGCCGTTTGCGAGAGGGTGCTGGAGCCAAGGGGCATGTAGGTTTTTCTTGTGTCACTCACGCAAGATTCTCCCCATCCACCGTCTTCGTTTTGAATGGACGAGAGCCAGTCAACCGCTTTTTTCACAGAGGGGCGGTTCTGTGAAAAACCGGCAGCATCTAATCCGGTCAGGGCAGCCCATGTACCGTAAATGTAGCAGACTCCCCAGCGGCCATACCAGGAACCGTCTGTTTCCTGATTTTGTTCCAGCCAGTTAACAGCCCGGTCGATCGCCGGGTGGGGTGATAAGAGGTTAGCATCTTTAGCTAAAAACTCAAGAGCTCTTCCGGTGAGGTCCGCGGTGGATGGGTCTATTAAAACCCGTCCGGCTTCCGGGAACGGAACGAGGGTGATTCGTTTCTTATCTGTAGCTTTTTCAAAGGCGCCCCAGCCCCCGTCTTTGTTTTGCATGGATAATATCCAGTCAGCACCCCGGCTCCAGGCAGGGCGGTACATGGGGTGCTCCCTCACAGTCCTCTTAATCGCCCTGAGAGCTGCAGTTGTGTCATCCACATCAGGCAGAAAGGTATTGATGTCTGAGAATCCCCATCCTCCTGGGACGGTGTTAGGGTTGTTGAACGACCAGTCTCCATACAATGTGTGCTGGCGGGAGAGGAGATAGGCGTTTGCGGTTTTAATGAGGGGATCCGAAGCGGGTACGCCTGATTGTTGAAGGGCGTGACTGATCAAAGCTGAATCCCAGGCGGTCGATGTGGCAAACTCGATGTGTGAGTGACTCGTCGTAAGGCACACTTGGTTTTTTATTCCGTTAACGGCGTTTTGAATGACTGGGTGGTCTTTTTTGTAACCCAGGGCGAGGAAGGCGTAGATCATGAAGAAGGTGGATGTGATATAGCTGTAGTAAAGGCCGTCGGGTTCGATGCGCTTGAGCATGTGCTGTTCGGCTTGTTCGAAGGCGGTTTTTCTGAGGCGTTTCGGTGTGTCGATGAGCTTGGATACTTCGTTTTGGATGATGGTGAGGATGGATCGTGACTGGTCATTTTCCCATTCGTTTTCGGTCTTGCGCTCGGTCAGGAGATCGCGGAGGTTTGGGGTTCGGGCGTTTTGGCGGCTGTATTTCATGTTAGCGGAAGTGAGTACGGCGACGAGGTGAACCCTGCTGTAGCCGACGATATCGTAAATGCTGATCGGTGACGTACGGGGGAGCAGGATGGTTTCGATAGGGACGTTGAATAGTTTTGGCCAGGAGATTTGTCCGTTCATGGCGAGCATGGCGCGGGTGAATGGGCCGGTTTTGGCGAGACCGCCACGGGCTTGGATAAACTTCCGGGCTCGTTTCATATGTGGAGCGTCTGGTTTTACATGTCCTGAGTACAGGAGGGCGAAGAAGGATTCGGCGGTGGAGGAGAGGTGACCGTCATTTTGGTCGGCGAACAGCTTCCAGGCGCCGTTTGCCTCTTGTTTGCTTAGGATCCGAGCTGTGAGCCGTTCGATGAGCCATTCGCTGTCTGGTTGTTCAAGGCTTCTCAGGAGAATGATGGTGTAGGCGTCTGTGAGGGTGCCGGTTTCAAAGCAGAAGCGCCAGGAACCGTCGTTTGATTGGCGGCTTCTTAAGTCATCGATGATTTGATTGATAGCGCTGGTAACGAGGTTGTGCAAAAAGAACCCTCCGTTCATATGTGGTCATTACGACTACTATATGAAAAAGAAGCGAAAAAAGACTAGATGTTTTCTAAAGGAAATCTGTGTATTTTTCTTGAATAACAGTAAGTGTTAAGGGAGGGGATTGCTTATGAATGAAGCGGTATTATCGAAAAATAAACAAGGATGGGATAAGGTTGCGGAGCGGTTCTTTGGACGGAATCCATTGCCTGAATATGGTCCGTTTGCTCCGAACGAAGAGGATGTCAGGCTTTTGGGCAATTTGGAAGGTAAAAGAGTATTGGATATCGGGTGTGGCAGTGGTCACTCTCTTCTTTATATGGAGGGGCAAAATGCCGGGGAACTGTGGGGCATTGATTTATCTTGCTCTCAAGTGTCGGCAGCGAGGACGGTTTTAAAAGACTGTACAGTTCCTGTAACACTTTTTGAATCACCGATGGAAAAAAATCCGGGATTACCTGAAGGGTACTTTGATCTTGTGTACTCCATATATGCTCTCGGCTGGACGACTGATCTTGCTCAAACGGTAAAGAACGTGGCCGGTTACTTAAAGAAGAATGGTGTGTTTATATTTAGCTGGGAGCACCCTCTGTATAATCGAATGACCCATAATGGTGACTCCTTGCAGATGACGAAGCCTTATTTTGAAGAGGGACCTTATCAGCATAGCGGGTGGAATGTACCTGTGACAATGCAGCAACTTAAATTAAGTACATATATCAACACCCTTTCAAAACAAGGGTTAGTAATAGAACAAATGGTTGAGGAGGTCTCTCTCAGCGAGAAGGATGCGGAGCGTCATACGAACAGCTGGTATACCAGGGAGAGGGCATCCTTTGTACCAACAACAATCATTTTCAAATGTCGGAAAGCATAAAATAGAAGAGGCGAATGAGGGTGGATTGCCTTTTTTAACTCCTTCTTGATAAGGAGTTAAAACCACCATTCTTTTACTTTTCCGGTTACTTAATTTTCTCATACAAAAAAAAGACATGGAACCCTCCATGTCTTTTCCTGCATTTTTTAGTACACCCGGTCCCCGTTAAAGATCGAATTTTTTACGACGACGTAGTCCACTGTGCGGATGACATCGATCTTGCTGCCGCCTGCGTAGGAGATGGCAGATTGGAGGTCCTGTTCCATTTCCACGAGGGTGTCTTTAAGGGAGCCTTTGTGATCCACGTACACTTTTTTACCTTCGACGTTTTTCTTTTCGCCTTTTTGGAACTCTGAAGCAGAGCCGAAGTATTCTTTAACGAGTTTGCCGTCTACTTCTTTTGTTTCTCCCGGTGATTCTTCGTGACCGGCGAAAAGAGACCCGATCATAACCATTGTTGCGCCAAAACGGATGGACTTCGCCACGTCGCCGTGTGTACGGATCCCACCGTCTGCGATAATCGGTTTCGTCGCTGCTTTCGCGCACCAGCGGAGTGCTGCGAGCTGCCAGCCGCCGGTTCCGAAGCCGGTCTTGATTTTTGTTATACATACTTTCCCTGGCCCAATGCCGACTTTTGTCGCGTCTGCGCCGGCGTGCTCAAGCTCCCGTACCGCTTCAGGCGTACCTACGTTACCTGCGATGACGAAGGTTGCAGGCAGGTGGTTTTTAATGTGCTGGATCATGCTGATGACCGCATTGGAGTGGCCATGGGCAATGTCAATTGTGATGTATTCAGGCTTCAGGTTGTCAGCAGCGAGCTCTTCAATAAACCCGTACTCTTCTTCTTTTACCCCGACACTGATGGAGGCGATGAGGCCTTTTTCGTGCATGTCCCGGATAAAAGCCTGACGCTTCTCCGGCTCAAAGCGGTGCATCACATAAAAATAGCCTTTCTCTGCTAAAAATAAAGCAATTTTTTCATCAATAATTGTCTGCATGTTGGCAGGTACAACCGGCAGCTTGAATGTATGAGCGCCGAGTGTGACAGAGGTATCACATTCAGACCGGCTGTTTACGACACATTTCGCTGGAATTAGTTGAATATCTTCATAATCGAATACGTTTTCCATAGCTAACACTCCTAAAAGCGAATATTTATATAATGTTTAATAATTAACGTTCGTACATAGGGTAATGTACACGATTTCTTTACAGTTGTCAAAGTTTTTTGTTGGGATTTTGGCCTTCAAGTGGTGCTGCAGTTGAGGAAGGATCGGTATGGCAACTTTGGAAAATTATGTGGAAATAATGCCATTGGGAGAGGATTGTTTTAATGGATATCGGCGTCATGATTGTCATATTAATTGCGATATGTTCGGTTACGAAGAGCCTGGAGCGTTTCCGGGATAAGATTGTCCGTTAGCGGGAAAATCAGACGGAATGGTTGGCAGAGATCAAGAAAAGATTGGATGATAAGTGAAAAAGCTGCTTCCTGAGGGAGTGGCTTTTTTACGTGGGGTGATTCGCCCTCAAGAAATTTTAAATCAGATTTTATCCGGCTGAAAAATTTCAATCAAAGAAACTTCTGTTACTTGGAACAGTAAGTTTTTCCGAACCTGAAAAATACTCATACGAACTTCTATTCCCTGACAGATTCTGTCACTGGGCTCGTTAAAATAAACGTATAACCTTTAAAGGAGATGATGTCGGTGAGTCGGAATACGGAAATGGTTTTGGGGATTCTGGGTGGATTGCTTGGGTTTGGCGGGGCGTTTTTTGCGTTGTTTATCGGAAGCATTGATGAAGCTGTGAGCGGGAGTACGGAGATGTGGGGGCTTGGCACGAGTGCGTTTTTGTTCAGCATCCTTGGGTTTGCGGGAGCGGTGATTGTGAAGTTAAAGGCGAAGCTGGGAGGGTGGCTTATGATGATCAGCGGTGTTGCGATATTGGTCTCAATCAGTTTGTTTGGCGTCGTCCCTGCGTTATTTCTTGGAGCAGCGGGGCTCATGGGGGTTCTTAGAAAGGAGAAGGTAAAGGCGGCTGTGGCTGCATAGGTCTGATGTATTTTAACCTGAAAAGGAGGAATGGTGATGCTGCCTGTGACTGTGAATCAGGATGGATTGATGATTGGGGAGCTTCGTATCAGTTTTGAGAGAACGCTTCGGATTACGGATGATGAGAAGACGTATCCGCTGCCGCCGAGTCTTGGTACGTTTCCTGTTTGCAGGGTGTCGGATTATAAGGACACAGTGCCGGAGAAGTGGCTTGAGGAAGGTGGCGTGTTTATTCCCGTATACCAGCGGGAAGCAATGTGGCTCAGTTTCAGCGGGACGCCTCATGCTTTGATTGTTGATGCGGGGAACACGAATGCCGTATCGGGTAAAGAACGGTGTACCGAGCTTCAGGCGGATGAGCAAAATTATGTGGTGGCTCCGGATCAGCCGTGGCTGGACGGATTTAATGCCGGGAAGGGGTATATCCGGCAGTTTGTGGCGATGCCTGTGGGGCAGGGGTATTCAGTGGAAGAGCAACTGAGTGATAAAGAACCGCGGGGTGGCCTGTCGTTTACGGTATTTGCCCCGAAGCCCGGGAGAGTGGAGCAGGAGTGCGGCGGGTTTTATTTGCTGACAGACATGCATGTCTGTCAGGATGCAGCAATGGGTATTGCGGCCGGCGGAAAGATGGAGCAGGAAATTTACCCGGATCAATATGGTGTGGATGCGTGGGACAGGAAGACGAAAACTGCTGTGAGGGTTCATTTCGTAAACAGTGAACAATACGAAAGAATGACGGGGGATGCCCCTCCTGACAGTCCGGTGACGGCTGAAGTGTACACGGAGCACGGATTTCCGTGGTTCCGGCTGTACGATGAAGGCAAAGGTGATCTCGCTCCATTTGACAAGCTGAGTAAGGTGAAATCAGTGAAGGATGTTGATAAAGAAAAGCGGGTGCCGGCAGAGAATGAATCATTGCATGTGCCGGACAATCAAATTGTAACTGTGAAAAAGAATTAGTTTTTCTTGGGGGGGGGAGCTGCTCTTCAATGAGCGGGCTATAATAATGCAGAGATTCGCTTATTTGGAATGAAGGGAAGATAAACGTTTGTTTCCAAATCACGTTAAACCGGCATAACACAGGCTGCTTCATTCGTATGTATAACCAAAAAGGGTGAGATGGGTGAAGGAGTTTCGTGATGTGATAACCGCTCCGGAAGAGCACTTGGCTGTTTTAAAAGACGGACTGCCGCAATCGGGAAATCCGAAACGGGTACTCATTGCAGGAGCCGGGATGGCGGGGCTCACGGCGGCTTACCTTTTAAGAAATGCAGGTCATGATGTGACGGTACTGGAAGGGAATACCCGGGTGGGCGGTCGGGTATACACGGTCCGGGAACCGTTCAGTGAAGGGAACTATTGGGAGGCCGGGGCCATGAGAATTCCGGAGCACCACTATCTGGTCAGGGAGCTTGCGGATAAGTTTGATCTTACCCTTATTCCCTACATCAGCAGTACGGACAATGATCTTATTTACGTGAATAACCGGCTTGTGAGGCAGTATGAATATGATGAAAATCCCGGGCTGGTTAACTTCGGGCTGGAGAAAGACGAGCGCGACCAGACCGCAGGAGAGCTTCTGGAAAATGCGCTTAAGCCTTTTTACACGCTTTATATGAATTCAACGGAGGAAGAGCAGCAGCGGCTGAACGAGCAGTTTGAGCCTTATTCAATGGAATCGTTTCTCAGGGACAATCCCTTTGGAGGCTCCTTATCGGAAGACGCTGTTCATATGATAAAAGTGCTGCTTGGTGTAGTGGGCTTTCCAGAGATGTCCTTTATTGATACGTTTAAGGCGATCATTACGACAACGTTCAGTGACGTAACCTTTTCCCAGATTAAAGGCGGGAATGACCAGATCGCCACAGCTTTGTGGGCTCAGATTGAAGGTGATGTGGTTCTCGGGCAGAAGGTGATCCGGATTGTTCAGGACGATACTGGGGTTCAAGTGGTCACCAGAGGTGCTGACGGGCAGGAGTACGTTTATGAAGGTGATCTCCTCATTTCAACGATACCTTTTTCGGCTTTTCAGTTTATCGACATTGAGCCCCGGGAATCGATTGCCCGTGATAAATGGCGGGTCATTCAAACCCTTCCCTACGTGCCGGCTCATAAAGTAGGCCTCGAGTTTACGGAGAAATTCTGGGAGGAAGACGGAATGGAGGGGGGGAGTCTGACGACGGATCTGCCGTATCAGTTTATTTTTTACCCGAGCAGTGCCATCGGCGAGCCGGGCGGGGGCATCATTCAAGGCACCTACAGCTGGGGGGACAGTGCGAGGCTTTGGACCTCACTGTCACCTGAAGAACGGGTCAGAGAGGCACTGGACTTTGTGGCTGCCATTCACGGGCAAAAAGTATACGATACGTTTATCCATGGTGTGTCGTACAACTGGGACGAAAATCCGTTCTCGGCAGGCTGTTTTTCTCTTTACGCTCCTTATCAGTCTGCCAGTTATCCTGAAATTATCATACGGCCCGAGGGTAGGATTCATTTTGCCGGAGAGCACACGTCTGAGCTCCATGCCTGGATTGAAGGGGCTGTTGACTCTGGGGTCCGGGTGGCCAAAGAAATTAATAATGGATGAGAGAGTTGACAGCAGAGGCAACTGGGTGTATAACTAGTTAAAAGCGAATACGAATAACGCGATGACAGGAACAAGTAGCAGTTATCTCCCTGATCCCAGAGAGCCGGTGGTTGGTGCGAACCGGCACAAAGATAATGTGAATTACCTCCTCGAGCTTTCTTTGTGAACCGCCAGTAGCAAAGAACGGATCAGCCCGTTAGCCAAATTGAGTGGAAGAACATTGTGTTCTTTAACAAGGGTGGTACCGCGTGTAAACCATACAGCCACGTCCCTTTTTTCAGGGATGTGGCTTTTTTGTATTCAAAAAGCGGTTTTTGTATAGAGTGTTGCTTTTCAATATAAAAAATGGAGCAAAAGGCGGTGACTTCCGCGGAAAGTGTCCGTAGGGGAAATTACCATTGAAAAACCAATAATTTTTACGATTAGAGTTATAAAAAAAATGGAGGAATTGAACATGGGTAAATGGACAGAAGAACTGACGCAGGAACAAATCACTGAAGTGAACAGGCAGATGGCTATTTACCGAAAAGGGGTTCAGGAGCTTATTCCTTCTGAAGATCTAGAGCGGAAAGTAGCGAAGGCAGTCAGTGAAAAACGGCCGCTTAAAATAAAGCTGGGTCTTGATCCTTCAGCGCCGGACGTGCATCTCGGGCATACGGTCGTCCTGAACAAAATCAGGCAGTTTCAGGAAAACGGGCACACAATCCAGATTATTATCGGCGACTTCACAGGTAAGATCGGTGACCCGACAGGAAAGTCGGTTGCGAGACAGCAGCTAACCGATGAAGAGGTAAAGGAAAACGCCAGGACGTACTTTGAGCAGTTCGGCAAAGTCGTGGACATGGAAAAGGTGGAGCTTCACTACAACTCTAAGTGGCTCTCGAAGCTTGACTTTGAAGACGTGATTAATATGGCCGGTAAAATTACAGTGGCGCGTCTTCTGGAGCGGGATGATTTTGAAAAACGGATGGATGATCATAAACCCATCTCACTTCATGAGTTTTTCTACCCTCTCATGCAAGGCTACGATTCGGTTGTCCTGGAAAGTGACGTTGAGCTCGGCGGAACAGATCAGCACTTTAACATATTGATGGGCCGTCACTTTCAGGAAAAGTACGGAAAAGAAAAGCAGGTGGCCATGCTCATGCCTCTTCTTGAAGGTCTTGATGGGGTAGAGAAGATGTCAAAATCGAAGAAGAACTACATCGGCATTGATGAAAGCCCGAATGAGATGTTCGGCAAAGCCATGTCGATTCCGGATGAATTAATGATCAAGTACTTTGAACTGGTGACGGACACAGGGCCTGAGGAAATAGATGAGATGCGCACTCAGATTGAAACGGGGGAGCTTCACCCGAGGGACGCGAAGATGAAGCTTGGGAAAACAATCGTGAAAATGTATCACGATGAAAAGAAAGCAGCTGAAGCGGAAAAGCATTTTATTTCAGTATTCAGTGAGCGTCTCGTTCCTGAAGATATCCCTGTTGTGAAATGGACAGGGGAGGATGAAGTGGGTGTGCTGGATCTGCTTGTTGAATTGAACCTGCTTACTTCGAAAAGTGAAGCCCGGAGAATGATTCAAAACCGTGGTGTCAGCCTGGATGGTGATAAGGTGGAAGATCCGAAACTTCAGGTTAGTGTGAAGGTTGGAATGGTGGTGCAAGTAGGAAAGAGGAAGTTTGTGAAAATTGAGATGTAAGGATCAGGAAGAGGCTGGGACATAAAGAAAGAATTAGCTGAGAATCCGAACAATGCAGGAGCGGTTTATTTGCACCGCATATGGTTTGTTCGGATCCTCGTTGACTAAAACACTTCTGTCCCAGCCTCTTCCTACGTTTTTTAGTAGAAATAGGCCTAACCCGTTAATTGAGCTCAGGAAGCCGTGAATCATGTTTGCAAAGCCGTTTAAAACGTCCTCTAAGCCGTTAATCACTCTCTATCATTTTTTACTTCAATACAATCATTGAACCAATTTCATAATGCAATTTCTTAAAAAGCCTACACTCTCAGAATAATTGTTATATCGTTTTAAAAAAATTGATCTATTAACTTTGGTGTTGATTTTCGCTCCAGGACGCTCGCTTGCCGCGGGTATTGCTTCAGCTTCCTCGGGAAGAGCACCCTGCGGGATCTTCAGCTAATGCTATTCCCGCAGGCGTCTCGCACCTTACGCTACAATCAACGGTATCCTGCATGTCATTAAGCTGCTGCTAAATTTGTTGAAGATTGTTTTTGGGCAAGTCTCATGCTGGATAATTTCATGCCATTGTATACCATGGCAACTAAATCAAAATGGACTTTGGCTCGTTTTCCTGTTCGATATCTTACATTGTTCAACTGAAAGAATTCTTTGAGGTATCCAATAACCCGTTCAACGGAGCTCCGTTCCTTGAATCGCTCTTTCCAGGCAATGGAGCCACGTGCAGGTGCACTATAACACCGTAAATCAGATGCTATTTTTATCTTGAAGACCTTTTGGCATAAGGAGTCTTCAGCCAGTGGCAATCTATACATTCCTTCGGACGAGTATATTTTAACGCTTGATACTTTTGATCGAAGCTATCCGGGTAGAGGGAGTATTAAAACCTACCTTTTTCAAATTGGCTACAACCTGATGATTAATAAAATAAACAGGCGAAAAGAGTGGAATCAGCTTCTACCGTTTCTTGTACCTGACATGGAGGCTCCGGTGATGCTTATTGACCGTTTGACGATCCGGGAAGCCATACTTACCCTTCCGGAAAAACAAAGGGCGGCTGTTGTTCTTACTATTATCATGATCTTGCCCACAAAGACATAGCGGACGTGCTGTCCATTCCCGAGGGCACAGTTAAATCACGGATTTATACGGCTGTTCAATCACTCAAGTGCACACTGGAGGGAGAAGAAAATGAAGAAAGAAAACGGGGATGATCGAAAAGAAGCTGAGGAATTTGTAAAGTACCACGTGAAAACTGACCAAATTGAGGTTCCTGAATTTCCCATGAGACACTCAAGAGCCAGCCCGGCAGCAAACCCTTTTGAACCGGTTGTGGATCGTGGCGGAGTTGTGGTCCTCGTCCCTATGATAACCGGTGCTGTATGTATGCTGCTGCAGGCAGGCTTGTTCTTACTAATTATGAATTAGTGCTCTCAGAGAATAGGTCGGAAAAATCAGGACTGACTTTTTTACTGCTTGAGATGGCCGTTTCCCCATTTACACATGGAATCGAGGATCGGCCTGAGGCTCTGCCCGTAATCGCTGAGGGCATATTCTACTTTTGGGGGTACCTGGTTATAAACGGTTCTTGTAATAACACCGTCGGACTCCAGTTCCCTCAGCTGTTGTGTAAGCATTTTCTGGGTAACTTGAGGCATCAGCTTTTTCAGCTCGCTCGTTCTTTTTTTACCAGTTTCCAAATGGCATAAAATGATGACTTTCCATTTTCCGCCGATCACTTTTAAAGTCGCCTCAACAGGCATCAGATATTGACTCACCAGCGTTCATCTCCTTTACAGGTACTTTTTGGTGCCTACCGCACAAAAAAGTGCGTACTTCTTACTTCCACCGCTACTGTTTATACTATTAACTATAGCATGTAAAGAAGGGGAGATCAGGATGTTTGTGATATATGGGAGCACCCGTGCAGGCGGAAATTCCGAACGATTGGCGAAAGAAATAACGAAAGGTCTGGAAACGGAGGAGGTCGTGCTCCGGGAGAAAAGGGTTTTGGATATTGTTGACAGGCGGCATGGCTCTGATGGTTTTGAGCGGATGTGTGATGATTATTATGATGTTTTGGGCCGGATGCTTACCCATGAAACGATTATGTTTGTTACTCCGTTATACTGGTACGGCATGAGCGGAACGATGAAACGGTTCATTGACAGGTGGAGTGAAAGCTTACGGGATGAACGAATGAATTTCAGAGAAAAAATGAAGGGGAAACGGATGTATGTGGTTGTTTCCGGAGGGGACGACCCTAAACAAAAGGCGCTACCTCTGATTCTGCAGTTTCAACATATATTCGCCTTTTTCGGAGCCCAATTTGAAGGGTATGTAATCGGTAACGGTAATAAGCCTGGAGACATTGCAAAAGATCAACTGGCGAAGAATGAGGCTGCGAGTTTGAACGGAGAATTGAAGAGCCAGGGCTGTATGAAGTGAAAATCACCTTAGTAGATGTAAGATCATTCACAGCGGCTAAGATACCTTGATAAAGAAAAATCTATCCCCCTCCTACTCCCACAGGCAGGGGGATTTGATTGTATATTACTTAATGCTGTAATTCCCGGAGGATCTTCTTTTATCGATTTCCTCAAAGAACTTCATATTCTGTTCCTGTGGTGTAGTCTTGGCAGGTTGTTGATTCACGGTATTCTTATTGTTGGCTCTTTCAGATTGTTGATCGGTTTTGTTTTGTTTTTGATTACTCATGATTCAATCACCTCAATTTTTGTTTGGATCCTGAGTGACCAAACGACAATAAGCTTATCTCACCATTGGGTGATTTACTTTCCGGTAGGAGGCAGCAAATGGACTTGGATGGTGGAGACACAAAAATAGCCGGAAAAGAACAGAGGTCACCCACTGACTTTCCCAGCTTATAATGTAGCGCTATTGTCTACTTATTTCCACGGGACTTTAAATAAAATTGTATGGTCATCACCAATCAATTTTTAGTATAACGTGTTCAAGGTTCCAATTCAAGGCAGGAAAGCGAATTGTAACCTTTTTGTCATTTAGGTTTTAAGATAAAGGTGATATAACTCGTGTCACGTTTAAAGTCCCAGACAACGAATTTATCCTGTACGTGGACATTGAGGAGGCTTTCAACCAACTTCGGATCGAGAAGGCGCTTTTCGAGCTTTCTCTTTGCAAGTCTGAGCTGATCGGAGAATCCGGTGCTGATCATTTCCTTTTCAATCTCAACCATGATGCCGTGACGTTCTATGACGAGTGTGCGGTCATTTAAAAAATAGGAATCAATATGTTCGGGGCCTTTTTGTGCAATTTCACACACTTTTATAATATGATCATGAATGCGTTCCTTTTCTTTATAGTATGGAAAAGGGAGGGGAGTATCATCCACACATTCTTCATCAATAATTCCAATAATGAAGCCTGACTGATTTTGCATATCCCAGTCATAATATACGTTGCTTATCCCTACATTTAACATGCCGCGAATCTGGCCTTTAAATTCTGGAATCAGTTCCTCCATTAACATATCCCTTGTTTCTTCAATCTTGATTTCCCTGTTCTGCCTGGCCAATACCTTTTCCATCGGGGCCAGGAAGTCCTGAAGATAGATGGTAATAAACGGATGCTCAATCGATACATAAACAGATGAGGGACCTTTTCCGAAATTGTCCCGCAGGAGTTTTCCGGTGAAACTGGCGAGTTCAGCGTAATCTGCAGTTTTTTCCACTTATTTTTCGACTCCTTTATTTTGTTTTCTTCGTTTACCTTTCCTTAAAACGCGTGATTGTAAACCATCTGGAGGAGGATGTGTTGGTGCCCTGCTTTTTTTCAGGGGGAAAAGGGAGGGGAAACCCCGCTAAAAGTGTATGCGAGCTGCTAAACGGTTCGATGGCATGTCTAACCTGATTAAACACTTCCTGACATGTTTCAATGCCCAAAGTAAGTCCAAGTGACTGGTACAGACTACTGAGGAGTTTGTTTTAAATCAGGGGTGGCGGCTCTTTTTTGGGAAAGCACAAACTAACCAGGCAGTTATAATGTGCCTGGTTATTCATATACACTATGCAATTATTATCGGGCACAAAGTCAGGAGGAATTATTTGTTGTCATCGTAATATTGAAGGGCTATACGTGAGTAATTACGCAAAGGAAGGGGTCGGAGGGAAAGGCTGACAGATTGAGGCATTGATGTATCTTTCTGGGCTTGTATTAATGAATGATACATGGCACGGCCGGCGGGGGCATTGGCAGAATGAATGGTAATCCGTTTGGCAAAAAGATTTTCTTTCACCATCATATGGACCAGCATAAGTCCGTTTCTTTGCTTGCTTACTAAATCGTGATCGAGAGAGAGATGCTCAATGTTGAAATTTTGAAGCAGTGCTTTACACTCATCAATGGTTTCGACGAGGACATACCCTTCTGGTGCTGCTCGGTAATCATCGAGAAATACGTTTATCGTTTCCACGTTTTATTCCTCCTCTCTTAAATAAAGGGTTCATGCAACCTTAACATGATACAAACATAAACGAAAGGGGATGAGGATCCTGTCCCATTTTATTTCCATTTCCTTCTAAACTTAGTCTTACTACCAGTAAACCATACTTTTTGAGAAAAGAAACGGGAAGTTTGTCACAACACTAAAAAAAGATCGTCGATTGCCCAAAAAAATTGCTAATTTTTTTCGACAAATTGCCTTTTTGAGAAAAAATCTACTGTTCTCGTCTGTTAAAAGTACAGTGTAAGGAAGGCTTCTCTCCCCATTTCAGATAAAAGTATTGTAAGATAGACAGATATATAATGAGAAAATCAGGTGAAAACATGGAACACGTTGAATCACAGAAAGATAAAGTACAGCTGTTTTTACGAATTTTATGGCCGATCATGGTTACACAGGTAAGCCTCTACGCTATGAACATGGTAGATACATTGATGTCAGGAAGAGTCGGCACTGATGACCTGGCCGGTGTCGCCATCGGTTCAAGCCTGTGGATGCCTGTATTTACTGGAATTAACGGAATTCTTCTTGCCGTTACAACAATAGTGGCCCAGCTTATGGGGAGTGGGCGTAAAGACAGGATATCAGAAGCTGTCACCCAGTCGGTATACCTGGCGATGGTGCTGGCAGTCATTGTTGTTGCCCTGGGGTTTTTTGCTCTTGATCATATCATGACATTTATGAATTTAACGCCGGAAGTGACCCATATCTCTTTTCATTATTTAATCGGTCTTTCTTTTGGCATCGTGCCTTTGTTTCTTGCTAGCGTTCTGCGGAACTTTTTCGACGGGCAGGGATTTACCCGGATTACGATGATTATCACGGTCATTGCGGTACCGTTTAATGTGCTGTTAAATTACGGTTTTATTTTCGGGAACTTCGGCCTCCCTGCCCTAGGGGGCATCGGTGCAGGCTATGCCACTGCGGCAACATACTGGATCATTTTCTTTGTGAGTGTGGCGATGACATTTAAAGTACCGGTCCTCAGGCGTTACCAGGTTTTTGTAAAGTGGTTCAGACCTTCATGGAAGGCGTGGAAAGAGCAGCTTTCCATCGGGGTGCCGATCGGATTGTCCATCTTTTTTGAATCGAGTATTTTTGCGGTTGTCACACTTCTTATGGGGATGATGTTTACAACCGTAACGATTGCAGCCCACCAGATTGCGTTAAGCTTCACGTCCCTTATTTTTATGATTCCGTTAAGTATCTCCATGGCACTCACGATTGTCGTTGGTTTCTCAGTCGGAGGCCGGCGGATTCAGGCCGCAAAACAGTACGGGCGTCTCGGGGTGCTGGGCGGCATCGGCATTTTAGCTGTCGGGGCCGTGTTTCTCTACTTTTTCAGGGAGCAGATCGCCTACTTGTATACGACCGACCGGGATGTGGTCCTCATGGCGGGACAGTTCATCATTATCGCTATTATCTTTCAGCTTTCTGATGCGGCCCAGTCCGGACTTCAGGGCGTTCTTCGAGGGTACAAAGACGTAAAAGTGCCGTTCATTACGGCTTTTACCTCCTATTGGCTGATAGGAATTCCGGCGGGCTACAGCCTGGCTGCTTTTTCTCCACTCGGACCTTTCGGACTCTGGGTTGGCATTACACTGGGGCTGACGTGTGCTGCAATCGGATTTTTTGTAAGACTGCAGATTGTCCAGCGACGGGCAGAGCTTGCGGCTGACAACTAAAGAGGAAATGTTGCGCCGCCCGGCTATCGGGCGGCGTTTGTTTATTGTGGGTTTGTGTGTATTTTTGCGTGATTTGTGTAAAGATATGCCGGGTTTAGGTTAAGATAACACGGCTGAATGTTAAGATAACCAGATCCGCATACATAAAAATGGAAACCGACCTGGGGAACCTGTAATAATTCCATATATGACGGGTTTTTATGCTCTCAGGATGGGTAATACTTAAAAAGAGAGGACACAGTCTCAAATAACTCAACAACAAAGGATCCTTTTTTCAGAAAGGACCTTTTTATTTTTATCCTGCACGGAGAGAGGAAGATGAAGGTGGTAAAGAAACGTGGAGTCGAATCTAACCGGTCTCAGCAGATTCATTTTTCCGGCCGGAACCTGTTGTCCGGCATTCTGTTTGGTCTTGGTCTCATTGCTTTCTTTGATGAAGTGGTTTTCCACCAGCTGCTCAGATGGCATCATTTTTACGACCGTTCAACAACGGATATTGGATTGATTTCAGATGGACTCTTTCACGCATTCAGCTGGTTTGCGACAATCGGAGGCTTGTTTATGTTTGCAGATCTGCGCAGACGGCAGGCTTTGTGGATGAAACGCTGGCTCGGCGGGGTATTTCTTGGTGCGGGAACCTTTCAGCTTTATGACGGAATTGTTCAGCATAAAATAATGAGGATTCACCAGATTCGCTACGTTGACAATGTGATTGTTTATGACATTGTGTGGAATGCAGGTGCAGCGATGATGATAGCCATAGGCGTTTTTCTATTGTATAAGACGAGACAGCACCGTAAAGAAGAGGTGGCACAGTGATCATTGTGCAGCATATTCATTCCAGTGGACACGAAATAGGGGTGCTTCCCCAGGTTTTATTAGCCCTTCCTTTTGTTTTGGCCTTTATGTTCTACATCACTTGTGTCGTGATATCAAGAAAAAACCAACGGTCGTGGCCGGTTCACCGGACAACCCTCTGGACTCTGGGCATACTGTGTGCGTTAACAGCTGTTATCGGCCCGGTAGCGGTTCAGGCTCATGGGAACTTTACATTACATATGCTTGGCCACCTGCTTCTTGGCATGATCGCGCCACTATTAATGGTACTTGCAGCACCGGTCACCCTTTTACTGAGGACATTTTCCGTACCGGCTGCCCGTAAGGTAACCAAGGTGTTAAAAAGCAAACCACTGCATCTTTTTACCAACCCCGTGTTTGCTTCCATATTGAACATGGGAGGTCTTTGGGTCCTTTATACAACGAATCTTTTCCCTGCTATGCACGAACATACGTGGCTCCATATCCTCATTCATTTTCACGTCTTTCTCGCAGGATATCTTTTCACCATCTCAATGATCTACATCGACCCGATGCCCCATGGCTATCCTTATCTTTACCGGGGTGTGGTTCTTGTCCTTGCTTTAGCGAGTCACGGTATTTTATCAAAGTACATTTATGCCAACCCTCCGTCCGGAGTTGCAGCAGCCGATGCTCAAACAGGCGGGATGCTCATGTATTATGGAGGGGATGCGGTGGATATCATCATCATTTTCATTTTGTGCCTTCACTGGTACCGGTCCGCACGGCCGAAAATCCCGCAATTTGAAAAAAATAGGACCGGTTGGAAAGCTGACACTACCTAAACCGGTATGTAAAGGCAAGCCGACTCATTCTTTTCCTTTAAAGAAGAATGAGTCAGCTGGCCTTTTTTTATTGGAAATTTAATGATTGCTATTTGGGGAAATTCCCGCTATGTTTGATCATAGACGAGAGACGAGAAAGGTATTTTTAATGATATGAAAGAGTAAAGGGGGAGCGTGAAAATGCCAGTCATTTTAGCCGAAAAACCAAGTCAGGCAAAGGCCTATGCAGAGGCGTTTTCCAATGTAAAAAAAGGCGACGGGTTTCTTTCCATACCAGCGTGCCAGCAGTTTCCGGGCGGGGCAAAGCTCACGTGGGGGATCGGACATTTAGTCGAACTGAAAAATCCGAGCGAATATAAAGGCGAGTGGAAGCGCTGGTCACTTGGCACCCTTCCCATCGTACCCGAGCGTTTTGAGTTTAAACCTACCCGCCGGACAATGAAGCAGTTTAATGTCGTGAAGCGCCTTCTCAAGGAAGCAGACGAAATTATCGTTGCCACAGACTGCGACCGCGAAGGGGAAAACATTGCCCGCAGTATCATCTCCATGAGCGGGGCATGGAGTAAACCAACCAGACGGTTGTGGATTAACAGCCTTGAAGTGGACGAAGTACGAAAAGGTTTTGCGAGCCTGAAGGAAGGGGAACGCTATCTGCCCCTTTACGAAGAAGCTCAGGCGCGTCAGGTCGGCGACTGGCTTGTGGGCATCAATACGAGCCGACTGTATACTCTCCTCCTGAAGCAAAAAGGAATTGAAGACGTATTCAGCGTAGGGCGGGTCCAGACCCCGACGTTAAATCTTATTTACGAGCGGCAAAAAGAAATTGAAAACTTCAAGCCTGAACCGTTTTTTGAAATTGAAGGAACGTTTCACACAGAAGCAGGCACGTATAAAGGAAAAATGAAAGGCCGTTACAAAACGAAAGAAGAAGTCAGCCGGATGCTTGACGGCAAGGGGGTTTCTGAGCGGGAAACCGGGCTGGTAAAAGACGTGAAGAAACAGGTGAAGCACCAGAAGCCACCAAAGCTTCACTCGCTGTCAACCCTCCAGTCGGCGATGAACAAAAAGTACAAGTACAGCCCGTCAAAAGTACTGAAGATCGTTCAAAGTCTGTATGATCAGCCGTTAAAACTTGTTACCTACCCAAGAACTGATACCCAGCACATCACACACAGCGAGTTTTCGTATTTGAAGAACAACCTTTCTGCCTATCAGAAGGTAGCCGGAGCTGATTTTGAGCCTGCATCTCTCAACCCCAATAAGCGCTATGTGGATGATGCGAAAGTGCAGGAACACTATGCGATCATTCCAACGAAAAAGATTCCCCAGGCAAGAACGGTGGAAGGGCTCCGGCAGGACCAGCGGAATGTCTACATGGAGATCGTCAACAGCGCTCTGGCCATGTTTCATCATGATTACGTGTATGAGGAAACAACAATTACAACGGATGTAAAGACGCTTGATTTTTTTACCCGGGGAAGAGTCGAGAAGGATCGCGGGTGGAAAGAGCTGTTCTATAAAGGAGACAGCAAAAAGAAGGACGGCGACACCCTCCTGCCCCCTGTGGTAAAAGGCATGACAGCCGAGGCGAAAGTGAATGTGACGGAAGATGAGACGAAGCCCCCAAAACCATTCACCGAGGGCCAGCTCATTACGATGATGAAAACATGTGGCCAGATGATCGATGAAGATGAGGAAGTTCGTGCCACACTGAAGGAAGTGGAGGGGCTCGGTACAGAGGCCACCCGCAGCAGCATTATTGAAACATTAATCAAGCAGGAATACATTAAAGTGAATAAAAACATCGTATCTGTGACCGAAAAGGGCCGGATTCTCTGTGAAGCTGTGAGTGGCACACTCCTTGCCAAACCCGCCATGACAGCGAAGTGGGAAAAATACTTAAAGAAAATCGGTCAGGGTGCCGGAAAAAAGACGGCCTTTATCGACAACACCATTGCCTTTACCCATAAAATTGTAGAAGATGCAGGTGAGGTTGTAGCAAAGCTTGAAGTGAGTGAAGCGGCCAAGTCACAGGTGAGCGGAAAGGGCCGTGGAAAAGGCGGGAAGTGGGCTCCGGCAGAACCGGTTGCCTCGTGTCCTGCCTGTGGAAAAGGGCAGATTATGGACAGAAAGACGTTCTACGGCTGCTCTGAGTACAAAGCCGGATGCAAGCAGACATTCAACAAGAGGATTTTAGGCAAAACTCTCTCAAAAACCGCCATTAAACAGCTTTGTGAAAAGGGAAAAACAAATAAAATCAAAGGCTTCAAAGGAAAGAAACCGTTTGATGCCTCTCTCGTATTGAAAGACGGAAAAGTGGAATTTGATTTTGTAAATCAATAGCTTTCAACAGCAGTCCTGGTAAGGGGGCTGCTGTTTTTCGATTTTGGAGTGTCACTTTGAATAAAAAATAATAGTGTAAGAGTAAGGAGACAAACCTGTCAGGAGCAGAAAAGGAGGTTTTATATGGGTAAGATTTTCAAGATGTTTGTACTATGCTCTTTAGCCTTGATTGTAGGTACCACCGGCGTGATGGCCCAAATGAAAAAAACGTCTTTTGTAGCGCTGGGTGACTCCATTCCTTTTGGTTTTAATCTTGGTGAAGATAACACGAACCCTGCTGAAGAAGCCTTTCCTTTTCTCATGGGTATGATAGGAAAGGGAGACGTCAATAATCTGGGAGTACCGATGTGGAAGACGGATGACCTGCTCAAAGCCGTTGAACATGATCCTGTTTTTCGTGATACGATCGGGCAGGCAGACCTCATTACGGTGAATATCGGAAGCAATGATTTACTCCAGGCTCTACATGACGCTTTTTATCGTAGTTTTTGGGATTCATCCAGGTTTTCAGAATACCTGTTCGAAGAGATTGATAACAGGGAATTATATAATAACCTGGAAAGAATTCTGATTGAGATTCGTATGTTGTCTGATGCTCCGGTCCTTCTTTATAATATCTACAATCCTTTTCAGGAGGACGATCCACTCTACAATGTGGCGTTGCATGTGTTACCTGAGGTCAACAACCACCTGGAAATGATAACCCAGCAATGCAATAATGATAACGTTATTCTTATTGATGCTTTTGGTGTATTTCAAACCGGAGAAGGTGACTATGTTCTGGAATCTGATATCCACCCTACACGTTCAGGCCATCAGCGATTAGCACAAATTGGCATAGAAGCCATAGATAAGCATAAGCTGCAACAAAAAGAGGAACAGCGTCCATGCGCTGCTCCTCTTTTTAACTATGGATTTGCTAGAAATAACATGTTGATTGCACAGACACTCCCTGCACGAAAAGCGCGTTCCGGGTAAACCCCGATGCCTCATAGCGATGAGAAATCTCCCGAACCGCCCGCGGGGCAATGAGCGGAAATCAACTTACGGGATTAACAAATCCTGATCTTAAAATCCAACCGGCACGAATCCGGAATGGTCGGTTGTGTACCCATCGATGTCCGGACGGGGGATCTCATCCCATCGCTCAGGATCGGCGTCATACACCTCACCTGTGGCAAGGCCGTGGAGGAGAGACTGAATGCCTCTTACGTTCTGCTGGATGTTATGACCGCGGGCACGCTGTCCCAGATTCCCCTCGCGTGTGTTTCCTGACGTTTCAAAGAAAATAGCCGGGTGGCTGTATTCTTCCTCGTTCTGCCCTTCATAGTTTAAACCGAGCATCATGGCAGAAACGACCCCGCCGTGAATATCAATTTCACTGAAGCCGGAGTTTACGTTTCCGACTGTATAGCGGTCAATGTTAATATAGCCGTAATCTTTTAGTGCGTCGTAAACATGAACCTGCATCTGGCGTGTCAGGTCTTCATAAAGACCACCTTCAAGGTTAGGAAGTGTCGGTCCGCCTGGTGCAAGGGAAATACCGAGTGACATCGTAATGGCTTCTTCTGTTTCAGGGTCGGTTTTTAACCCCTGGTGGTGGATATCGAGTGCGTAATCCGGCTGCACGTCTGTCCAGTAGCTGTACCATGCTTTTGATTCCACAGCCTGAAAAGCCCCTTCAGCCCAGTCTCTGTTCAGGTCGACTCTGATTTCATTGCCATTGCTGTTAAGAAGCGGCTCTCCAGCTTCCTGGTCATAAAGGACGGTCTGACGGATGTTCATTTCACTGCCGTCAGGGTTATACATCGGAATAAAGTAAAGTGTCAGCTCATCCATTACATCCTGGTACTGAGCGGACTGATTGCTTGTGTAGCGCTTCAAAAGCTGAAGTGTGGCTTCCGTTCCATATGGCTCATCGCCGTGAATACGGCTTTGAACCCATACTGTTTTTGGTCCGTTCCCAACTTTCGCCACGTACAGGTCACGTCCCTGTTCACTTTTGTCGTATTCATACCCAAGGTCTGCCAGTGTGAAGACTTCAAGCTCATCTTTGCTTCGCTTTTCAATGCTTTCCAGTTCCTTGATCATCTCATCATATGTAATGATGCTCGAAATGTTGGTTTCACCGTTTGTCGGGGGATGGTTTTGTCTTGCAAAACTTTCAGGGGAAAACATAATGAACAAAAGCATGATACTTAATAAAGATAGAAATGTCTTTTTCATGTGCTGCCTCCTCATTTAGTTTGTAAAGTTGAAAAACGGTCTTTTATTTCACCTCCCGTAATTTTTGTTACTCTAAATTATATATCTGGTTCAAAAGGAACCCTATCATTCTTTAGTAATGCTGAAGGAGGGAGAAATGTAATTAGTCAGAAAAGTGCGACTATTTACTCAGCTGTCTTTATGTCGAAAAAAACAAATCCGGAAGGCATAGGGAAATAGAGCCCTGTTTTCATCAAAAAACGACGGAATAACCTCCTATCAGGTTCTGAATCTTCGTTAAAAAAGAGGGAATAGTCACAGGTATCATTTGGTGAGCGGAATGAGAAATAAAAATAGAAAACCGGATTAAAGGACACAAGAGTCATAATAATGATGCGTTTCAATTTTACTGTGAAAGCTTGCAGGAAGAAGGATTCGGGGCAATAGTCCTTGCTTTTGGGGGATCGGACTTGGCGTGTTATGAGCAAAAATTGAGGTATTTGAAGGCCCGCAGGAACTCAGTTGCTCCCTGGTGGAAGAGTTGATACTATTAGAATGAAGCAATAGTGAATAAATGAGCGTAACAACATGAGAAACGCGCGGTTTTCTACTCTCATCTGCACCGGGTTTTAATTGTGCGTATGATGGTTACCTTATGAATAGAAAAGCGTAGGATACAGAGGAGGAACATGAGTGGATAATAATACTGTTTATGATTTGGTCGGGATCGGCATCGGACCTTTCAATTTAAGTCTTGCTGCGCTACTTGAAGATACACCTGAAGTGAATTCCCTGTTCTTTGACCAGAAGCCCCATTTTGACTGGCACCCGGGCATGTTAATTGTAGGAACTCGGCTCCAGGTGCCGTTTATGGCAGACCTGGTTACCTTGGCCGATCCTACGAACCGGTACAGCTTTTTAAATTACCTGGCCCAGAAAAACCGCCTGTATCCTTTTTACTTTTTGCAGCGGCTGGATATTCCAAGGCGTGAATACAACGATTACTGTAAATGGGTTGAAAGTGAGCTGAACAATTGCTGTTTCGGCAAAAAGGTTGTTGAGCTTGAATACTTAGAACACGATGAGCTTTATACCGTCACGGTGGAAGACATCGAAACGGAAGACAGAATCCGGTACCAGTGTAAAAACCTTGTACTTGGCACGGGAACTAATCCGGCCCTTCCGGAAGCATTTAAAGGCTTCCCGTCCGAAAATGTCTTTCACACATCCGAATTCCTGGACAGGCAGGACCGGTGCCGTGAAGCAAAGTCCGTCACGGTGGTCGGTTCGGGACAGAGTGCCGCAGAAGCATTTCGTGAGCTCTTGAAAGACCGGATGAAATATGATTATAAGCTTACCTGGATAACAAGGTCCCGCAGCTTCTTTTCCATGGAAGAATCAAAGCTCACAGTTGAGCAGTTTTCACCGGATTATGTGAATTACTTTTACCGCTTTCCCCAGGAAAAGAAAGACGAGATTTTTGCTACACAGGATCTCCTTTATAAAGGAATCAGCTCCCATACGATTACAGATATCTACAACCTGCTTTATGAAAATTCCGTGTCCAACGAGGAAATCAATGTGGATTTGCAGGTCCTGACGGAAGTGAACGGGATCAAGGAAAAGGGTAATACGTATGAAATTTCCTGCCGCCAGTGGGAGCAGGATCTGAATTTCACACACGAAAGTGATGTTGTTATTGTGGGAACCGGGTACCGTCCAAACGTTCCTGCATTCATTAAAGACCTGAGTGACTATATCTCCTGGGATGATAAAGGCAGATACGAAGTGGAACATGACTACAGGGTTCGTGTGAGTATACCGAATCAGATTTATGTCCAGAGCGGGATTTCCCATTCTCACGGTGTCGGATCGACCAACCTCGGACTTGCCGTTCACCGGAACAAAATTATTATCAATCATCTGCTGGGCAGGGAGAAATACCCAATTTACGATAAGTATGTGTTCCAAAACTTCGACGCAGAGAAGTTTTAATACAGAAGAGTGCCGGAGCCCCGGTACTCTTTTTCTATGAAAGTTCTTAATAAACAGAATCCTCTTTTAACGGCAGCCGGATTTTGTTTATAATGAGGGAACAACGTTTTTGAGGGGGAGTCGGGAATGAGTGTCATCGGAGAAGAGGAACAGTCTGTTTTAAAGGACGTGTTCAACCACCTTCATGAAAACCCGGAAGTCAGCTGGGACGAAGTGAATACGACCGCATACATAAAGGATTTTTTTGAAAAAAGAGGAGTAAAATCAACCACATTTGAGGACTGTACGGGACTGGTGGCTGAGATCGGGGAAGGTCGCCCGGTGGTGGCTGTCCGGGCCGATATGGACGCCCTCTGGCAGGAAGTTGACGGAGAATTTCGTGCCAATCATTCCTGTGGTCATGATGCACATATGACGATCGTTCTCGGGGTATTCCTTAGACTGATGGAGAAAGAGAAGCTTAACGGAACGGTCCGCTTTCTTTTTCAGCCGGCAGAGGAAAAAGGAGCCGGTGCGTTAAAGCTTGTGGATAAAGGTGTTGTGGACGATGCGGACTTTTTATTCGGGATGCATCTACGGCCGGTTCAGGAGCTTGATAACGGCAGCTACGCACCGGCTATTTCACATGGAGCGACCCGCCATATCCGTGGTGTGATTGAAGGGGATGATGCTCACGGGGCGCGGCCCCATCTTAATACGAATGCGATTCAGGTAGGTGCGGAACTGGTTCAGGCGATCAACAATATGCATTTTGATCCTCTCGTTCCTCATTCCATGAAAGTCACGGCATTTCAGGCGGGAGGGGAAAGTGCCAACATTATTCCCGGCAGAGCCTCTTTTACGGTCGACGTCCGTGCCCAGAATAACGAGCTGATGGAAGAGATGGTTGCCCGGCTGGAGAGGACGATTGCTTTTTCTGCTGAATACAACCATGTGTCGATTACGACGGAGACGATAGCGGAAATGGCAGCGGCGGTATTAAATGATGAAGCGACTGAAGTGATGGCCGAGGCAATTAAAGAGACAACGGGAGAGGAGACGCTTCGACCGATTAGAGAGACGACCGGCGGGGATGATTTTCATTTCTATACGATTAAAAAGCCGGAGCTTAAAGCCACGATGCTGGCGGTTGGATGCGATTTAAGCCCGGGGCTTCATCATCCAAGAATGACGTTTGACAGGAATGCATTACCCAAGGCTGTTGATATAATCACCCGGGCGGTGGAGAAAGTATTGGAAAAGTAAAACTGTATAACGTAAAACGGGGTCTGCCATGAACAGGCCCTTTTTTTTGGGAACGATGGAGGGAGGCTGGGACAGAAGTGTTCTAGTCAACGAGAATCCGAATGAATCATAGCGACGCTGATAAACCGCTCCTGAAATATACTTCGCTTTCCGCGGGAAGCGGGTTATCCTCCTCCAGCTTACCTGCTTCTTCCTCTGCCAGCTACCCTTATGAAGCTGGATGCGTCGAAGCAACTCGTCGCATTCTCATGAAGCAAATGCTCGTCACTGGGGTCTCACCTTTGCTTTTCAGAAGGCACTGAAAAAGTTCGATCTTTAACTTTTCCAGTGCCTTCTAATCCGGAGGGAGTCTGCGTGTATTTCATCCGCTAAGTTTGCACATTGTTCGCTTTCTCAGCTAAACACGTTCGTTATGTCCCAGCCCCGTTGAGTTTCTTTATGCTCCTCGCTGTCTGGTGGAGCAGAGACTCCACGTTCCTGTGTCTCTGTCATTTCGACGCAACGGACTTTTGTGTGGATAACGTGGTCATCCGGGAGAGGGTTGGGAACAGATCCTGTTGTCGGGGAGAATGCCGGTACGTTTAATAGCCCGTCCGGACTTGAGGTAGACCCGGGGGACGCGTTTGCCGATCAGACAGACAACCTCGTAATTAATCGTTCCCATATGGTATGAGACTTCATTAACAGACACGGATTCCGGTCCAAAAAGAGTGACAGTATCACCGATGCATGCAACAGGAATGTGAGTAATATCAATCATCGTCTGATCCATGCAGACGCGGCCGGCCACAGGTGCCCGAGTGTTATGGATAAAAACCTCCGCTCCGTTGGATAACAGACGGGAGAAGCCGTCCGCATAGCCGATGGGAAGGGTGGCGATTGAGGACTTTGTTTTCGTTTTATGTGTACAGCCATAGCTTATAAAACTGCCTGGAGCGGTTTCCTTTACGTGAGCAATTTTTGTTTTCAAGCTCAGGGCTTCTTTTAACGGAACCGGAGCAACCTCTGGTGAGGGAAGGAGGCCGTATAAGCTTATTCCAACCCGGACCATGTCCAGATGCATGTGAGGGTACTGAATCGTTGCTGCGCTGTTACAGCAATGCTTAACGGGAATGGAGATTCCATTGTCAGACACTGTATGGACTGTTGTTTGGAATGCTTCAAACTGCCTGGTTGTAAAGGAAGGATCCTTTGTATCACCGCTGGAAAAATGAGTAAAGATACCTTCCAGTGATACGTATGTGGAGTTCGTGATTTTTTTGGCAAGATGAACAGCTGATGAAGGGGAGGTAACACCGATCCGGCTCATCCCTGTATCAACTTTGAGGTGAACGGAGACGTTCTTTTTACGTACATTTGTTTCCCTTATAATGCTGTCGATCACGTCTTCTGTAAATACGGTAAGTGTAATGTCGTTTTCAATAGCGGTTCCCACAGATTCCCCGGTGGTGTAGCCAAGAACAAGAATCGGTGCGTTTATTTCTGCATTCCGAAGGACGAGAGCTTCGTCCAGGAACGCAACACCAAGGCAGTCCGCACCTGAATCCAAAGCTTCACGAGCGATCTCCACAGCCCCACGTCCATATCCGTCTGCTTTTACAACGGCCATCAATTTTGTTTGAGGCTGGAGACGGGCTTTAAATATTTGTGTATTTTCACAAATTGCATCGAGATCTACTTCTGCCCACGTTGGGCGGTAGCTGAACGTCATCTGCGTCTTTCTCCTTTCGTAAAAAATATCTCATTATAAAACCGTGTAAAGATCCGGATCAAAGAACGCCCCTCAGGAGACAATCTTGAGGGGCGTTTGATTAAATTAAACAGTTGTAAGAATTTGGGCAAGGGCCTCATCAGGTGATACATAGTCGTAACCGAGATCATGGGAAACTGTTTCGTAAGTGATGTGTCCTGCAGCTGTATTTAAGCCTTTTTTAAGGTTGGCATTATCAGCAAATGCTTGATTTACACCTTTTGAAGCAATTTGAACAGCATAAGGAACGGTTACGTTGGTCAGGGCGATCGTTGATGTTCTTGGAACAGCACCTGGCATGTTTGCAACAGCGTAGTGAACAACACCGTGTTTTTCATAAGTTGGGTTATCGTGTGTAGTGATGCGGTCAACGGTCTCGAAAATACCACCCTGGTCAATGGCCACGTCAACAATGACGGACCCCGGTGTCATTTGCTTGATCATTTCCTCAGTCACAAGCTTCGGTGCTTTGGCTCCTGGAATTAGAACAGCACCGATGACGAGGTCAGACTTAGCTACAGCCTGCTCGATATTCAACGGATTACTCATCAGAGTCTGAATTTCGTTCCCAAAAATGTCATCGAGTTCACGAAGACGGTCGGGATTCAGGTCAATGATGGTGACATTGGCTCCAAGGCCCATTGCAATTTTCGCGGCGTTTGTTCCAACGACTCCGCCTCCGATCACAGTAACGTTACCTCTTTGAACACCAGGTACGCCGGCAAGGAGAATTCCTTTTCCACCGTTGGATTTTTGAAGGAACTGAGCTCCAATTTGTGTAGACATACGTCCTGCGACTTCACTCATTGGGGTGAGAAGCGGCAGAGTACGGTTCACTTCAACTGTTTCATAGGCAATGGATGTTACGCCTTTTTCCGTGAGAGCCTTCGCAAGGGAGGGTTCTGCTGCAAGGTGTAAGTAGGTAAACAGGATAAGACCGTGATAGAAGAAACCATATTCTTCGGGAAGGGGTTCTTTTACTTTCATGACCATCTCAGCAGCCCAAGCTTCTTTCGCTGTTGAGACAATCTCTGCTCCCGCTTCTATGTAATCTGCATCTTCGAAACCGCTTCCAACTCCGGCTGCCGTTTCAATTAATACTGTATGACCGGCTTTACGTAACGTGATGACTCCTGCCGGTGTAAGGGCAACACGGTTTTCATTGTTTTTAATTTCTCTGGGTACTCCAATAATCATAGATAGTGCCTCCTTCAATATGGTAGCTTGTTGATAAGGTGAGTATAAATCACATTGATGGAATATGGCTTTGGTGAGAATAGAGAAAAATAAAACGGCCTTTTGTGTAAATCTACAAAAGGCCGTTCTGTTTCAACTTATCCAGTTTCATATCAAGAAAGAGGGTCATCTTCTCATTAGGGTCTCTTAAGTTAATGCCGCCCACCTCTGTGATCCGCTTCAGCCGGTAATTGAGGGTGTTACTGTGAACGTTCAATGCTTTGGCTGCCTCATTCACGTGGCTGTCTTTAATAAGAAACACATCGAGGGTTTCCTTGAGCTGGGTGTTGTGAAGGAGGTCGTACTCTTTTAGTTTTTTCAGAGAGAGGTTCTCGTACCCGTCTTCTTTGTTTTTAGCAGAGAGAACATCAATATACCTGTATATACCGAGGTGGTTATAGGTGCATGTACCTCGGAGTTCATCAGAGAATTGTTCTTTTAACTTTAAGACTGAAAGGGCTTCCTGGTAGCTTGTCTCTATTTTAGTATAGTCGGTGTATCCATTACCGCTTCCTCCGATCAGGTTTCCACTATGAAACCGAAGGGCCATTTGGGACGTGAATTCTTCAATAAAAGCTTCCGGTGAAAGAATCCCATTCGTCACAGAGGAAGGGGAGCCGAGAAGAACCAGTTCGTTTCCATCTAAAGCGTAAAGAGGAGCAATGATTTTTTGAGTAGTTGTAATCATATAAGAAATATTACGTTCAGTTTTGTCGTTGATCTCCTCGGGAAACTGAAACACAAATACAGCAACGGGAAGAGTTACCTTGATATTGAATCCTTCGAATGACTCGGAGATCTCATCATGATTCTTCAGGTGACCGGTCAAAAGCTGCCAGAAAAACTCCTGGTGCCCCTTTTCACGTTTCTTTTTACGTCCATGAAGCTGAACAAGCTGGTTTTTGGCAGCTTGAGATGCATATGAAAGAAGCTCCAAGTCGTCATCGTCCAGTTGGTTGTCAACTTCCAGGAGCCATATGTAACCGATAATTTCGGTTTTTGAACGTATCGTCATAGCGATTCGGTCCCCAAGGCCTACTTCCTGGATTTGAGAAATTCTTACAGGTTTTTCACTTTGATGAAGACGCTGCATCGTCCCGTCTTTCCAGAGACTGCTGATGACTCTTTCCGGAACACGGCGTCTCATAATGGTGGCAATTCTGGCAGAATCCGTTCCCTCACCATGGGAACTGTAGGCAAGGAGACGGTGGGCTGGGTCTTCTATCGTAACCGGACATTCGAGAACATCGCTGATTTTATCTACAAGGTTTTCCAGACTGCCGAAAGACCCCTTAAAAGGGTTTGGGTGTGTACTTTTGGTGCTCATTTTAAAACTCCTCTGATTAGTACAAGATCATCTTTTTCTATTTTATTCTTTTTTATGGTGGAAAGAAAGGGAGCAGATTCAGAATCATATTTAAAAAGCTTGTTTTCGGAAATATTGTTGCTTTCATAATAATAGTAATGAGGAAGCGGAAGTGCCCGAGACTACTGTGGCACTGGGGCCGGGCAAGACCCCGCAGGTCACAGCCGAGGAGGCTTGAGGGCACGGCCACGGAAAGCGAAGGCACGTAAGCTTCATCCATATTTGCAATGTTTGTGTGAAAAATAGCAATAATATTAACGAAAAGAGCGTAAATTAAATACTATAAAACCGGCAGGGAGAGGAAACTGAATTATGTGGTTTTTTCGAATTCTGTCGACATTTGTTTAATTACCCAAAAATGTAGTATGATATTTTAGTATTTTAACAAAAACATAGGTGGTTACAGATGATAGAATACCCCTATACTTCTGAAAGCGCTGTCATCATGAGGGGGTCATTTTTTGGACATACTTGCAATTTTGGACAGAATTAATGGCGTATTATGGGGAACGCCAAGCTTAATTCTATTATTCGGAACAGGTTTACTACTTACAGTGATGTTAAGAGGGCTGCAGTTCAGACGGCTTTTATATGCATTTAAACTGGCATTTACGAAAGAAGGTAAAAGCAGTTCAAAAGACGAAGGGGACGTGAGTAACTTTAAGGCACTCATGACAGCCCTTGCAGGCACAATCGGTAACGGCAACATTGCCGGGGTTGCCACTGCGATTACCCTCGGGGGGCCGGGAGCTATTTTCTGGATGTGGATTGTGGGTCTTTTGGGAATGGCCACAAAATATGCAGAGGCCCTTCTTGCCATGAAGTACCGCGTGAAAAATGAAAGCGGCGAATATTCGAGCGGGCCGATGTACTATGTTGAGCGCGGGCTTGGCCGGAAGTTTAAATGGCTTGCCATTGCGTTTGCCGTGTTCGGGGCCTTTGCTGCTCTCGGGATCGGAAACAGCGTACAGTCGAATACGATTGCCGGTGTAATGGAAACGTCTTTTGGTGTCAGTAATATTGTCACCGCCATTCTGTTATCCGGGCTCGCAGCTTTGATTATATTTGGCGGATTGCAGCGTATCAGTGCTGTTGCAGGCTTCTTTGTGCCGGTTATGGCTGTGTTTTATATTTTCGGTTCCTTACTCATTCTCACTATCAACTTTGATCAGATTATCCCGGCCTTTCAGACGATCTTTTATTACGCGTTTAACCCGGTTGCAGCCACCGGTGGTTTTGTAGGGGTTGTTGTTGCCGAAGCGATTCGTAATGGTGTTGCCCGGGGAATTTTTTCCAACGAAGCAGGACTTGGTACTGCAGCCTTAATTGCAGGGAACGCCAAAACCGATCATCCCGTAAAGCAGGCTTTGGTTGCTATGACTGGAACCTTTATTGTAACGATTATTGTGTGTACTATGACAGGTCTTGTTCTTGTTATTACAGGTTTCTGGGATCCGACTGGCGGACAGCTGTCAGGTGTATCTCATGAGGCAGGACTTGATGGAGGAGCACTGACCAGTGCGGCATTTGCGTCTGTACTCGGTACTGTCGGTGAATACATAGTTGCCTTCTCTGTTATTTTCTTTGGTTTTTCAACGATTGTCGGGTGGTATGTTTATGGTGAAAAGTGCTTTGAATACCTTGCGGGCCGTAAAGGAATTTCCGGTTACCGTACGGTTTATATCGCTGCCTGCGGGATTGGGGCAATGGCGAATTTAACAACGATCTGGGCCTTTGCTGATATGGCAAACGCATTGATGATGATTCCTAACTTAATCGCTCTTATCCTTCTGAGCCGAGTAGTAGTAAGGGAAACAAACGATTATTTTGAGAATCATTTTAAAGCTGCTGACACGGTTAAAAAAGCAAGCTGAACCAAGACCTGAGGAGCCGTTCTTTTCTATCATTTGACGGGTTTACTCCAGCTTACACTCACCACACAAGTAGAGGGCGGCTCATAAGGCACATACCTTATGAGCCGCCCTTTTATTGTCACGAATGGGCTTCTTGTGTTGTCCAGCAACGGTGATTCTCATTATCCTTTCACCTGACTTCCTGAGTCCAAAGGACCAGCAACCCAGAGACTAAATAACCAGTTTCCAAAAAAGACCAATAGAAGAAAGGACTATTTTGCCACAGATATATTACGAGAGTCGAAATGCTCTGCTATATTTATAGATATGCAATTTAATAAATATATATAAGGAGGATTTCATGTTAAAACGACTTTCGATTGGATGGCTGGCTTTCGTACTGTTACTGACGCTCGCAGCCCCGGTAACGCATCAGAGTACATACGCAGAAGACGCAGGTGAGGTTTCTGAGCTTGAAGCAGACAGGACGCTTTTTTCTTTAACGGAAACGAGGACCGTAAATGTGAAGGCGGATCTTAGTGAAGAAGTCGACGTGGAGAACCTTGAATTTCTTTTTGGCGGAAAGCCATTGGAGGAATGGAGAAAATGGTCTGGCGGGTCGAACTATAACGGGGACCCGTTTATTACTGTCATTGAAGGTCCTGAAGTAAGTGACAGTGGTGAAGTTACGGCCACACTGGAATTTGGCTTGCTTTACAACACTACCAATCTCTCAAACCGAACGATCCGTACCCAGTACCAGCAGTTTATCGGAGATTACGAGCTGGCAATGGTGGATGCGGCAAGTGGCGAGACTGCTGCCACAATGGTGGCACTGAATGTTTATGATGAGTTTTTGTTCTATGAAGAGCTCATGCCTGCAATAGACGAGGTCTTTAATGAAGCAGCTGATCTAAATGATCGGTACCTTGAGTACCAGAAGGCAGGCGAGTCTGTTGAAGGACGTGATATCCACTTTGTGATTCTCGCAAGGGACGAAGGGGCTGTAGACAAGTACTTGAATGAAACGCTTCCGGCAGCTCTGGAAGACCCGGCAAGTTTACTGGAACAGCTCGAGGAAGGAACGATGGGAGATTACCAGGTTCCGATCTGGTTTAATAACATTCACCCAGATGAAGTTGAAGGAGTAGACGCACAAGTTGAACTTCTAAAGAAGTTTGCCCTCGAAGATGAAGTATCTTTTGTGACCACTGACGAGGACGGCGATGAGTACCCGGTAAGTCTTGATGTGGACGAGGTGCTGGATGATGTGATCTTCCTGTATATGTTTACGAGTAATCCTGACGGCCGTGTAGAAAATACGAGGGGAAATGCGAACGGCTTTGACCTGAACCGGGATAATGCCTACCAGACACAGGTGGAAACCGAGCAGGTGAACGAACTGATCGCAAAATGGACACCGTTGTCCTTTGTGGATATGCACGGGTATGTGAACGGATTTTTAATTGAGCCTACAACGCCGCCGCATAATCCGAACTTTGAATATGACCTTCTCATCAACAATATGATCGATCACGCCCATACGATGGGAAGAACCGGAGTTGGAGAATCCGACTTAACATCTTACTTTATTGCAAGACTTGAGTGGGACAGCGGATGGGATGACATGAGTCCGGCCTACACGGGAATGTATGCCATGCTTCACGGTTCCCTCGGCCATACGATTGAAGTGCCAACCCTCAGCCAGAACTCCCTTCGCGCCATGGTTGGTGTAGGGCTTGGGTCTGCATTGTATGTTACTGAAAATAAAGACGAGCTATTTAAAAAACAGTTGGAGATCTTTGAGCGCGGGGTAAACGGAGAAGACAATCCCGCTGTGGACGAGTACTTTGTCAATGCGGCAGGGGAGTCCATAGGACGGGTGCGCGGGGAACATGACAGCTTCTTCCCGGAATATTACGTAATCCCTGCAGATGAAAAAGAACAAAAAAATGTGCTCGAAGCCTATAACATGGCTGAGTATTTACTTCGTAACGGGGTGAAGGTGGAAGAAACCACCCAGCCGGTAACGATTGATGGAAACACCTATCCGGAAGGAACGTTTGTGGTGCCGATGAACCAGGCTAAACGAGGCCTTGCCAACGCCGTTCTTTACGAAGGGGATGATGTGTCTGACTGGAGCGCCATGTACGATCCGATTGTGGTGAACTTCCCTGACTTAAGAGGATTTGACACCCTTGACGTACGTGAAACGGGGCTGTTTGAAGGAAAAACGTCTGAATTAACTGAAGTACAGATCCCTTCTGGCTCGGTTACAGGTAATTCACCAAGACAGGTCCTTGCCAACAACACCAATGACACGATCAGAGTAGTGAATGCCCTTTTGTCTGACGGTAAAACCGTTGAAGTAGCCAAGGAGTCCAGGGGACGTGTTGAAAAAGGGGATTACCTTGTCGGAACGCAGGATCTTCGTAAGTACGGGGAAGAGTATTATTTCAGCTCACAACCTCTTGGCAATGGACAGAATGTGGCGTCAGATGTGCTGAGTAAACCTAAAGTGGCTGTAACAGGGTCTGCACAGCTGAGGTACTCTATGGAGGAACTCGGTTTCGAGCTTGTGAATCAGTCAGAAGCAGATGTCATTGTTAGTGACAGCAGTTCTTTTAACCAGGACCAGGTTGCCGGGAAGTCCTATGTCGGCATTGGCGTCAGTGCGTTAAGCGGCGTTCGCAACAGCGGCATGCTGCCAGGGTTTAATTTTGACTATACAAGAACCAATCATGAAGGACTTGTAAAAGCCGAGGTAGCCGATCACCCGATTACTGCAGGCTATGAAAATGAAGAGAAGCTTTACATCACCACAGGAGCCTGGATATCTGAAGTTCCTGAAGGTGCTGAAATTCTTGCTGAATTCAGCAGCGACGATGATTTTTACCGTGCCGGCTGGTGGCCTGGAAATGACGGGGCCAGAGGACAGACCATGGCCTTTACAACAAATACAGAAGAAGCCTCTTTTACCCTGTTTGCAAACGAGCTTGCTTTCAGAGCCCATACAGAACACAGCCACAGACTCCTTGCAAATGCTGTTTATGCATCGGTAACAGAAGAGGCTGAACGAAGAGGAAACAACGGCCGGGGACAGGGAGTCGCAGTTAATAAAGAACATGTAGATGAAACTCGTGACAATGGCAAGGTAACCTCGACGGTCGCACAGGGTGAAGTGATGAGCGCTGTTCAGTCAATTACGCGTGCAGACCGTGTAACCATCACTTCTGATCGCGGAGGGGCTGAACTCCTGGAAGTAGAAATTCCTTTCGGGGATATTGAAAACCTTCAAAAGCACAACGAAAAAGCGAAAATAGAGGTTACAGACGGTGAAAGGTCCTACGTGATTCCTGTGTCAGAATTGGATATTGTATCGGCTGCGGAACAACTTGGGGATGCCTTTATGATTTCGATTCAAGTCAGCACAGAAGAAGAGGTATACAACGGCCGTGATCGTGATGACCAGACTGTCAATGTAACCGAAGTGAAGATAAAAGCAAAAGCAGATGAAACAGAAGTGGATTTAAATCAGTATCGTATTTTGGAATAAAGCGAAGGAGGGCCTGCCCGCTGGCAGGCCCTTTCATATGAGGATTTTTTCGGGAAGATGGTCCCTTTCCGGTTGTCATGACCTCCGGTTCCAGAGTCACTTGGTTAAATCTGTATGTAGTTCTTTTGATAGTATATTGTGAAACCCCTTCGCATGTCTAAATAACTGTTTTTATAAAATTCAAACTATTTTGTAAAAATATGTGTTAATTTAAAACTATTATGAGATTAAGGGGGATTTTGCCAGTGAAAAGTAAGCTTAAACTGCCTGTCATGTTAGGGTTGGTGTTGTTGCTTCTTGTTCCATCTCTAGGTTTTGCATCACCAGCAAACGAGGTTTCTTCAAATGATGACTTGGAGCGTTTTATGGTGGCGTTTAAATCGGAGAAACTGCCTGCCGGGTATGAAGAAATGGTCCATGCTGCTGGTGGGGAATTAACGTATGAGGTTGGAGAAATTGGTGTTTTGGAAGCTGTTACAGACAATCCGCTTCAATTTATCAAAGCGATGAACAGTGAGCGTGAGGTACTGAGCATCACGCCTGCTATTGAGGTTCAGCTTGATCTTCCTGAATTTGAGGAAGCCGGTGAGCTGGCAGAGGGGACAAACCCTGGTGTCCTTGATCCGGATGAGAGCATCTGGGAGTCCGGATGGCAGTGGGATATTGAACAGGTGACAAATGAAGGAGCGAGCCACGAAGTACATAGCGGTACTCATGATGTGGTTGTAGGGGTTATTGATACAGGATTTGATTTCGATCACCCTGATCTTAAAGATAACATTATCGGCGGACCGGATGCTTCCCGTACATTCGTACCGGGAACAGAAGACAGCTGGGATAACCAGAGTCACGGTACTCACGTAGCCGGAACAATTGCCGGTAACGGCCGTATGAAAGGTGTGGCACCGGATGTAGGATTGAAGTCTTACCGCGTGTTTAATACAGGCGGAGCGCAGCAAATTTGGATTACGGATGCGATTATCGCAGCTGCCGATGACGGTGTTGATGTAATCAACATGAGTCTTGGTGGAACACGCGTGGTTGGTCAGTGGTTCTATACCGATCCTGCATCTGGTGAGAGAGTAAGACTTGGAAACAATCAGGCAGCTGATGTTGTAGCCTATAAGCGTGCCATCGATTACGCAGTGAAAAGAGGGGTAACGGTTGTTTCCTCTGCAGGAAATTCAGCTCAGGACATGAGCAATCCGTCCAAGGTTGCTGACTGGATTGAAGGCAACGCAGGTCCTGAATATGACGTAAGAGGCGCTGCCTGGTTTGTACCGGCATCCATCCCTGGTGTGATTACGGTATCGGCTATGGGCGCCGGATTCGGAACTGACGATCGTCTGGCGTTCTACTCAAACTACGGTAATGGTGCGATTAATCTTGGTGCACCTGGTGGAGACCTTGGTCCGGAGGGGTATGATGCAGCAGATAACTTTAAATTCCTTGTTCTGAGTACGGTACCGACTTATATGGACGGTCAGTCTGCACGAGGAAAAGAATACTTCGGTGAAAACGGCTACGGATGGAAAGGCGGAACATCCATGGCGGCGCCTCAGGTAGCTGGTGCTGCGGCAGCCTATATTTCACAGGTGTACGAGGAAACGGGTAAAAAACCGACACCTCGTCAGGTACAGAACCGTCTTCAGCAAACAGCGGCCAGTGTGGACTCGAACGGCTACAGCAAATATTACGGCCATGGTCGTGTAGATGCGCATCAGGCGTTAGCAAAATAATAATCAGACCGGGCCAATGGAGTTTATACAACTTCATTGGCCTTCCTAGAGGGAGGAAACAAAGTGAAGAAGTACTTTTTAATTTGGACCCTCGTTGTTGCTCTTGCAGTAACGAGTTTTGGAAACAGTGCTATGGGTGACGGAGAAGAGAACGAGTTTCTCGTTTTATTTAACGGCAATAACATTAATGAAGCTGCCGTGGCAGAGATGGAAGCAATGGGAGCAGAAGTGCTGCAGGAAGCCCCGCAGGTCGGGCTTGCGTATGTAAAAGGCGGTACGAAAGAACAGATGGAAAGTATCAAGGGTGTGGCCCACGTTGCAGAAAATATTGAAATTGAAACGAGTGAACTGGCACTCGAAGCAGATGAAGATGTTATGCCACGTGAAGAGGATACAGAGGCTGATTTATTTGAGCAGTATCAATGGGACATTAAACGTGTAACCGGTGATGGTGCGGCATGGGACATTACAAAAGGAAGTCATTCGGTTGTTGTAGCTGTTATTGACACCGGTGTTGATTTTACCCACCCGGATCTTCAGGATAACCTGTTATACGGTAAAACGTTTCACCCTGACACGACTGAAGAAGATGCCTATCGTGATTCAGGAACTCACGGTACCCACGTAGCGGGCTCCATTGCAGCCAATGGCCGCGTTATGGGGGTGGGACCTGAACTTGGTCTTGCGTCATACCGGGTTACAAATAATCAGGGACGCATGAACTGGACAGGTATTCTAAACGCTATTACAACTGCTGCAGATGATGGGGCGGATGTAGCGAACCTGAGTCTGGGAACGTACTCCTTTATTAATGAGGAACAGGATCGTCTGCTGCACTTATCTTCCAAGCGTGCTGTGCAGTATGCTCACCGAAAAGGGATGATCATTGTTGGAGCGAACGGGAATAACGGAATCGATTTAGGTAAGGCTGTTGAAACAGAAAAAGGAGAAGGGAAAATCTACGGCCCGCTTTTTGATACGTTCACAGATATCCCTGGTGTTGTTAGTGTCTCTGCAACAACAGACCGTGACACTCTTGCCTACTATTCAAATTACGGTTCATCGAACGTAAACCTTGCTGCACCGGGTGGCGATTATGGACCGAACTGGCCGAACGAGGACGGAGATCAATCATTGCTGGAGCCGGAATCACGTGCTTACAGCACCATCCCTGTTAATCGGGGATCTTATGGATGGGCAATGGGTACAAGCATGGCCGCTCCGAAAGTAGCAGCCGCTGCAGCCCTTGTGAAAGCCGAGAATCCAAGCTTCTCCCGTGCGCGCGTCATTACTCACCTTCAGCAAACAGCTGACGACCTGGGTAAAAAAGGCCACGATGAATTTTTTGGCCACGGACTGGTGGATGCTTATGAAGCATTGAAATAAATATTGAAAAATCTCCGCAGAACATTTTGTTCTGCGGAGGTTTTTAGGTTACGGATGGGTGAGAGGGATGCTTCATTGCATGGAATTTCTTTCATAAAAAAGAACCCGCTCTGATACGGGTTCTCAGGCTGTTGAAAAAGATTTTTTCTCGTTTACCTGATCATGATGGAGATTGGTTATGCTGCCTGCATGGCCTTCGCTTTCCGGGGTGGTGCTGGCAAGCAGTACGTAGGTTTCTCTACAATCTGAGAACCCGCTCTAATGCGGGTTCTTTTCATATCAGGCCACGCCCTCCTTCTCTTTCTCATACTGTTTCTCCACATTTTTAATGTCCATACGGATAAGAAGGGAGATCAGGAAAGCGATTACAATTAAGACTGTGAAAACATAGAATACCGGAATGTAGCTTCCTGTACGATCATAGATTTGCGTTACAATAAACGGACCGAGAATACCGCCGAGAGACCACGTTGTAAGCAGGTAACCGTGAATGGCACCCAGTTGTTTTGTTCCAAACAAATCGCCGATAAAAGCCGGAAGATTGGAGAATCCGCCTCCGTAACAACTCACTACAACCAAAATGAGAGCTTGGAAGACGAGTACATTCGTGATGTTTGGCATCATGATAAAAGCGATGATCTGAAGAACGAAGAAAATCATAAACACAGTAGGACGACCGATATAGTCAGAGATCGCTGCCCAGGCGAGGCGTCCGCCTCCGTTAAAAATCCCCATAATTCCTACCATCGTTGCCGCAGCTGCTGCAGTAAGTCCGACGACTTCCTGTGCCATCGGGGACGCTACAGAGATCATCATGATTCCCGCACTTGTGTTAATCAGCATCATCGTCCACAGCATCCAGAAACGCCGAGTACGGACAGCTTGTTTTGCTGTGAGTTGAGACAAGTCTTTTTTCACGACTTTTTTACCGGAAGCAATGTCTTTTTTCATATTAGCCGGCATCCATCCTTCAGGCGGCGGTGCAATGTAGGATGCGCCGAGAATGATGATCACAAAATAACATGCTCCGAGGATGTAGAAGGTGGACGTAATTCCAATAGACTCCATCATGGAAGCAGCCACTGGAGCGGTGATCAACGCGCCTGCACCAAAGCCCATCACAGCCATGCCTGTCGCAAGTCCCCGACGGTCTGGGAACCATTTCACAAGTGTAGACACAGGAGCGATGTAGCCAAGCCCGAGCCCGAGCCCGCTGGCAAGACCGTATGTAAGTAAAAAGAGTATAAGAGAATCAACGGCAATGGCTAAACCGGAACCGGCTTGTCCAAGACCGAAAAGGACGGCTGCCAGAATAGCCGAGCGGCGAGGTCCCTGTTTCTCGACAAAACTGCCAAAAAACGCGGCTGAAATCCCTGCAAGAGCCATCATAATCGTAAAAGCAATCGTAATGCCGGATGTGGACCATCCCACTTCATTATGGATCGGATTCGTATACACGCTGTAGGCATACGCCGCACCGATCGAAAGGTGAATCGCAATTGCAGATAACGCAATAAACCATCTGTTCTTCATTTTTTGCCTCCTCTGGATGCATTTGGTTGTCAGAAAATTTTAACTATAAATACTAGAATATCGTTTGAAGAAGTAAAAATCAAACGATTGCAAAAATTAAATAAATTAACTAACTTGGTTGTGAAACAGTGAGCGTGGAAGGCTCATGAGGGCACGGCAGATTGACAACTGCTCCGCACACTGCTCGCCCGGCAGGAGAAAGCCCACTCCTGCCGGGCTCTTAAAAGAGGGCAGCAGTTCCACTCATTGCCTCAGGTTTGACTCAAAAGGTAAAACACGACCCTTTTGAGTCAACCTCTGTGGTATGGTTGTCCTTTTATTCGCATAGTTATGAAGATAACGAGAGGGAGCGGGAGGGGCATATCGATGGCTTTTTATGTGTGTGACGGGAGTTCGTCGGAGAGGAAGCTGGGGGCCGGGATCATCCGCACGAAAGGGTTTGGTAAAACGTATTACACATTTATAACGGAGACACGGTCGCATCAGTCGGTGGGGGCTGAGTGTTTTGCCATTCATAAAGCTACCGAACTGATCAAGAAATTTAACGACAAGCGGGCGATGGTCATTACGGATTTTCAGCATATAATCGATCTTTTCTACGGAAGACGGATTCCGGTGCGCCCGGTTCCACCCTGGGTTATCCGGGCACTTTGTGACCTTAAGGAACTGCGGTCAACAGGGATCGAGATCACCCTTCGTCATCAGAGTGACCTGGTTCACATATTGGATTTTGCTGCGTCTCACCGGTTAAGCCGGGCATATAAGCGAACCGGTGAAATGAGAATCAAAGAATCAGAATCTCTTTCAGCTGTTGCCGAGGTATCGGCTGGCATGAACATAAAGGCGAGGCCCCATGATGACGTATTTGAGGAAAATACAGTGTTTGTTCAAAGAACTAATGCAGGGAAACAAACTGTTTTGGATGTAGATTTTCGTAATAATAAGACGTTTATCTTCCAGAGGATTTCCCTTAACGAATGGGGCGTATTTGACGAGGCATTATGTTTACTTGATGCAGGGCCGTCGTTAGTGAGTACTATGACAGGGGTGTTTTGTAAGTTGAATCCGTCTGCTCAGACGATTTCTGTAAATGAGCATGCCATGTACCTTCTTCAGACGGAGGATCAGCTAAGCGAAGACTTTTTAACCCTTGTTTCCCGGATGATGCTGTTCTCGATCGTGGTTTTTGAGGATTTTTCGTTCACCAGTGAGTCACGGGGGATGCAGGAAGTGGATCGATTTGGTCCGGCGAACCACTACATAAGGAGGGAGCTGGGGTAAAGCTGATAAAAAATATGTAAATCTCTTAATCCCTCAATTAAAACGGATAAAAAGAAAATAAAACACATAAGCCAAAAATTAAATTCTATTAACCTCTCGTCCCCATCCTGGCTTAAGGAAGGATGGGGACGTTTCTTCTATTATAATGATGCTCAGAGCTCGTTAATTCCCACTCTAATCTTCCAGTAAAACCTCTTTAATCCCAACCGCATCTACTGCAGCGACAATGCCATATCCTTCGGAAGTGCGTCCGCCGAGGATTGTTGCCGAATCATCGTCATTAAAGTAAATGCTGTACTTGTACAGGCGTTCAGGCATGTTCTTATCTGTTTGGAAAAAGAGTGTAGCTGTTACGCGGGGTTCTCCTTCCATTTCCGCTTCAATGGTGGGATCCCACGTTGCCCTATTAAATGCATCGCAAATTACCATGAGGGACTTTTCATCAATAATCAGCTCTTCTCCGTTCTCTGTAACGGTATCCACACGGGTAGGGCATTGCTGGGCATCGGAGCATGCCCCGAGTATAAAGATAAGGATAATAAAAGTCCAAATGAGCTTTGTCACGGCGAGCACTCCGTTCAATAATTGGTTTTACCGGGGTTCAGATGAACGTCGGCATCATAGGTGATCCCCGTGTCTTTACCGACCTCAAAGGTTTCGATGTCTTTTAGGGAAGCGATCTCCTTTATGATTTTTTGTGAAGCCCCAAGAAAGGAATATTCAAGGTCAAAATCAGTATAGATGATCCACGAACGGTCCGCCGGCCACCAGTACTTCGGTGAGGCTCCGGCATTTTCCTCCATGCAAAGGGTCAGAACGTCATGGAGATTTCCTCTGAAGATCATTTCTTCACCCGGTAAGGATAAGAGATCATAGTAAAAGTAGCATGGCGTTTTTGTGTGGGGGTGAAGTGCGTCTATGAGTTTTTTGACAATGTCTCTTTCAAGGCTGCCGTCCTGCGGAAAGATGAGATACCGCGGAAGACTATCATCCTCAAACTGCCTCAAAAAGGTGCCCATGCTGATTTCCTTGTTGTAGACGAGGCTGTATTTTTCAGCTGCCTCTTTGTACGTCATTTTTTCACCATGATGCAGGGATATCTTATCAGGGTCACAGTCTTTATACAGACTGGTTTCATCGGTGATGTCTTTATCCTTGTGAATCGGCTGCATGATTTTCAGATACCCTTCGTAAACAGGCGGTATGATATTTTCAACAGTGAGTGAACTGGTTTTGCCGTAATTTTTCAAGTGTACAGCTCTAAGTTCCCGGTCAATCCATTCGTATGGCTCCCCATCTTTAATGCGCTCAAGGGGGATATGGCTGAAGTGGCTTTTAAATGTAAAATCTCCACCGCCGGACATGTTGAAGTTTTCATCAATTTCAAAGGCCTCAAGATTGTCGGCACTTAGAATCTTTTCAGCAAGAGCAGGGGGTCCTGCAAAAATCGTATAGGAGCGAAATGCCTGATTATGAACGATCCATGACCGGTCTTCAGGCCACCAGTATATCGGGGCGGTTCCTTGGTTTTTATCAAAAAGGGGCACGGCATCTTGGAGCGGACCGAGATATAAAGACTCAGGCACGGGATTGTCGTAGCCTGTGAAATAAAAATAGCACGGATTTTTTGTAAAGGGAGCGAGCGTTTCAACTAATCTGGAGTACGTTTTCCGGTCAAGTTCGGGGTGCAGGTTGATATCCTTCTCATACAAATGAGGCTCGAACGTGCCCGGTGTGATGGTTTTGTCGTAGGTTTCGCCGAATTTTTCTGCCAGTTTTTTGTATGTATCCCCGGTATCTAAGGGGTGAAGGATCTTTATATAGCTTTCGAACCGGGGTGGCACGAACCATTTCACAGTCTGCCTGGGTATTTCGCCGAAAGACTGTTTATGGGCATTACTAAAGGTTTGATAAATCCATTCATACTCTTGGAGGGAGCTGAGCTTTTTCAACATAATCACCACTTTTTGGAATTGTGTCATTATTGTAAATCTAGCATACTTTATCTGCCTTTTGGATAAAAACATGTTAAAATAGATTGGCAGATATAGAAAATTGGAGGCTTATGAATGGGGAAAAGATTACTATTTTTACTCGTAACAAATATTCTTGTCATGACAACGATCTTTATCGTCTGGTCGGTTATAACTCACTTTACCGATATCAGCTGGTCATTTGACACAGGCGGTGCCGGACTGGGCATTGATTATGTGTCACTAGGTGTATTCAGCTTACTCGTAGGTTTCGCAGGATCCTTCATCTCCTTGGCCATGTCACGTTTTGTAGCTAAGAAGATGATGAAAGTAAAAGTGCTCGATCCGGACGGTCCGTTATCCTCCCACGAGCGTACTGTGGTGGAGAAAGTACATCGTCTGTCCCGTGCGGCAGGTCTAATGCACATGCCGGAAGTGGGAATCTATCAATCTCCTGAAGTAAACGCATTTGCAACCGGTCCTTCAAAGAAACGCTCTCTTGTAGCTGTTTCATCCGGACTTCTTCAGACAATGGATGATGATGCGGTTGAAGGGGTTATCGCCCACGAGGTTGCCCACGTTGCGAACGGAGACATGGTGACAATGACGCTTCTTCAAGGAGTCATTAACACATTTGTTGTGTTCTTCTCCAGGATTGCAGCGATTCTCGTATCTCGTCTTGTGCGTGCCGAAATGCAAGGGATTGTGCGCTTCATGGCGATCATCATCTTCCAGATTCTGTTCTCGATTCTTGGAAGTCTGGTCGTTATGGCATTCTCGCGCTACCGTGAATTCCACGCAGACCGCGGCGGAGCGGATCTGGCTGGACGTGACAAAATGGCACATGCCCTTCGTTCCCTTAAAAACTACGTTGACCGTGCGAATGTCAACGACCGTACAGATGACAGTGCGGTGCAGACAATGAAAATCAACGGAAAAGGCGGAGTTGCCAAACTCTTCTCCTCCCACCCGGATCTCGACGAGCGAATCGCCCGTCTGGAAGAAAGATAAATGACTTTATTAAAGAAGCTGCTCCTGGATGAATACGCCAGAAGCAGCTTTTTTTGTTTTCGGTGCCAGGCACCGTGTGAAGCTGTGAGCACAGTGCCTGGCCCTCTGTGAAATGGTATACACAGTGCCTGACCCTCTGTCCAATAGTAAACAAAGAAATTTTTATAATTACTTACTAAAAGTAAGTTATTGGTGTTATAATAAGTGAAAAGGAGGCGGTGGTGGTGGGAACGATTAAATATGAGCCGAAATTAAAAGATAGATTGGGGAGTGTAGATCTTAATGTGAAGGATCTGGACCGGGTACGTGAGTTTTATGAAAGGGTGATCGGGTTAAAGGTGCTGGATATAAAAGGAGATTCGCTTACGTTCGGTGCTGATGGAGGAACACCCCTTGTTACCGTGCATACGAATGAAAATGTTGCAAACCGTCCTGGGCGGACAACCGGGCTTTTTCATTTGGCGGTTCTGCTTCCGGACCGGAAGACGCTTGCTCATACATTAAAGCATCTGCTCGCATCGGGTTACCCTCTTCACGGGGCATCAGATCATCAGTTCAGTGAAGCAATTTACCTGGCGGATCCGGACGGGAACGGGGTAGAGATCTATGCAGACACAGATCCAAAAACGTGGAAACAGGAAGAGAACGGCTGGTACGTGGGCGGCACGTACCCGTTGGACGTTGAAGGGCTGCTGAAAGAAGCACCTGCTGATGGGTGGACGGGAATGTCTGCTGAAGCTATACTTGGCCATATGCATCTGCAGGTGGCAGACATAAAGGAAGCCGAAGCTTTCTACGTGGACATCCTCGGATTTGATATTGTAGCAAAAGATCCGCGCATGCTGTTTGTATCCAAAGACGGATACCATCATCACATCGGACTCAATACTTGGACGGGAACAAATCTTCCTAAGCCGCCAAAAGAAGCGGTCGGAATGAAACAATTTACCGTGTTTTTTACAGAGGATGAATACCATGCGGCAAAAGAGGCATTGAACGTATCCGGTGCAGAAAACAAGCTGCAGGTTGAAGATCCGTCCGGCAATGCGATTGTCATCGTGAAAAAACAATAATATTTGTGACCACGGGAGATGATTCTAACGGGTTACTTGTATGGTGCAAAACGGAAAAACACAGACAGATCCACACGGTAAATCACACAACGATCATAACCCGAATTGACAGTATAATCAGCTTTGCAAAAGAGGTTGACCCAAAAGGTCCTTTTTTTACTTTTGAGGTCAACCTCGAAGCAATGAGTGGAGCCATTGCCACTCTACCGGGACCTGTGAAGTCACCATCTTTAACTACATATTTACTTGGTCACCTGACACTCTCTATCTTTTAAGATACAAATAAGGCTCTATCTTATACTTCAATGAAATAAGTATCGTATGATTCCTTAAAGATGTATCCGAGCTTTTTAGCTAGTTCCACAGATTCAGCATTAGCTCCATCCCAACTGGGGTATTTCTCTTTTTTCAAACAATCTAATATGAGGGCTGAGGTTACGATTGTTGCTAAACCTTTCCTTCTATGATTAGGATGACTAGCAACTTCAATTTCAATTCCATCATCATATATACTAAATGATGTTGCCGCAGAAACAACTTGCCCATCATTTAAAACAGCATACCCTGCTCCTCTGTTAATAAAGTCATCAATAGAATCAAATTGATTAATAAAGTCTTCTGAGAGTTCATGGAAAGATGATTCTTTTGCAATGTTTTTATCAACTCTCTTAATTTCGTAGCCTTCTGGTAATGCAGACAGCAGGTACTGGAAGTGTTCCTGGTCTAAGTGGTCGGGGTTCTTGTGAAAACTGAATCGGGGAAATTTCTCAAATGCCCCATGATGAACTGTCTCTATAAGTTCTTTCCAATCATCAGAATCAACAATTGCAAGAGTAAAATCGGGAAGATTATAAAGTAATTCTTTAGCTTCCTTTGTATTCGGATTCCCGGCATAAAAAACAAAAATTCCAACCGTTATCTGAGCAACAGTTGGATTTTCAAGGTTGTCTACCCAAGCAGTTCCCATATGTCCCTGGAGATACGAGAGAACAATCGTGCTATCAATATTTTTAAACATTGGTACTAATTTCTTCCTTACATTTACATCTGCTTCATAAATCATTCCATTCCTTCTTTCTAAAAAATTCAATATTTGCAACAAATTACATTTTATCATGAAAAGTAAACCCCCACCCAAAAACCCACAAAAAAATCAGCCTCGAGGCGGAGACGGAAACAGTCTGCCGCCTGTTTGGTGCGCCTTTCTGACGAGATAAGATAGAGTCAGAACAAAGAAGCAGAGGGAGGCGGACTGCAATGAAGACACCGTTATTTGAAGTGAAACACGTATCCAAGACATATAAAAAAGGGAAGGTGAAAGCAAATGAAGAGATTTCTTTTACGATTAATGAAGGTGAAATACTTGGACTTCTCGGGCCGAATGGAGCCGGCAAATCGACGCTTATTAAGCAAATCGTTGCTCATGTAAAACCAACCGAAGGGGAAGTTACCTACAAAGGCATCAACGTATTAAAACAAAATAAACAGGTGGCAAGGGAAGTGGCCTACTATTCACAGGAACCCCATGCACTTACGAGTCTGAAAGTAAGAGAAGCCATTTACTTTTCGGGACGGTTAAGAGGGATGAAGCGGAGAGCGGCCAACGAAGAAACGGAGTCTCTCATAAAAGAACTCGAACTTACTGAAGTAGCAAACAAACTTCTGAAAAACATCTCGGGTGGCCAGAAACGCCTCACGGGTATCGGTACAACACTCATCGGTCAGGCAGGTGTCTACATTTTCGACGAGCCTACAAACGAACTGGATCCGAAAAAGCGCCGCCTTGTCTGGGACATGATTCAAAAGCGGAACCGGGAAGGGGCAACGGTGATTCTTGTAACTCACAACATCTTGGAAGCAGAACAGGTGGTTGACCGTGTGGCAGTGATTAACCACGGGAGGCTCCTGGCCATCAATCACGTTGGAGAACTGAAAGCAGAAGTGGACCAGCGTCTTAAATGTGAAATTACAGTGAAACGCACCGCCCGAAACGAACTTCACGAAGCTCTCGCCGGATGGGGGACGGTCACAACCCTGTCAGACCAACGCTCCCGCATTCTCATTGCAAAGGATCAAGCACCGGACCTGGTGAGTTTTTTAAACAATGAACCAGATGTACAGACATACTCCATCGTGCCGCCAAGCCTGGAAGATGTGTACTTTCATATCGACAATGAGCAGCCTCCGGCGGGTGGACCTGATGCAAAAAAGGAAGAGGTGAACGAATATGCAGCAGCAAACGGCTGATCCAAGATATGAAACTTCAATCGTAAAACAGCTTGCCGTTGAAGTATGGATCCTGTTCCGCATTCAATTTTCCATTATCCGGGAGCAGTGGGCATTTATTTTTATCCTGGCATCTATCTTTCCTTTTGCCATACTCATGTTTCTCCATTTTTTCACAGTGAATCCGACTGAGGCTATGATTGTACGGATCATCACAGGGAACATGCTGTTTGCCCTCGTCATTATGGGGATGAACGTCATGGCCCAGGAAATATCTTTTCAAAAACACCAGGGACATTTCACGTTTTATGCCTCTTTGCCGATTGAAAAAATCAACTTTATCTTTGCCAACCTCCTAAGAGGAATGATCGTAAGCTTTCCGTCATTTGTAATTATGGCATTCGTCGGGCAGTGGGTGTACGGCATTACATTTACCTTCAGTTTCTGGCTTATTCCATTCGTTGCGCTGACGGTCCTGAGTGTTGTGGGACTTGGAGTGTTTCTAGGTTTCTGGTCACCGAACATGCAGCTGACGAACCTCCTCGTTCAAGGGCTTATGATGATTATCAGCTTTATGACGCCGGTTCTTGTAGAAATTTCAGAGCTTCCGGTTGTCCTGCAGTGGTTTTCGTACCTCGTACCTACAACCTATGCCGCAGCAGGGTTGAGAGATTTGCTCGCTGTGGGGTACACAACGACTGTGGGGATGAACATGCTTATGCTCCTTGGCTACACTGTCCTTTCCTACGCTCTTATTCTGAAAAAAATCCATTGGCGCGGGGAAGGGTAACACGATAGAATAAAAGAAACTGGCAGTTTTACCCTGCCGCTATATACTGGGGCCCCGTGCCCCTGGAGACATGTCGCAACCAAAAGGGGACAATACAATCATGAATAAAATATTCGGGATGATCATTCTCGCAGTCGGAGTGCTATATCTATTAAATAATACAGGTGTCATCGATGCGAGTTTCGGGGAGATGGTCTCCACCTACTGGACGCTTATCATCGTCATTATCGGCCTGAAGATCCTCCTGGACGGGCTTTTCAGAGCCTACCAGGGGCTGAAACGTGACAAGTGGGATTTCGGTAAGGCCGTTTTCGGCCTGTTCATCATCGCAGCGGGCCTGATTATTACCGGTAACAAGGCAGACTGGTTTTACTATACTTTTGCCGACCTGTGGAGCTGGATTTGGCCGCTCCTCATAATCTTCGTCGGCTTTCAGCTTCTCAGAAACAAACGTCCGACCACAGTCAAAGTGGACATGAGTAAAGATGAAGATGACTGGGAGCCGGATACGGCCGAAAAGAAAGCAGACTACGCCGACCCGTGGAGCTACGTAGAAGAAAACATCTCCCGAGCCCGGGAACAGGTAAAAAACAATCCCCACGTGGACGAAGAAAAATACGAAAACAGCTTCCAGAGTGCAGAAGACAGCATCAACAAAGCCAGGCAGCAGGCGGGCGGCAAATACAAGGACCGCCAGAAAAAACACCACCGTCCGCAGGGCGGGGACTACGCCAACATCCGTCAGTTTGTCGGCGAAGTGGTTATCGGCAAGCGGCCCTGGACCCTTGAAAATACAGATATCCGTACGTCCATCGGGAGTGTGGAAGTAGATCTGACTACTGCTGTGCTCAAAGACGGTGATAACTATCTGGACATCAGCATGTGGATCGGCTCCGTGGAAATCACCGCCCCAAAAGACATGGCGATTCAGGCAAACGTTGACGTAAGCATCGGGGAAGCGACTCTGTTTGATGATAACTTCTCCGGAACGGGACGCAATGCCACATACACGAGCGACAACTTTTATGAAGCCGAACAGCGCGTCATCCTGACCGTACGCAACAGCATCGGCAGCGTGGAGGTAATGGCCGTTGACTAAACAAGCCGCACAAAAAGAGAAAAGACTCCACGGCGTCATCTGGGACGGGCTCAGGCTTCAGGCAAAGACAGTCGGCATTGCTTTTCTCGCAATCTGGCTCACTGCCTGGCTTTACGCCCGTTTTTACACAGGACCGGCTGACGGCACGATACTCGCCGCAAGGATATACACGGTAGCTTCTGATGTGGAAGTGACCCTGACCCTCCTTGTCATTGTCTCGGCGATCTACCTGCTTACTAGCTTCGCTTTTTCTTTTTCCTATACGAGCGAACTGAAAAAAGCGATCACCTATCTGATCTACCAGCTCAAACAGGTTCAACGGGGCTCTCTTGATAACAGGATTCAGATGGACCGGGAGGATGAAATGAAGCGCCTGGCAGGGGAACTCAACGACATGACCGACGGCTACGAAAAGCAGATCCGCTCCATGCACCGGGTACTAAACGAAAACGCCGCCCTCATCGACGAAAAAGAACGGGCAGCCGGCCTTGAGGAACGGCGCAAGCTCGCCCGGGACCTGCACGACGCCGTGAGCCAGCAGCTCTTCGCCGTCTCCATGAGCCTCGGCGCAATCCCCCGGATTCTCGACACCGATCCGGACCGGGCAAAAACTCTGATCACCCAGGTGGAAACGATGATCCATGCATCCCAGCAGGAGCTTCGGGCCCTGATCATGCACCTTCGCCCCATTACCCTCGAAGGAAAAGGGCTGAAGGAAGCGCTGGACGCACTATTTACAGAACTTTCGGCCAAAAATGAAGCAGTTGCCTTCGACTGGGAAACCGATCAGCTCGAAGCACTCGATCCCGGCATAGAAGATCAGTTGTTTCGTGTGGTTCAGGAGGGTCTTTCCAACACGCTTCGCCACGCGAAGGCGTCCCGGATCCGCTTTACGGCAGAACAGGCAGACCAACGACTTTTGATTACCCTCAGTGACGACGGTTGCGGCTTTGACATGGAGACGAAAAAAGAAGATGCGAACGTCTCCTACGGACTTACGACAATGGAAGAGCGAATTGAAGAATTGGGCGGTCACTTTTCCTTGCTTTCTTATCCGGGAAAAGGCACCACCATTAAAATCCGTGTCCCGTTAAGGACCCAAAAAGGAGGAGAACATGATGAGCAAGATCCGCGTGCTGATCGTAGATGATCACGAAATGGTCCGGATGGGCCTGAGTACATACCTGCAGACAGAGCCTGATATCGATGTGGTCGGGGAAGGCAAAAACGGACGGGAAGCCATTTCCATAGCCAAAGAACTGAACCCCGATGTCATTTTAATGGATTTATTAATGGACGAAATGAACGGAGTGGAAGCCACAAAAGAGCTGGAAGACCACCAGGCAAAAATCATCGTTCTCACAAGCTACCTGGATGACGAAATGCTCTTTCCCGTTATGGAAGCCGGAGCCTTCAGTTATATCCTGAAAACGTCCAGCGCCATTGACATAGCCAACTGTATTCGAAAAGCATACAAAGGAGAGCCCACCTTCGAAGGACAGGTCACACAGAAGATGTTTCACCAGATGCGCCACAAGCCGAAACATAATGACCTCACCCGCCGGGAAAAAGAAGTCCTGTCCCTTATAGGCCAGGGTCTGTCCAACAAAGAAATCGGCGAACGCCTTCATATCGGCATAAAAACCGTGAAGACCCACGTGAGTCATATCCTCACCAAGCTGGAGCTGGATGACAGAACCCAGGCAGCCATCTACGCAAATAAACACTCGCTTGTTTAAAAGAGACTGCCCCAAAGGATAAGTACCTTTTGGGGCAGTTTTTGTATGTGGTTTCCAAATTTACGACTATTTTTTCCCTTTTTCAGACTTATCTTGCACTTTCCCCTTCAGTTCATTACGAGAATTGAAGTATGATAGGAGAAAGTCGTTTTCAGACAGGTCGTGAAGCAGCGAATGGATATACAGGAAATACAACTAACCTCATTCGGTACGATACTCGCACTGGCCGTAACGATCGGACTCATCCTGATCCGCGTTGCCCCTGCTTATGCCATGATGGCTGGCGCTCTTACAGGAGGCATTATCGGGGGAGCAGCCCTTACGGAGACCGTTCAAATTATGGTCGGCGGTGCAGAAGGGATGACCGGGGTCGTTCTCCGGGTTCTTGCGGCAGGCGTTCTGGCCGGGGTTCTTATCGAATCCGGTGCGGCAAAAAAGATTGCCGAATCGATCCTGAACGGCCTCGGTGAAGCAAAAGCCCTCCTTGCTGTTGCAGGTGCCACCATGGTCCTCACTGGAGTAGGGGTCTTTATCGGGGTTGCGGTACTCACGGTGGCCCCGATCGCCCTTTCTATTGCAAAGCGGACAAACATGTCCAAAATTGCCGTTCTCATTGCCATATCCGGAGGAGGAAAAGCGGGTAATATTATTTCACCGAACCCAAACTCCATTGCCGCTGCCGAGGCTTTTTACGTTCCTTTAACCAGTGTCATGTTCGCAGGGATTGTTCCTGCCCTTGCAGGGGTGGCTGTCACCTATGCGATTGCCCGTAAGCTGAGGGACACAGGGGAAAAGGTTCAGGATCATGAGCTTTCCACAGAGGTGAAAGGGGAGACGCCGACACTCGGCACAGCTCTCTTTGGCCCTGGTGTGGCAATCTTTCTCTTATTATTGCAGCCCATAGCAGGCATTCATATCGATCCGTTATTTGCCCTGCCGATCGGGGGAATTGCCGGGGCTCTTGCCATGAGAAAAGGGAATGAACTCAATCACTTTGTAAGATCGGGACTTGAAAAAATGGCACCTGTTGCGATTCTCCTCATTGGTACCGGGACGCTCGCCGGTGTGATCGCAAACTCTGCCATTATCGTACAAATCCTAAGTGCCATTGAAGCGATGCATCTGCCAGCCTATTTTCTCGCACCGATTTCAGGGATCACCATGTCCGGTGCGACAGGTTCAACGGCTGCCGGTACGGCGGTGGCGGGCCAGGTCTTTGCACCATCCATGCTTGAAATGGGTATCCCTGCCCTCGCCGCCGCAGCCATGGTCAATTCCGGGGCAACAGTTCTTGACCATCTGCCCCACGGGACGTATTTTCACATCACCCGTGGGAGTGTGTACATGTCGATGAAAGAACGGTTTAAAATTTTGCCCCATGAAACACTGATCGGGCTTGTCATTGCCATTGTTTCCACACTCATTTTCGGTGTATTCGGTTTCCTCTTTTTCCAAGGTTAATAGCGTTTTAACGGATCGTAACAAGTCCCCCTGAATGTGTGCATACATATTAGTCAGGGGGTGTTTTTTTGGGATTAAAATGCGATTTTACGACGTTTCGGTCGTTTCATAAAAAAGTGGAAGACGTGTATTGGGAAGATGCCCTCCGCCTTCAGGCTGAAGTCATTTGCGAGCCTCTGCTGCGCCATTTTAAGGACGCAGCGCTCCCGGAGTGGCATCACTACCTTCTTGCCCAGGGACTGAGAAAACCGTCAGGAGACTGGACAAAGTTTGGGGAAGTGCTTCATAAAAAAGGCCATATGAAAGAGCTTCAAAAACATTTTTTCGTGCTGAAAAAGAAGTGGAGCGGTCCCGATCTGCCAATCTATCTTCTGCCGATTGATACGACGAACGAGGAACTGATCGACCGCCTGGCCGGTAAAAACGGCGTCACGTTTGCCGATTTTATCGTCCTGTTCATCGACGAATCTTTATCCCTGAATGCCATGAAAGCCCTGCTCACTCATGAGTACAACCATGCATGCCGGCTTTTTTACCAGAAGAAAAATGAAGAGTCCGTTACGCTTATGGAGTCCATGCTTATGGAAGGTCTTGCTGAAGCCGCAGTGAAAAACCACCTCGGCAAAAGCGAACAAGCGCCCTGGACCCGCACGCTCTCAAGAGAACAGTGCGAAGACTGGTGGAAGCAGGTTCTCTCTCACCGAAAAGACATAAAAGGACGCAGGTACCATGAACACTGGATGTACGGCGGCCGCAACATGCCGAGAATGATCGGGTATGTGACAGGCTTTTATATCGTTCAGGATTTTCTTGAAAAGAACCCGGAGATCAGTGAGCGGGGGTGCCTTAAAAAAGAAGCGGATAACATTTTGGCAGGTTCGGGCTGGAATAGTGGCTGAGTTTGAAAAAGGATCCATATAATGGTAGGTTAGTAGAATCAATGTCACCCCGAGGAGTGAATCGTATATGACTTCTACACCTACAATGTGGTTTTTTCTTGCAATCGTTGTTATGGTTTTTGTTTTTTACAGTATTGAATACCTGCTACGCAGAAAACTCGGCAATACCCAAAACATCTTTAAATGGGAGTTCAATAAACCGAAACCAAGGCACCAGATCATTACGGAATTTGTCATCATGGGTGTCTTTATTTTAAGTATGTTCATTAATTTAACCACAGTTATGATTAACCCCATGTATGTTGTGCTCCCGTTTTTCTTCATTCTTCTCACTTACAGAGGCGTGATGGAATTCAAGAACAATCCAGAAGAAAAAGAGCACATCATTGCGTTCTTCTGGGTTGGGGCTGTTTTTTTAGTCACTGTTGTTATCTATCTTACTGCACCGCACATACCAACGGAAATTTTCTTCACGGATCCATGGGAATGATGACTTAAAGATTGACTGCGTACTGGCAGTCAATTTTTTCATGAATATTACCTTGACAGACATAGTAATATTTCATAAAGTATACATTAGGAGGTGAAGTAATATGAGTGGAACAATATCCACCGATATTATTCGCGGAAATACAGTGACCATTATTTTAAACATACTCCGGCAGGGAGACAGCTACGGATATGAAATTTATAAATCCATCATTGCATTGAGTGACAATGAGTACGAGTTAAAGGAGGCGACGCTCTACACCGCTTTTCGAAGACTGGAGAAAGAAGGGTTTATCAGTTCTTACTGGGGAGATGAAACCCAGGGAGGAAGAAGGAAATATTACCGGATTACCGATGAGGGAAAAAAACGATATGAACAGAACGTGAAAGACTGGCTTTTTGCACAAAAAGTCCTGGATAAATTAATTAAGGGAGAGATCAGCGATGCAAAATCGTGAAAAAACAAAACACAACAGAGTCCACCGGTACCTGGACGATGTTTTTGCAAATGTAGGGGAAAGTCAGCAACTGTATGATTTAAAAGAGGAACTGGCTACAAATATGAAGGAGAAAATAGCCGACTACAAAATCCGGGGACTCGATGAAGATCAGGCGTTCAAGGAAGCGGCTGCGTCCATGGGGGATCTCACAGGTCTTGTTGAGGATATGAGAAAAGCAGGGCAGGACGAAACGAAACAGACCGTGTATTCCTCCTGGACCAACCGGATCGGTGCAACTGGAATTGTCATTGGCTCTCTGTTAATTCTGTTCGGTTTACTTACTCCTTTGATGCTCTACTTTATGAATGCCCCGGCTGTCAGTGTGGTGGGAGCAAGTATTTTCGCTGTAGCCGGCGGGACGGTCCTCACTTACGGTGCTCTGACGATGGAAACGAAAAAGAAATTTGCCATGAACCGGATCCGGGCACTCCTATACGCTTCCGCTGTTGGACTTGTGCTGTTCGGTATTTTCGCAGCCGGTACATCCGGTTTTGCTACCAACGAAGCTTTCATTGCCGTTGCTTCATCCATGTCATTTCTGCTTGGTGGTGTTGGCTTATTCCTGGCTCTTTTCTTTACGGGAAACGATCGCAGAAAAAAGCAGTAGCAGATGGCTGGGAACAGGGACCCGGAAATTTATAATGAACAGTACAAACCTTTCGTGGTACGGCCTGTAAAATATAAAAAAAGCAGCGTTCCCTACTGGGACCCGCTGCTTTTTTTATAGTCTTCTTTCAAATTAATGATCCGGCATTGTATGAGATGAATGTCGTCTTTAAACAGCTGGAGGTTCAGCATTTTGACTGTAGTAAAAAAATCTTCGGCACCATGAAGAATCGCGGTTACAGCTTCATAGAATGGAAACGTCCACTCGTCCATGATGGTACCCCTGTGGGTAATGCTGATAACCAAAGCGTCTTCGCTCTTTTTCATATAAAAATCGATGGGCTGATAAACGAAAGGCGATGTTCCTTCTTCACCCAGATTTTCAAGGGAGTGAAGCAGTCCCAGCCACAGCTGGTCGATGCTGTCTTCATACTTTTCACCAAAAGCAAAGTACTCGTCCCCCTGGATAACGAGAATACCCGGGAACACGGGTTGAGTTAAGGGAAGATGTGTTGAGAGTTTCTCCAGGTCTGAGCAGGGGATCCATGATTTCTCCTTTTTATCTTGCACTGTAAAGTAGCTTTCTACTGAAATCAAACGGCATCAGTCCTCTTAATATTGACGTTCACCAAGTCCCCACCCTGATGGATACATGGTAATAACTTTACCGCCTTTAATGACGAGGCGGACAGAGCCTTGACTAACATTACCGTACACGACAGTACCGTTACTTGTAAATCCATAGTTGGCAATTTGCGTGCGGTTTTGGGCAATAATGTCGCCGATAATTGCTTCATAGTTTCCGAGGGAGCGGCCGGGGTTAAAGAAAGATTGTACAGGTGTCGGGTTACCGATAAAGTGTTCCGGAGCGTGGCGGGCTAACACGTGTGTCATTCCGTAAGTGGAACAGCTTCCAAAATCGAGTTCAACACTTCGCTGGTCGATCGGGTAGCTTGCGATGGTTTGAGATGAAGAGGTATTGGGGAGACGGAAGAATCCTTGAGTTGCATTGTTAACCTGACCACAGGATCGGTTGGCGAATGACTGACCCGTTTGTTTGTACTCAATGGAATTGGAGTAGATATTCCAATCATATGTATTAGCTTCCACTTCCGAAACAGGCAGGGCAATAAGCATGACAATAAGAGCGAGGAACGTAGACAACGAACGTTTTACATAAGTGTGCATCAGCTTTTCTCTCCTTCAAAGGTATGTTTGGTCGAACTCTTTTAATATAGCAGAATGGGAAAGTGTTGAAAGTTAAGAAAATACTAAAAATATGTACACACTTTAAAAGAGTAAAGAAGTCCAGGTGTGGGGGTAGGAAGTGTGCAACGGATAAATGGATAATTTAGGGAGAGGCTGAGTGCATAGACCTGCCTGATGAGGGACAGGTAAAAACGTAAAGCATGAGGGGACTTTTGAAAATGGGAAAAAGCGTGATGGCTCTGCTTATTTTAATAGGTGTATTGTTCTTAAATTGAAATTCTGTTGAAGCGGCTGAAAAAGAAGTGGGTGAGTTTGTACGATATTTAGCAGGCGGAGAAGTGGAAAGGGCAAAGGAATATACAATAGAAGGTGTGGTTATTCCTCCATTCCGGGAACACACGGCCATTGCGAGCTATGAAGGACTGAATTCTCCCCATCAAAATAAAACAGTGGCCCTGGGCTACTTTGAAGGTGACGAACCTGCAAGACTGGCATTTATATGGGAAGTGACAACCAACGAAGCACGAATAATTACAGATATCCGGGTTGTCTATGATGGAGCCAATCCGTTTATGAATGAGCAGAAAGGACGGGAACGGTTCGAAAAAAAGGTGAAGATGCGTGTCCTCGTTCCATCAGCATTTCCTTATCCAATCACCCATGTGGAGACGGAGTATGAGGGGGAAACCCTGACTATAGAGTATGGCAATCATGAATTGCTTCAATCGATAACCGTAAAAATAACGCATGGAACAGAGATAATGAAAACCGGTGAAGAGGTCGAGCTTACAGACGGGACCAAAGCCTGCATTGAGACTGGCGGGCTTCGTTTTGTGAAAAACAAGATGATTTATACGATAGAGTTTAAGGGGAAGACCAGAGAAGCTGAACTGATTCGTGTAGCAAACAGTATGGTTAACCATTAATCTCAGGCGGATTGTTTTCATCAGCTCAGGAACCCGTGCTAAGGTAAAAAGGTGAGTTCAATTGCTCAACGATCGAAAGGAGAGGTGCAAAATGGAAAATGTAAAAGACAAGGTTGTTGTTATTACAGGAGCAAGCAGCGGAATCGGCGAGGCGATTGCTTTACGAGCCGCAGAAGCTGGTGCGAAGGTTGTTCTTGCAGCACGCCGGACGGACAAGCTTGAACAATTGTCATCTCGAATTGAATCAGAAACCGGACAAAAGTCACTTGTTGTGAAAACCGATGTGACAAACAGAACGGAAGTTGAGCAGCTCGTTGAAAAGACGAAACAGGAATTTGGCAGTGTTGATGTGCTTGTGAATAATGCAGGTGTGATGCAATTGTCATTTATGAAAAACGACAAGGTCGATGAATGGGAAAGAATGGTCGATGTGAATATCAAAGGGGTTCTTTTCGGCATCCATGCGTCACTTCCGGCCATGCTGGAACAGGGCGGCGGTCAGATTATTAACGTCTCCAGTGTTGCCGGGCACGAAGTTTTCCCTTCAAGTGCCGTTTACAGTGCCACGAAATACGCGGTTCGCGCACTGTCCATGGGGATGGAAAAAGAGCTGTCCAAAGCCGGTGTCCGGGTAACAAACATTTCACCTGGTGCTGTGGAATCTGAGCTCACAGAACACATTACGGATGAGGATGTCATTGCTATGTTTAAAGACCGTGACATGAACAAGCTTAAGGCAGAGGATATTGCCAATGCCGTTGTCTATGCGATCGGACAGCCCGCTTCTGTAAATGTGAACGAAGTGGTTGTGCGCCCGATGCAGTCATAATAGATGGCTGTTTTCGTATAGATTGGTGCTTTTTTATTATTTTCTTCATCACTTAGAATTGTTGTTGAAGCATACGGGCCCTTCGCTTTCCGTGGCGGTGCTGGCAAGCCTCCTCGGGCTGCGCCCTGTGGGGTCTTCAGTAGAAGTGGTTCCTGCTTCTTCCTCTACAAGCTTATGCTTCGAAGTGTTTGCGTCGAAGCAACTCGAAGCAGATTCATGATGCCAACGCTCGTCACTGCCACAGGAGTCTTGAGCCCTTCTGCTTCAACTTTTCTTGTGTAAAAGCAACAATACTTCCGAAAACAGCGTAATAGATAGAGAGGCGAGGCAGGGACAAAAGTGTTATAGTTAACGAGAATCTGAACAAACCAAAGCGGCGCTAATAAACCGCTCCTGAAATATACTTCGCTTTCCGCGGGAAGCGGGTTACCCTCCTCCAGCTTACCTGCTTCTTCCTCTGCCAGCTACCCTTATGAAGCTGTATGCGTCGAAGCATCTCGTCGCATTCTCATGAAGCAAACGCTCGTCACTGGGGTCTCACCTTTGCTTTTCAGAAGGCACTGAAAAGTTCGATCTTTAACTTTTCCAGTGCCTTCTTTTCATCCCGCAGGATTCTGCGGATATTTCATCCGCTTTGACAGCGGATCGTTCGCATTCTCAGCTAAATACTTTCTTTATGTCTCAGCCTCGTTTTTTATTTCTATTGAGTGATTTTTTCAACCAACCCGGTAATGGGAGCGGTTAATCCGTTAATCACAGTGATGAAGCCGTTAAAGAAGTTAAGAAGCTCCTGCACCCCTCACCGTGATTATCCCTCCACCAGAAAGTAATACTTTACCCGCTCATCTCCCCGGCACAGCCCCTGCAAACGAAATTCGTCTGTATAATCAATCAGCTTAAGGCGCTTTTCATACTCTGAGACCTTCGCCTCCAGAGAAGCTTCAATACGCTGAACGGTTTCGAATACAACGGCCGCTTCCATTTTGAAGTGTTCCGCTGCCGCAAAGATCGGAGACTGTTGCTGAAGAAGACGTACATAATGGTTTTCACTCACTGCTTCGTCAGCAAGAGACAGCTCTCTTTTTTCAACAAATAAATAGACGCTTCGTTCCGGCTCCGGTAAACGCTGAATACACTGATGACGGGCAAATTCATATCGCCGTTCGTTCATCTTGGACGACCCCTTCCTCAAATCCGCTCTTTAAATCGTAATAGTTACGTTTTATAATGGTATTTAATCATAATCTATTCATACATGTAAAGAGGGGATGCCAATGATTTTATCGGATTCAGGAATAAAACAGTATATGCAGCAGGGACTGTTATCCATTACTCCAATAACAGAAGAGCAGATTCAACCTGCTTCTGTGGATCTGACTCTGGGGACCAGTTTCAGAAAAATGAACGAGCATCAGGTGGAGCTGATTTCACTTAACCGGCCGGTACAGGAAGTTTCCTTTGAAACTGAACGTGTGATCATCCCCCCTCAATCATTTCTTCTAGCTGCAACGGAACAGTCCATAGAGTTACCAGACTGCCTTTCTGCATTTGTTGAAGGACGAAGCAGTATTGGGAGAATGGGGCTCTTTATTCAAAATGCGGGATGGGTTGATCCGGGCTTTAAAGGTGAAATCACTCTTGAATTATTCAATGCAAATAAAGTACCTATTGAGCTGACTTCGGGCAGGCGCATCTGTCAGCTCGTTTTTGCAGAGATGGATCGTCCAAGTGAAAAGCCGTACAAAGGCAAGTATCAGCATCAGACCGGTGCTGTTGGCAGCATGATTTATAAGGACATGGAAGTAAAAAATGTAAAACAGAAGACCCCCTTTGACAAATCGTAATCATTACGATATAATCCAAAGTGTAAATCGTAATAGTTACGATATGTTGTGATCATTCAAAGAATTGCGGGTGGTTGTTATATGGTGTTTAAGCGACCTGAAAGAATCCCTGTTTCGATTTTGACAGGTTTCCTCGGGTCAGGAAAAACAACGCTGTTAAATGAAATACTTATGAACAAGCAGGAAGAACGAATCGCTGTTATTGTGAATGAGTTTGGAAAAACCGGTATTGATCATCAACTGGTGATCAGTTCGGAAGAAGACATTTATGAGTTGAATAACGGTTGTCTGTGCTGCAAAGTCCGTACAGATTTAATAAACACGTTGTATGCACTGATTCAGGCAGTGGAAGAAGGGGGACATACCCCTTTTGATCGTGTTTTAATCGAAACCACAGGCCTGGCAGAGCCTGCACCGATTGCCCAGTCCTTTTTTTTCGACCCGGAACTTTCAGAGATTTATCATTTGGACACCATTATCACCGTTATTGATTGTTATCATTTTCCAAAACAGATGCATGAGCATGAAGAGGTTCTTAAGCAGGCGGCGTTTGCAGATCATTTTATTCTAAATAAGACTGACCTGGTATCAGAGGAAGATGTTAAAAAGGTAAGTAACCGTCTGCTGGCAGTAAATCCCGGTCCGCAAATTCAGTCAGGATCTCATGGAAGTGTGGTCATAAAAGATCTGCTCAATAAGTTTTCATTTGATCTGCATGAAAAGCGGCTGATTGAACCATCCGAGCTCAATTCCCATCACCTTGATCCTGACATTACTGCCATTGTTTTGACGAGTAAAAACGATATGGACATGACTGCTTTTGAAAAGTGGTTTGGCAGGATTATTGACGAAAAAGGCGAGCAGATGTACCGGTACAAAGGAATTATTTCTGCTGCGGGATTTGAGAAAAGGATCGTCTTTCAAGGTGTTCATATGCTCTTTGCAGGTAAAGCAGGGTCTCCCTGGGAAACCCGCGGCAGTCGAAAAAGTGAATTTGTGATTATCGGAAAAGACCTTGACTATGAGTGGTTTCAGTCACAATTTAAAACGTGTGAAAAAAGTAAGTAATGATTAGGAGGAAGATAGTATGGCTAAGAAAGCAATGGTCGAACGCCAGAAAAAACGCGAGAGATTAGTAGAACAATATGCAGAGAAACGACGTGAGCTGAAAGAGAAAGGAGATTATGCAGCCCTGGCAAAGCTGCCCCGCAATTCCTCTCCAACACGTTTGAACAACCGTTGTAAAGTAACAGGCAGACCAAGAGGCTACCTGCGCAAATTTGAAATGTCCCGGATTGCACTTCGGGAGCTTGCCCACAAAGGACAGGTTCCTGGTGTTAAAAAATCAAGCTGGTAAGCACGATTCCCCCTCTATAATACGATTTTCAGCTGAGTGTAAAGCATACACTCAGCTCTCTTTTTTATGAATGGAGGCTGATAAAAATGCTTGATGATTTATACAGACAGCTCATCATGGATCATGCCAGGTACAGAAGAAACCACCGTAAAGGCGGCAACGAGCATTTGAATTATAAAAATCCCACGTGCGGAGATGTGATGACCCTTTACTGGACGATAAATAAAGACAATGTAATAGAAGATGTAAGCTTTACAGGGGAAGGATGCAGCATCAGTATGGCTTCCTGTTCAATGATGACAGTTCTGGTGCGGGGAAAACATGTAACTGAAGTAAATCAAATGAAAGAAGCAATGGAACAGCTTATAAGAAACGGAGTTCCTCCAACCGATCAGGAAATCGATTTAGGCGACGCCCTTTCTCTTGAAGGTGTTCATAAATTAAAAGCCCGCCACAACTGTGCGCTAATGCCTTGGCAGGCTCTTGACCGGGCTTTCTTTAGAGAATAAAAAGGAGATGACAAAAAGATGAGAAAAATCCCTGTTACTGTACTTAGCGGCTATCTTGGTGCGGGTAAGACGACCATTTTGAACAATATTCTCGCAAACCGGGAAAATCTCCGGGTAGCGGTAATTGTAAATGACATGAGTGAAATTAATGTGGATGCAGATCTTGTTGAAAATGGCGGATTCAAACGGACAGAAGAAAAGCTGGTAGAGATGTCAAACGGGTGTATTTGCTGTACCCTTCGCGAAGACCTCCTCGTGGAAGTAGAAGCCCTGGTAAAGCAGGGAGACATTGATCACATTGTTATCGAATCAACGGGGATCAGTGAACCTGTACCGGTGGCTCAGACGTTTTCATACATTGATGAAGAAACAGGGATTGACCTGACACGCTTTTGCTATGTGAACAATATGGTTACCGTTGTAGACACGTATCGCTTCTGGGATGACTTCTCATCCGGTGACACGCTGCTGGACAGGGCTGAGGCACTCGGTGAAGACGATCAGCGTGAAGTGGTGGATCTTCTGATTGATCAGATTGAGTTTTGCAACGTCCTGATTATGAACAAAACAGATATGGTTGACGATCAAAAAGTTGATGAGCTTGAAGGTGTTCTTCGCAGGCTTCAACCTGACGCTGAACTGATTAAAACAAACTATGGAAAAATCAGTGTGAGTCAATTACTCAATGAGACACGCTTCGATTTTGAGAAAGCAAGCAGCTCTGCAGGGTGGATTAAAGAGCTTCAGTCACCTGAACATACACCGGAAACAGAGGAGTATGGTATCTCAAGTTTCGTTTACAGAAGAAGGCTGCCTTTTCATTCAGGAAGGCTTGCTGAATGGCTTAACGCTCTCCCAAAAGAAGTAGTCCGTGCAAAAGGAATCATATGGTGTGCGACACATAACCACTATGCACTGCTCCTCTCGCAGGCAGGTCCGTCCATCTCCATAAATCCGGTTGCTTACTGGGTTGCCACACTGGCTGAATCAGAACAACAGCAGTATTTACAAGCCAACCCAAAACTTGAGGAAGAGTGGGATCCGGAATTCGGGGACAGAAAAACAGAGCTTGTAATCATAGTAGTCAAACTCGATCAGAAGAAAATAGAAGCACAACTGGACCGTTGTCTTTTAACCCCCGAGGAATACGTGTCCGACTGGAGTGAGCTTTTCAACCCCTTTGAAGAAGAACAGGTGAAGAACTGATTATTCAATTGGTTAAAAGGCAGTTTTTGTTTATCTGATAATGGATGTGCCGTGCTTTTTGAATGTAAATAGTAAAGCTTTCCTCTTTTCGCTTGAAGCTGAATAACGGATAACAAAGGATAATTGACTTTGAAAAGCGAAAATAATCATTCAGTAAAGAGGTTGAAAATGTTGGAAGCTAATCTCGAGTGTTCATTACACTTACTGGTTCAGCAAAAACGGCAATCCGGGAGGAAACGATGAAACGATCTGGGGTAATGATTCTTGGTTTACTAATATTGACGGGCTGCAGTAAGGATCTGGCTGTTACGGAAGTCAGCATGGATCAGGCAAGAAAAGGTGTAAGAGAGTTCGTCCAAGAGGTAGAAGGTCAGGGAGGAGCTCACCTTTATGAGGTTGGAGGGAAAAAAGAAGCTTACCTTTTTCTCACCAGCGGCGTGGTCACCGTGGGAGAAGAGGCGTCTCACTTTAGTAATGTAAAAACTGAAAGTCATGGGGATACGGTTACAATTTCCTTCTCCCGTGAATGGACAGAGGACTATGGGAACGATAACTTACAGTATCACAGCCTTTACAGAATTACGTTTGATCAGGACTATGACGTGATCGAACTCTATGAAAATGAATCACCATCTTCCTTTACGATTGTCGGTGGAGAGTAAGGAGTGTGCGGGGGGAAGTCGATGAACAAATCGGTAAACTCGTGGAACAAACCGCTGAAGATGATGAATAAATGACTGTCAGGGATGAAGTAGATGGATAATTGGAAGAAAGCGATGAACAACGAGCCCAACCCAGTCTAAAATCATTCGCCTGACAGCTGGAACCACAAACCAGCCCTAAAAAAAACTGTTCCGGAGAGCATCCCTCCGGAACAGTTTTTTTATGGGTCTATGAGCTCTGATACGGTCACAAACTCATAGCCTTCTTCCTTTAATTCTTCTAAAATGATCCGTGAGGCTTTAATGGACCTCTCGTGGATGTCGTGCAAAAGGATGATCGAGCCGTCAGTCACCTCAGACATCACCACTTTCGTAATTTCCTCAGGGCTTTCTGTCTGCCAGTCGAAGGTATCAAGGGTCCAGAGAATCTCCGGCTCTGTAAGTGCCTGGCCTACTGTGTCATCACTGGCGCCGTACGGAGGGCGAAAAACTGTTGGCTTTTCCCCCGTAACCTTATAAATGATTTCATTTGTAGCCTGGATTTCCTTTGCAACCTGATCCGGCTCCAACGTTGTTAAATCGGGGTGATTCCACGTATGGTTGCCGATTTCATGTCCCGATGCGGATATCTCTTTTACAATAGAGGGATGGGATTCCACGTGGCTTCCAAGAAGGAAAAAGGTTGCCTTTGCATCAAATTCATCCAGGTGACGAAGGAGCTCAGTGGTATGCTCCGAATGGGGGCCGTCATCATAAGTCAGGGCTACCTGTTTTTTGGGCACACCCCCAGCTTCCTCATCCCCGCTCCCGGGCGCACCGGTTTGTTCTTCCCCTGCCGGCTCTTCTTCAGGCATACTGCCTCTCTCCTTACCAGCCACAGTCTTCAGAAACTCTTCGTCCATCACGTCTTCCAGGTCCTCAAACGGAACCTCCACCATAGGCGCTCCTGCAGACCCTTTTGTCCACTTGTATTTTTCATAAGTAAAAACAATCCCGTTTTCAGTCAGGGAAAAGTCAGTAAAGTTTTCTTTTACCGGGGCGGTGAATTCATCTATGTGTTCATCCAAAACCGCGTCCTCGTATTTTTCCCGCATTTCTTTTTTAACAAGGCCGGAAAGAACTTCCAGGTAGTCTTCATCAAAGAGGGTCTCAATTTCAACGGGTTCCATTGTTTTCGTATCCAGTGTCATGGCAGTCCGGTGGACCATGCCATTGGCATCCCCCAGATAGTAGTCGTGTGTAAAAATGAAAGAATAATAGTTCCCGTCCAATACTTTCTCAATATTAGAAGAGAACGTCATCACGAGAGGCATCGCCCCGCTTTCAGGAGACTCGTCTGCCTTTTCAAGAAAAGACGATTTTGCTTTTTCCACGTAGCCGGAAACTTCCGCATCTGCTTCCTCGTTTTCCAAAGAAGGGTATGAAAGGGAGTAGCGGTAGGTCTCACCCTCGAGTACTTCAGTAACGATATCAACACCGTCATAGCCTGACTTTATTTTTTCAACAATTTCCTCAGGTTCGTCCTCCATTGAACAGGAGGTCAACAGAAAGAATGAAAGTATTGATAAAGAAACGATATATGCTTTCATAATGTCACTCCGATCGCTGTAGTCAAAAACAATATCAGTATAACAAGTTACCGCCGGGAGTATCAGTGTGAAAATGTGTAATAACTGTGAATGAAAATGAGTACGATATTCCCTGTTTTATTCGCTTTAGAAGGGGAATGGACTAGAAGACTCAAAAAACACGAGGAGGATCCAAAATGAATCAGGATGTGCTGTACACAAAATCATCGATCGGACGGCTGGAGGAGCTGAAAAGTCTTGCACCGGAGTCTTATGATGCGTTTATGAAAGTAAACAACAAAGCGCTGGCTTCTGAAACCCTTACGGCAAAGCAAAAAGAACTCATTGCTGTAGCGGTTGCCCACACTACGGGATGTGCGTACTGCATTGAGCTTCACATTGCCAATGTAAAAGAACAGGAAGCTTCCAAAGAAGAAGTAGCCGAAGCGATTATGGTTGCTTCTGCCCTAAAAGCAGGTTCGGCTTTAGCTCACAGCGTGAACGCCTTGAATGCCTTTGATGGAAAAGGTCAGGATGAGCTGTATAAAGGGGCGTACTTTGAGAGGCTGAGAGAGTTTGCTGAAATTAACGGAGAAACCACACAGGCATTTATGGACTTCGACAAGCAGGTGATGAGTGAAGGGCATCTGACGGTAAAGGAAAAAGAACTGATTGCCGTCGCCGTCGCTCATACTACCGGTTGTGCATACTGCATCAACATTCACACGAAAGGGGCAAAAAAGGCAGAAGCCACGTTTAAGGAAATTTCCGAAGCGATCATGGTCGCCACAACGCTGAAAGCAGGTTCCGCACTTGCCCATGGTATTAATGCGTTAAATGCCTATGACCGCTGACACAGTAAATAGGCTGGAACATAAAGAAAGTGTTTAGCTGAGAATTCGGACAATGCATTAACTTAGCGGATGAAATATACACAGACCCCCTCGGGATTAAAAGGAAGGCACTGAAAAAGTACAAAACAACTTTTTCAGTGCCTTTTATTTGAGGTTGCGCGCCTGTTACGAGAAACCCACTCATACCAGGCTTTTTAAAAATGCAACCGTTACGCTCATTGCTTAGAAGGCACTGGAAAAGTTAAAGATCGAACTTTTCCAGTGCCTTCTGAAAAGCAAAGGTGAGACCCGGCAGTGACGAGCGTTTACTTCATGAAAATGCAATTTTTGTTCGGATTCTCTTTGATAAAAAACACTTTTGTTCCAGCCTCTTTTAAAATTTGGAGGATTGGGATGAATCTTACAGTCAAGTTATTAATCGGATTCGCAGGTGCGATCATGGTTTCTCTGTTTATCAGCTTGTTTATTGATTTCTCCATACCAGGCAGGCTGATGAGCGGGATTGCCTTCGTTTTCCTTAGCACAGCCATGTTTGTGAATGCTGTTGCATTAAAAAAGAAAAATGCAGATAAGAATGAAGAGCATAAACTGTTTTTCTTTTCCTTCCTCTTTGCAGTTAATGCAGTGCTTTATTTCATCCGATGGTAGGGAGGAGCTTCTCAACCTTCCATATCTGAGTTCCCCAATTTGCACGAGGGTTTTTACCACAACCCGTTAATTTAGAGAGGGAAACCGTTAATGGCCAAGCAGAAAACGTTTATTAACAATGTGAACCCGTTAATAGACGTGTGGAAGCCTTGAATCCGAGACATAAGCCGTGAATCCATCGTTTTTGCAATGTGAATCATCTGCAAAAAAAGAGGCTGATCCAAAAGTCGTTTTTATTTTCCGGGTCAACCTCGTAAAAAACGAGCGTACGGAGCGATTGTCAATTTGCGGAGACGTCTTTATTAAAATAGCAATTGTATGAAACCTCGGTTACAGCCCCCAGGACCTATTAATGAAACGCCCTCCAGAACGCCCCTTCAGTATTGATCAGCTCCATGATTTCTGGAAACGGGATATTAAACGTAGGGAAGCCTGCTGCATAAGGAGCAATCTCATATGGGGTAAAATAAATCCAAAGCCCATCTTCCGTTACATAAAACGGCTGGTCGGGCCTGATTCCCTCATATGCATCCGGGAAATAGTACCCATCGGTCTCGGCTACAATCATTGTTCCGATAATGTCACTGATGACTGCAACATAATCACTCCCGGGCAAAAATAAATCACTCAATTCATAAATTTCGCCTGTTACGACATTGACATTTACCATCGTCTGAGTGGGCATCCCGTGAGCGGCGCCAAATGGGTAGTTATAGCCGGCAAGCTCAAGAACAAGCAGGTCTTTTTCAAAGAATTTGACCGAAAAATCCCCTGTATAGCTGTAATCAAGCTGACTACCCGGCGGAACAGGCTTTACTTGGGATTCCTGGCTAAGAATGCGGTTTACCCGCTCCTGAGCTGAGGTGTCTGCCATACCTTCCAATTGAGGATAGTAGACAAGATAGTCTTTGTTCGGTTTGTACTTTTCCTCGCGAATTGACACGGTGTCTGTAAGTGGGATCATCGTATTCTGAGCCCAAACAATCCTGCCGTTCCGGTCATAATAGGACAGGCGCTGATCCACAAATGCTTTAATGAGCGAACCTTCAAGCGTTAAGGTACCCGTGCCGTCAATGACAGGCAGGTTCTGTGCCCGGGTCCCTTTTTTCGTAATAAAAAACGAACGTCTGCCTTCTGTCACAGAACTGTACCCGTGCCGGAAGTCGCTTACGGAATTGTAAAAAAAATCTGTAAGAATGTCGCCGCTCCCGGCATCGGCAATGGCATAATACGATCCCATATACGGCGCATCTTCACGGATGGCCCTGCCGACAGCTGCACGGTCATGGCCGAGTAAAAGAATGTCATTATACTCAGGAGCGATTACAAATGCCCCTGCTTTATCGATCAGACCGTACAGGTTTTTCACGTCGTCAGACATGTTTACCACCGCTCTCCCATTCTCAAAAGGCAGGGCCATGGCAAACTGCGGCTCGATCACCACTTCCCCCTGTTCATTCACGTACCCTGCCTTATCCTGATACGTCTCTTTAAACGAAAGAAGTCCGTCACCGGGGCCGCTCATCTGTGCATAGGGGAAGGTCTGAAGCTGTTCACCCTCCATATCAATCAGAGCATAAAGGCCGTCCCTTACCTGAACAAGAGCTTTTCCTTCACTAAAATCAAACGCATACCGGTACTGAGCGGGAATCACCGGGCTGCCGCTCAGATCAAGGTACCCGTACACAATCGAGCCATCATCTGTCTCAGTCTGAAAAACCGCCCGCCCCTCCTTGTATGGACTGATAAACGGATAGACCGCATCACTCAGAACATTCCCCTCTTCATCAATCACACGGGAACCGCCATCCTCTTCCATCACAACAGCCCTCCCATCTGAAAATGGAAGGATCCAGCTGTAAACCGGAGGAACCACATACTCCCCGTCCTCATTAATCACCCCGGTCCCTTTATCACTCACTATGGCCAGCCCGTTCTCCTGAAAGTCGAGGGCTTCTTCAAATTGAGGTTGGAAGACGAACTGTCCCCGGCTGTTTATATATCCCCACACCTTACCCTCTGTTGTGTTCACCGACGCAGGAAACAAACGGGGCACATAAAAATCATTCTCCATATACCGAAAACCCCCATACTGTTTTTCTATTAGTTTATGGGTACAAAGGGGAGAGGTGCCTGGCAGGGTAAGGTGATGGAAAGTGGGTATTTATGTTAACCTTTAATAATAATGGAAAAGGCGGGTGTAGCAGGGGGATCACATCAAAGATATGATTTCGGACTGGCTGCCCAAGGCGAATTCTACACGGGTTTGTGATGGCGGCAATTCTGACCTTTGCAGCCACAGTCCTGATTTACGCATTTTTAACAGTCAGAAACATCTTTTTTCTAAAGGAGGAACAGACATTGCTTTCATATCCGGCGAAGACTACGAGAGAAGAAAAAATGACGATGATCACAGAGGTAAAGGACAGGTTGCTGGATACATACAGTGAACAGGTTCTGGCAATCGGCGTCTATGGCTCCGTTGGCAGGAACGAAGAAGGTCCTTATTCAGATATTGAAATGCATGTTGTGACAGAAGAAGGATTTACGTTGGAGAATTATGAATTCATTTACGGCAAATTTAAAATTGAGCTGAGTGTCCGTCAAAAAAGTGACTTTTTTAAACGTGCCCGGCTGATAGACGACTCATGGTCGATTAAAGCCGGTGTTTTCACCCGTATTATGCCGCTCTTTGACCCGGAAGGTCTGTTTGAAGAGGTGAAGGAAGTTCCTTTGCAGATCCCCGAGTCTGAAATAAAAGAAACGATGCGCGAATTCATGATCTGGGAACCTTATGAAACGATGGGGAAAATCAGAAATCAGTATGAGGAAGGAGATCCTCATTACCTGCCTATGGGTGCAAGGGATCTCGTCTGGCAGACAGCGAAATTGATCGGCCTCGCCAACAGGCACATCTACGTCACAAGAGTGAGTACCTTTGAAGAATCTCTCAATCTTCCATACAGACCAGAAGGCTATAAGGAGCTGGCTATATTGGTTATGGAAGGCAGGCTGCATGACCTGGAAGTGGTTTATCAACATTGCGAAAAACTGTGGACCGGACTGAATGAATGGTATGAAGAGCTGGGCATTAGCTACAAGGAAACTTCCCTGCCGTTTTAACAGGAAGGAAAAACCGCTGAATCTGCAGAATAATTCTCTGGGAAGAGGTGGTTAAAGGTGAAAAGAACATGGTTTTGGACCGGTGCACTGGTTATTCTTTTTGCAGTGACAATGTCTTTTCTGGTATACGACCAGGTTTACGGAAAGGCGCAACAAATCGAAGAAACCGTACAATTATTGGAGAAAGAGATGGAGCAAAAATATCAAATCACGATTGCACATTCGAATGGTTTTTACAGCCGCACTGCGGGGTACGGTGCAACCATCACAACCTCAGACGGCGTTGTCTTTGAATCCTGGAAACGGCCCGGGGAGACCATTGACCGTTATTTGGAAGAAGTGTGGCGGGAAAGAGCACTTCAGACCTGGGTCAATGAAAGAAACGAACTCAGTCACGTGGCGTCGGCAGACATCAATGTCAACTACCGTGACGAGGCAGAAAAAGACCCCGGGGATCTTGGTAAGCCTGTTGAGGACATGAAAGAGAAACTCTGGCTGACCATTTACATTGATCTGGCGATTTCCTTTGATCAGCCATTGACAGAAGCTGTTGAGAATGAGATTTACTCCTATTGGAAGCAACTTCAAAAGGAAGGAGCGGACGGTGTCGAACTGATTGTCAGATTTAAAGGAACTCCGGAGCATGCATACATGATCGTCCGTGATGGGAACGGCAAACTTCCGCCAGTCACAAGCCTCGAAAGTGTATCGGAAACCTTGAATGTGTTTAAATAAAGAGAGAACTTATTATGAGGGGCACGCCATGAAGAACACGACAAAAGTCCGACTCACACACTATCATCCGAAGTATCTGATCAATCTGATGAATTTTCAATTACCAAGGGAACAGGCGGTTTTCACTTCCTTTCCAAGAGATATGATCCAGGTAAAGAAAGGGCAGCACCGAATCGTCATTGTGAGTGACGATCAGCCCGCTGGCTTCTTTTTACTGCATAAATCGGAGCGGGTAAAAGCGTATACAGAAAATCCGGAGGCCATGCTTCTTACCGGTTTTTCAATTGACTACAAGTATCAGGGGAAGGGGGTCGCAAAATCCGGACTCCTTCAGTTAAAAGCATTTATGCACGACGCTTTCCCGGACTGCTGTGAAATTGTCCTGTCTGTGAATGTAAAAAATATCCCCGCCCAAAGGTTATACATTAAAACAGGTTTTGCAGACACGGGGCGTAAGATAACCGGACCGGTGGGGGAGCAGTACATATACAGTCTCTCTTTAACTCAGATACCTTAGTCTTATAGCTTGGTACAGGATACTTCTTCCAGGAAATCTGCTAAACTAATAGCAGATGATATTGGGGGAGGTTTTTCTTTTGCTGAATTATTACAGTACGCTTTCCGCTGAAGTTTATGATATGGATAAACCGGTCGGTCATTCATTCGGCGATATTGAGTTTTACGCTGAGCGTCTTGCAGGATGCAGGGGGCCGATTCTTGAACCGGCTGCAGGAACAGGACGGATCCTCATTCCTCTATTGGAAAAGGGGTTCGATGTTGAAGGCTTTGATGTGTCCCGTGAAATGCTTGCCATCTGCGAAAAGAACGGGAGACAGCGAGGGCTCAAGCCAAGCCTTTTTAAGGGTGAAATGGAGACCTTTACTCTTGATAAAAGCTTTGAAGTGATTGTTGTGCCTACGGGAACGTTTCTTTTACTTCACGAAAGAGAAGCCTCCCTTCAGGCATTGAAGAATTTTTATGATCACCTTGAGCCGGGGGGACGACTGATTCTTGACCTCTTTTTGCCGGAGGACTTTAAAGAAGGACTTGTTTCCACCAGATCCTGGGAAAAGGAAAACGGTGATATTATTACTCTCGAGTCCAAAACGGTTGAAGTCGACCGGATAAACCAGTATTCCGTTTCCTACAACCGCTATGAACGCTGGCACGAAGGAAGACTCGTGCAGACAGAGCTCGAACGTTTCTGTCTCCGCTGGTACGGTGTGGAGGAATTTAGAATGGTCCTCAAAGAGACGGGCTTTACGGATATTGTTATTTCAGCGGACTATGAATTTGGAAAATATCCAGATAAAGCGGGACAGGTCATGACTTTCGAAGCAGTAAAGTAAGGAGGAAACACATGCTTACTTTAGCTTGGACTGTTAAAAAGGCGGTAAAACTGTGATTAAGGCCGTTCTCTTTGATCTGGACGGGACGCTGCTGGACAGGGATACTTCCGTGTGGCACTTTATACAGAACCAGTACGATCGTCTGGGCATGCTTTTGGGAAATGTCTCAAAAGCTCGCTACACCGAGAGATTTATAGAACTTGATGAACGGGGTTACGTATGGAAAGACCAGGTGTACAAGGAGCTTACAGCGGAATTTTCGATCACTGATATTACCTGGTCGGAACTGCTGAATGATTATCTTGTAAGCTTTCAGGGGCATTGCGTCGGTTTTCCCCACATGGCTGATACACTCAAGCAGTTAAAGCGAGACAGATATAAACTGGGGATCGTATCAAACGGAAGAGTTCCTTTTCAGTTAAACAATATAAGGGCTCTGGGCATTGAACCTTATTTTGATACAATCGTGATCTCCGAAAGGGAGGGGATCAAAAAGCCTGATGCAGACATTTTTCATCGTGCCCTGGCCCGTCTCGGTGTAAAAGCAGACCAGGCTGTCTTTATCGGGGACCACCCCGTAAACGACGTCAAGGCAGCCTGGGCAGCAGGTATGAAGGCTGTCTGGAAAGAAACAGCTGCCCTTGAATGCACCGATGCAGACAGGGTGATGAGAGATTTCAGGACTTTACCCGGTCTGATTACAAGTTTGGAGCAAAAGCTGTGATAGAATCTGTCTTGAAGGAAATTCAAGGCAGATTTTTTATTTTCTGTGAAACTATCATATAACCTGCTCCGTCAAAGAAGTAGAGTAAGGGGGCAAGGAAATGGGAGAGAGTGAAGCATACAGTCATATGAGCAGTGAAGGAAATATACATACTGATGATTTTACAGCTATCGTTACGGATTACGGTCAGTCCATTCAGCAGCTGGTTTATACCTATGTGAAAGATCAGGCTTTGGCAGAGGATCTGACTCAGGAAATCTTCATAAAAGTATTCAAAAAGCTTGATTCCTTTAAGCAGGAATCCACACTGAAAACCTGGATTTACCGGATTGCCATTAATCATTGTAAAGACTATGTCCGAAGCTGGCATTACCGGCAGTTTATATACGATAACGATACAGTGATGCATGCCCGGTCAAAAGATAAATCCATAGACGACAAAATCGTTGCACGTTCTGAAGAGGAGTGTCTTGTTCATTCGGTTCTCGGACTGCCTGCGAAATACCGAGAAGCTGTCTATTTATATTACTACGAAGAACTAACCTCAAAGGAAATCAGCACACTCATGAATGTGAGGGAAAATACGGTCAAGACCAGACTGAGACGTGCAAGAAAAATGCTGAAAGAAAAGCTCGGGAAGGAGGAAACAACATGAGTGATCCGTTAAAAGGATTGAAAAAGGCGATGGATGGAACGGTGTTTCGTGAAGTGCGGTTTTCAGATAAACAGGCCCGGAATATTATTAAAGAAACATCAGCATCCTACATCGTCAACAAACCAGTAGAAGAAAGTATGGCTATCTTACTGCTGCAGTCACTTGAAAGCGGACCACTCTCCGGATATTCCATCTTCAAGGCAATCCGTCATAAAAGGGAAGCCGTAGACCTTGAGGCTCAGGAAGGACAGCTTTATATTCTCCTTCACCGTCTCGAACAGAAGCGGCTGATCGGTTCACAGTGGCAGAAAGATGAGAACGGGGAGCAGGTCAAAGAGTACATTCTCATGAAAAAGGGGACCCGTATTCTCATGAAATGGGAGAAAGCAGATGATCAGGCTGAGCGCCGCTCTTTGCAGCTTCACCTGGAAGGTGGGCTCGTGTAATGAATTCTTCTGATCAAATCGACCAATTTTTAAGCCGGGTTACCAGTCATATCCGTTCAAAGGAAGCGAAAGAGCTTGTAGACAGAGAATTGCGCTCCCATATTGAAAAACGGATCAGAGAAAACAAGGATAAAGGTTCTTCTCATGTGGAAGCAGCCACATTGGCTGTCGAACAGATGGGAAGTCCATCCTCATTAGGGAGAGTAATGAATCAGCTTCATAAACCAAAGGTCGACTGGTTGATTATCGGGTTGTTTTCCCTTCTTTTAGGAGCTGGGATGATGCCCGTCCTTTTTTTCACTCCATGGATGGGTGGATCTTCGTACTCTCTCATTTCCGGCAAACTTTTCATGAGCGCTGTTTCGCTGGCCGTTGTTTTAGGAATTATGTTTCTGGATTACCGTCCTATTTTAAAGGCCTGGCCACGGTTTTACTGGGGTTCCCTGAGCTTGATCATTCTTTTCTTCATTTCCGGCAATTTCTATAATGGACAGGTGTTCTTCCGGCTGGGGGATCATATCCGGATCGACTCCTGGTTTGTTGCTATGCTTTGTATCATCGGGCTGGTTGGACTGGTTACAGAACGAAAGGGAAAGAAGTACTTTTCCCTGACCGTTACTGCGGCTGTCTGGGTCCCGGCTTTGTTTTTCGGCACATTCGGCTCCATATCTGTGAGTATACTATCTGTTCACAGCGATGACGATTCTCTTTGTTTCATTGAAGAACAAGAGAGATATATTCAAACTAGCCGCCATTCAGGTTGGATCTGCCTTTTTCGGCTTATGCTGGATGTTACTTATTCTTCCCGGATACCAGCTGCGGAGGCTGCAATACTGGATTAACCCGAACAGTTATCCAGGCAGCTCTGAAGCCTACATTCCGAACATTCTTCAAGGATTTTTGGATGGTTCTGTCATGTTCGGCAGGGGGGATTCCAGTCTCAGTCTGAATTTACTCAATGAGTATATTTTTGTAGGCATTGTTTACAACTTTGGTTGGATTCCCGCATCTGTTACAGCTGTTTTATTGATCGGTCTGTTAATTCGAATGTTTATCATCACGAGAAAGACTGCGGATCGGCCGGGAATGATGATTGTTACTGCAGGAGTCACAGTTATGATCTTTTCTACGTCCTGGAATCTGTTAATGATGTTCGGCATTCTACCGATCGTAACTTTTCCATTGCCTCTTATAGGCATCGGGCTTACGAGTCATGTCATTTTTGCTGTGTTTACCGGCCTGATTTTAAGTGTGTACAGGAGAAAAGATATCGTAGGAAGCCAAACGGCAGCCGGATAAATGAAAGTTGATGATCCAAAAGAGGAAAGAAGCAGAGGCAGACTCAAAAGGTATATTGTCACCTTAGAGTCTGCCTCTTGTAATTATTAAAGTATCATTTGACACATATCAGAAAGTTCACTAGAATGAGTTTATTGAGAATGAATCTCAATTATTGTTACCTATCTATGATCAGCCTGACAGGGAGAGTATAAGACATGACTACAATAGCAAAAACGATCCGTGAAAGACGTTCAATAAAATCAGGGTATACCAGTGATCCTGTTAAAGAAGAGACAGTTTTGAGTTTACTTGAAGATGCAGTCTACGCTCCGAATCACGGCCTGAGAGAGCCGTGGAGGTTTATATTTGTCCCGGGTGAGAAGAAAGAGGAGTTTGTAGCAAAGCTGGTTGCAACATTTCCGAAAGAAAAACAGGAAAACCGCCGCAACTATTTCAGCCAGCCGGCGGCCTTTCTCATCGTTGTAATGAAACAAGACCCGAGGCAGAAGCAGTGGGATGAAAATTTCGGGGCTGTAAGCAGCCTGATTCAAAACTTCCAGCTTCTTGCCTGGGAACAAAAGCTTGGTGTGGTCTGGAAAACGAACCCCCATATTTACGAACCGAAAGTTCATGATATTTTGGGCATTGAAAAAGACGAAAAGGTAGCCGGATTCCTTCACTTAGGTTATTTTAGGGAAGAGGACATTCCAGTTGCGAAAACAAGAACGAGTGCAAAAGAAAAGCTGACAGTTTACTCTTAAAGGAAAATGAGGTGGTTGATGTGAAAACAAGCGATTACATACAGAACCTTTTTGCTGAAGAAGACGATGTGTTAAAAGACGTAATAACCTTCCTTAAGGAAAACGGTCTGCCCGAGATTTCAGTACCCAGTGAAGCAGGTAAGTTTCTTTATCTGCTCGTTAAAATCGCAGGGGCGAAAAACATTCTGGAAGTAGGAGCACTGGGCGGATACAGCGGGATCTGGATGGCCCGGGGATTGCCGGAGGACGGGCGGCTTACGTCTCTTGAGCTGGAGTCTGAACATGCAAAGGTTGCAGAAACGAATATGAAAAAAGCCGGTCTTGATCATAAAGTGACATACCGGGTAGGTGATGCTGTTGAGAGCTTCACAGATCTGGTGGCTGATGGCGAGACGTATGACTTCTTTTTTATTGATGCAGATAAAGAAAACTATCCAGTCTACATTGAATCTGCCCTGCTCTGTGCAGAGCCTGGTGCACTCATTGTCGCAGACAACGTCCTCTGGGGAGGAAAAGTGGTGGATGAGGGTAATGACGAAGAAAATACCAGATTCCTCAGAGAGTTCAACGAATTTGCAGCAAAGGATCCGCGACTCGAGTCCATCCTTGTTCCTATCGGGGACGGTGTTCTTGTAAGCAGGGTGAAGTAATTTCATGTTATAGTAATGCTATATAAAACAGCAAAAAAAGAGGGCAGTCATGGAAGATGACTGCCCTTTCTTATTTTTATTTTAGAAACTACAAGCGCAACCAACAATGACTAATAGTACGAACAACACAACGAGTAAACCAAATACGTTGTTGTCTTTTCTGTGGCTCATGCAGAACGCCTCCTTTCGTATGTACTAATAATTTATGTAAAAAACTTAGACATGCTTAGGTATATGGGGGCGTCCTGCAATAAATCAACGTCTGTCTCTATTAATGCTGAATAAAAATAAAAGTGTGCACGAAAGGAATGGAGTCCTGTCGTGCACACTCTTATTATTTGGAATCGGGGTAGGTTTCTTTTAGAAAGACTACAGACTGGATGATGAGCTGTCTGAGCACATCTTCATTTACGTCGGCAAGCTTGTTGATGTATACACATGCTTTGCCGGTCTTATGTTTGCCGAAATCCTTCAAAAGATCATGGCGCTTTTCATCTCCTGTGGCAAAGTACAGACTGATTTTTGCTTTTCTTGGAGAAAAACCGGCAAGGAACATGTCTCCTTCATGACCGGTAGGATACTTATAGTGATACCTTCCAAACCCGATCATACTGGGACCCCACATCTTTGCAGGACACCCGCTCGCTTCGGTAAATATATCAAGGAGCCTGTATGCATCTTCACGTTTCTTTGGGCTGCCGACCGTTTCAATAAATTCGACCACACTGTTTTCGGTCTGTTTCGTTTTCAGCTCGTATCCCATATCACTCGCTCCTCTATTTTTTTCTGCAGAGAACCATCCATTCGTCAATGGAGACGGACGTTACGGTGTCATCTTCAACTTTTACCTGGAAGTAGCTTTGAATGTCTTTATTTGCGTGTAGGATGTGGTCATACACCGAACGGATCTGCTCTTCACTTTCAGTGGTACGCTCAACCCAGGCAGGAAAGGTGTATGTTTTTTTGCGCAGAATGGATTGCGATTCTTCAAGGCCGGAGGAGGAAAACAGCATGCGCCATTCGTTTACGGAAAGGCAACGGTTATGACTTGTGTCACGAAGGTGTTCCATTGTGTTCATAAACTCAGCAAGCTGATGATCTTCAGGCACAACATTATCAATCATTAAAAAAGCACCGCCGGGTTTTAGCACTCTGGCAGCTTCATGGACAAAAGCATCCGGCTTTGGAAAATGGTGCGGGGCAATCCGGCAGGTTACCACATCAAAGGTACCGTCGAGAAAGGGCAGTTCCTCGGCATCGGCAATCACAAAGGAGATGTTTTTGTAAGTGTCATTCAGGTGTCTCGCCGTGTTTGAGAGCATGTCTTTTGTCAGGTCGGTAGCAAAAACCCGGGAGACAAAAGGGGATAAAGTCTTAGCAACATGCCCGCCGCCGGTGGCAATGTCCAGGACAACATCCTTTTTGGACGGTTTGAGCCACTCCACGATTACGGGGAGATCCTCCCCTTTTGCATGCGTTTCGCTTGTTACATACTTCTCTGCGTTTTTACCAAACTGGTCAATCACTTTTCGTTTTACTTCATCGTTCATATCCAATATCCTCCCTCAATGGAGATTCTTCATTATTTTACCATGACTGGTGAAATGATAACGAATGTTCATGAAATTAAATATTCAGACTTCTTTTATTTTTATTGACAAAACCTGGCTGGAGGAGTAAATTCATTTCATAAAACCGAATATGACGCCTTTTCATCGCTGAAACTGTAAGTATACACAGTGCGGGGGAACCACAACCGGCAATCTGCCTTGGGGTGAATCTTTTTATTTTTAAAAGAAGGGATACTCTCAGTCCCTAATCCGACAGCTAACCTCGTAAGCGTCATGTAGGAGAGAAAGGTCTGACTAACAGACCATTTCTTTGAGATGGTTTTTTTCTTTTTTAAAACATCAAAGGAGTGGAGAACATGTCTAAAAAGAAAAAGCAGTTTGCTGTTGTAGGCCTTGGTCGTTTCGGAGGGAGCGTGTGTAAGGAACTCTTTGAAATGGGCCATGAAGTGCTTGCTGTGGACAAAGAAGAGGAAAAGGTAAATGAATATGCAAAATTTGCTACCCATGCCGTACAGCTGGACAGCACGGATGAGCAGTCTTTAAAGAGTATTGGCATCGGTAACTTCGACCATGTTGTTGTGGCGATCGGGGACAACATTCAGGCCAGTATTTTAACCACACTTGTTCTTAAAGAAATGGGTATTGAAAAAGTCTGGGCAAAAGCACAGAACAGTTACCACCAAAAGGTCCTCGATAAGATTGGGGCAGATCTTGTTGTGCACCCCGAGTTTGATATGGGGAAAAGAATTGCACATAACATGAGTTCTGAAAAGATCATTGACTTTATCGATCTGTCCGATGACTATAGCATCGTTGAACTCCTTGCTTCCAAAAAAGTAAGCAAACAAACGCTGATTGAGTTGAACGTTCGCGCAAAATACGGTGTCACAATTCTTGCTATAAAAAGAGGAGAGGCAATGAATATCGCCCCTCTTCCTGATGACATCGTCCGTGAAAATGATATTCTCATTGTGATGGGCCATAAAAATGACCTTGACCGTTTTGAAGACGAAGGTCTGTAAAAAAATGGGGCGTCTCAGGAAGTCGTTTAACCATTTAACCCCGCCTCAGGTGCTGGCGGGTGGATTTATATGGGCAATTATCTGCGGCACAATACTGCTGCTTCTTCCATTCGCTGCAACAGAGCCAGTTTCATTTATTGATGCTCTCTTTACAGCCACATCAGCAACGACTGTAACGGGGCTGGTCGTGCTGGATACCGGATCCGACTTTACTGTGTTCGGTCAGACGGTGATTATGATACTAATTAAGCTTGGCGGCCTGGGACTCATGACGTTTGCGATCTTAATTGTCCTTGCATTGGGAAAGAAAATCGGCCTGAAAGAACGTATGCTCGTTCAGGAATCGTTTAATCAGCCTACAATGGGCGGGATGGTCAGGCTGGTGAAAATGCTGCTGGTATTTGCTTTTTCCATGGAGCTGATTGCAACCGTCTTTCTGGCTCTCAGGTGGGTACCTGAGTATGGCTGGTCATTTGGCTTATTCACAAGCTTGTTTCACGCCATTTCAGCCTTTAACAACGCAGGCTTTTCCCTGTGGTCTGACAGTCTGTCGGGCTATGTCGGAGACCCTGCTGTCAACCTGATCATTACAATCCTTTTTATTACCGGGGGTATTGGTTTTACCGTTGTTTATGACTCGATTAGAACGAAGAACTTCAGACAGTTGTCCCTCCATTCAAAAATCATGATTACAGGGACTCTTATTGTCAACGTTGCTGCTATGTTTATTATCTTCATACTGGAGTATGGAAACCCTGAGACCCTTGGTGGGTTCTTATGGTATGAAAAGATATGGGCTTCCTATTTTCAGGCTGTTACACCCCGGACAGCCGGGTTTAATACGATCGATATTGGAAGTATGGAACCTAGTACCATTACATTCATGCTTCTCCTTATGTTTATAGGAGCAGGCAGCGCTTCTACAGGAAGTGGGATAAAACTTACTACCTTTCTTGTGATTGTGCTTGCAGTTACCGCTTATTTGCGGGGGAAAAAAGAACCGGTTATTTTTGAACGTACGATTCAGGATCACATTGTTGTAAGAGCACTGGCTATCGTAGTGGTCAGTCTGTCTGCGGTGCTGGTGAGTATTTTCATCCTGTCTCTTACCGAAGATGCCCCTTATATCTTAGTCGTATTTGAGGCATTTTCAGCTTTCGGTACGGTCGGTTTATCCATGGGCCTCACTGATGAACTGTCCGGAATTGGAAAACAAGTCATCATCGTTCTGATGATCATCGGACGAATTGGTCCGGTGACCCTGGCTTTTGCTCTGGCTAAGTCGAAATCAAGCAATGTCCGCTATCCCAAAGGGGACATTTTTACAGGTTAACAGGAGATACCCTGGCAGGCAGCCGGGGTATCTTTTTTATTGAAGGGTACAACAAATTATACAGGTGAAAGAAAGGTTGCCTGCGGAAGGAGAAACTTAGGGGTTAATAAAGCACTAGTAAGGACGTTGTTGTTATTTTCATATGGATCTGTCAAAAACAGAAGCAGTCCCGCAACTAATTAACTCCCTATTTATACAGAGGAGCACAGACTTTATACATGATCCTTTTCAGGAAGGGAAATAATGTAGGGTAAGGGAGGGCTTACCTTGCAAATTTATTTTTCGCCGGAGTTTTTTAAGGAAGACTCACAAGTATTAAACATCGTTACACAAAATAACGAACCTGTCGGATACCTGACTTTTTTAATGAAAGACAAGAAGATGTATGTGTTCGGCGTACTCGAAAATGAAGGCGTCACAGAAGACTTTAAAGATCTTGTGAAGCCCTATGTACAGGGACTTCTGAAAATCGATCCTGAAATGGATGTGTATTCCTATCTCACAGCGGGGGGAAAGAAGCTCGATGTGGAGTTTCAGGGTAAGAAAAAAGGATGATGTGAAAAGCGGGGCGATTAGTCCGGCTTTTTTTTGGCTTATTGGTGGTTTATTAGAAAAGTTGATTGCAGCGAACGCACGACACTCCTGCGGGAGCGACGAGCGGTTTCACCACAATAAGCTACGAGTTGCTTCGACGCATATATCTACGTAGCGTTACTGGTAGAGGAAGAAGCAGGTATAAACCTCGAGGAGGCTCACCGGCGTCCCCGCGGAAAGGGAGTGTGGTAAGCGTAAATCAACATATGAGTTTAACAGAGCGTTTATGAAAAATCCCCCTTGAACGAATTAAAAACATTAGTGATAACTTCCTCCTCGTCCTAATAAGATGTACAAGCGAAGCTTCTTATGATGGAGGGCGATCGATGACGATATTTTTCACCTACGTACTCTTAGGCTTATCACTTGCCGCACCGATCGGGCCGGTGAATGCGGCCCAGCTCGACCGGGGAATTAAAAACGGTTTTTTCCATTCGTGGCTTGTGGGCCTGGGAGCTACCGCAGCTGATGGTTTTTACATGCTTCTTGTGTTTCTTGGCTTTGTTCATTTAATGGACGTGCCGTTTATTCAGGTTTTTTTATGGCTGTTCGGCTTCTTCGTCCTTGTGTATACAGGGATCGAAAGCCTTCTAGGGGCAAGAGAAATCACGATGATCCAAGAGGATTACCGAAAGGTCCAGACCTACACAAAGTCGTTCTTTTCGGGGTTTATGATGTCTCTTTTTAACCCTCTTACCATTTTGTTCTGGCTCGGGATCTTTGGATCTGTTCTGGCAAAAACAGTGAGTGATTATGGAATCGAGCAGATTATCATTTATACAGGAGCGATTTTTCTCGGTATCGTCGTCTGGGATCTGACGATGGCGTTTCTGTCCAGCAGCTTAAAGCGGGTACTTACTGACCGCTTCCTTTATTTTGTCTCGATCCTGTCAGGAACATCACTCATCGGATTCGGGATTTATTTTGCTGTACAGGCATTTAACGTCTTATTTTTGTAAACAGGCTCGGTGCGTCCGGTGTTTTCGGCTTGTTCCAGTGATTGCGCATGAAAAAAGTGATGATGCCAACGAGACCGACAAAGATAAGGCTGATAAAAAAGCCGGGTCTGCTCGTCTCGTGAAACAGTGTACCGAAAATGACAAGGCCCACGAGAAGAATGCCGCCGAACCGTTTGAACTGCTGAAACCCGGTGAGCTCCTGCAGACGCCCGTATGAAGCTAAAATAAACAGCCAGTTATACAACAGCATAATGCCGGCGGCGGTAGTGAAGTATTCATAAACTTTGCCCGGCATTAAAATAGAAAGAATCACGGACACGATAACCCAGAATGCCATAAAGCTGATGGCAGGCAGGGCGACCTTATCGTGTATTTTTCTGCCTAAAAAAGCAGGTGCATCGTTGTCCTGGGCAAGGACGGTCAGAATCCGGATCACAGCAAACATGGATGCCACCATCGTTGAGAATCCGGCGATGATAAATACCCCGTTAAAAAGGTTCACCACATACGGGATTCGGTACCTTGTAAGGGCGGTTACGAACGGACTCTGGTCACTGGCGAATGTATCCCACGGTACCATCAGAATCGTAAGGCCGATGGAAGCGACATAAATAAGGGCGAGCGTAGACAGCATAACCTTTCCCGTTTTCGTTGCGTCGGTCATTTTCTTCAGGCGGACCGTTAACAGACCGACAATCTCAATACCTCCAAACCCGTAAAATCCATAAATAAGGGCAGGCAGAAGCCCTTTTACTCCGTTAGGAAAAAGGCCGCCATAGGCTCTGGGGACCATGAGTCTTCCCGGGGGCTTTACACCAATAAAGCCGAGGATGGCAATGACGGCCAGGATAATAAACATGAGAATGGCTGCCACTTTCATGACGGCGAGGACATTTTCCACCCGGTCAAAGCCCGAAGAGCCGAGGAGAATCACAAAAATTCCCAAAGCCGCATAGATGGCTGCAAAAATCCACAGCTGAACGCCTGGAAGCCAGAATTGTGTAAAGATGGCAAGAGCCGTGAGCTGACTTCCCATGATTAGAATTTCCGATCCCCAGTACACCCATCCGCTTGTAAACCCGGCCCAGTGTCCGAAAGCCTTGCTGGCATACGTTCGAAAAGAACCCGTCTGAGGGTCGTCGATCGTCATTTTTGCCAAGGCTTCATATACGAAATACGTTCCGATAGCGGCAATAATATAGGCGAAAACAGCAGAGGGACCTGCCATTTGAATGGCGATCGTAGATCCGAGAAAGAAGCCCGTTCCGATGGTGGCAGCAACCCCGAGGAGGGCAAGCTGCAGCCAGTTTATTTTCTTTTCAGCACTTTTCTCTGCATTGGAACCCATACAAATGGCCACCTCCATTTTTCCTGACCCGTTTATTTTTAGGAAAAGTGGCAGGGTTTATGTAAAAGCTGGCGAAAAGAGATGGGGCATGCAAATAATTATCAGGGAGATGATGTTGATGAAACAGCAGGCAACACCATATTTGAGCTTCGACGGACAGGCAACAGAAGCACTCGGCTATTACAGTGAAGTATTTGAGGGAGAAGTGGTGGAAAAGCAGACGTTTGGCGAAGCGGACTTTCCGACACCACCTGAGGCTGAAAACCGTATCCTTCATTCAAGATTTAAAAAGGGGGAACTGGTATTCATGGTTTCCGATACGTTCCCCGGCCAGCCCGTTACTGAAGGAGGTCACGTGGCCCTTGTTCTCGAACTGGCCAGTGAAGTGGAAATCATGACCCTGTACGACCGGTTAAAAGAAAAAGGAACGGTATTAATGGAGCTGCAGGACACGTTCTGGGACGCAAAATATGCGAAGATAAAAGATCCCTTCGGCGTAACCTGGGATTTGAACTTTTCGAAAGAGAATCGGTAAGCCGAATGCAAATGGGGGTCACTTTCGAGATCAAACTGGGGAAAAGCCTTAGATAGTCAACTTTTTTTGTGAAGTCTGTACATGGTGGAGCGTAAATGCGGTGGATGGTGTGCCTGCTTTTGCCATGCAGGTACATGACAGTGAGGAAATTTCGCAGGTGGTGTACTTACTTTTACAAAGAAGTGGCTTAAAGAAAATCTAAAAAAGGCTGTCTCAGGTGAAAACTACTGAGACAGCCTTTTTCTTTATGATTTCATCACAGTCTGGGTTTTGGAAGTTTTCTCAAGGTCCTTCGTTGACGATTTCGTCTTTTTCACTTCGGTAATCACAAAGCCGCTTTTCGGGATGGTGGGCATCCGGGACATGCTGTAGCTCAGGTCCTGCTTGGGCACCGTGTAGCTCACGTGGTCACTTACATATTTGAAGAAAGCTCGCATGATAAGTACGGTCATCCACTCCCCGGCGCAGCGATGGCCAATATGATGATCACCGCCTCCTTGCGGGATAAAGGAAAAAGGACTTTCCTTCCAGTCCTTAAAGCGCTCCGGGCGGAATTCATCGGGGTTGTCCCAGGATAGGGGATGGCGGTTCGTCCCAAAAATATCGAGAACGACAAGCATGTTTTTCTTGAACTGGTACTCGTGCCAGGTAAAGTCCTGCTTCACTTTTGCCGCCATCGCCGGGGCGAACGGATAGTAGCGCCGCACCTCCTGGGCGAACATGTGACTGTAGTTGTCTTTGTCTTCTTTTACTTTCTGAACCACTTGATGGTGTTCAAACAGTGCGACAGCACCGAAAGTTAAATAGTAGGCTGTGGCAATGAGCGGGCGGATGACGTTGTTTAACTCAACTGCAGCAGTGTGATCGTCAAGTGGCTTCCCGTTCATTTCACGATGGTTTGCAATGATATAGGCAGCGGTGTTGGCCGGTGGGGCGAGCTCCCCGTTCCGGATGGCTTTGATGATTCCTTTCAGCCATTTTTCCTGGCTTTCCCTTGCTTTTTTTCCAGCGTTGAACCGGGTAATTGAACCGCCGAAAGAGTCGACCATGGCAGCCAGTTCACGGGTTCGTTGTTTGACTTCTTTTTCATCCAATGGAACGCCTGCCCATTCACAGCCGGTGCGGGTCAGTACTTCCTGAACTTCGTTGAAAAAAATGACTTTGTCCATCTTCTCCCATTCTGTGACTTTGGCGTCAAGCTGACGGATGACGATGCGCTTTAACTCTTCCAGGCGGTCAGGTGTCATCATGGAGAGAAACATCCGCTTCCGGTGCTTGTGGGGTTCCCCGTCCATGCCGTGGGCGCCGCCTTTTCCGAGAAGAGACTTTTTCAGCGGTGCAGGAGCGGCACCTTTTCGCTTGAACAAGTTATTGTCATAAAATACTTTGGCTGCATCTTCACCGCCGATGCAGACGACTTTTTTGCCAAGAAGACGGGTTTCAAACATGTCGGAGCCGAGCTCACGCCGCCTCTTTGGTAAAAAATCAAAGCCTTCTTTAATGAGAGTGAGTGTGTTGTCAAAACCTTTTGCTTTTGGGATGGGGGTTTTTACGTTCATAGGTCATCTCCTTTTTATTTTTATGTAGATTTCTCCCGAGTACAGTTGGTTATTCCCGCTCTGGTGGTTTCTGTAAACTTCAGGTTTAGGCGGGGCGGAGGGGATCTGATTCTGGGCTGAAGCTCTGAAGAATGGCCCCGGCCGGAAATCGGCTGGTCTGTGATAAGAGGAGAAAGGGATAAGACAATCCGCTGTGAGGTTTCGGACATGCTTCTTTTTTTCCCACATAGTATTGAAGAAAGAGGAGGTGCAAAGCAGATGTTTCGCGTGGTGGGACTGTTTGTGGGATTTGGGTTTTCGGTGCTGGGCGGGATAACGTTTGTGGCGTACCTGAACTTGTTTACGGTGGGATTTTCGTTTATGAAGTATGTGCTGTTTATGGCGCTCAGGCTGGAGTCGTATTTGTTTTTTGCGGGGATCGGGATGATCTGGCTGGCGATTTATTATCCCGGGAAAAATGAGGACGAGGAGAAAAATATATAGAGTGTGGAATAAACTGGATAGTGTCTGCCCATACTTAGGAATAACAAAAAAGCCAATGTGCAAGGGGGTTCCGAAGCGATGCTGCACTTGAGGGACGTATGGGTAAACTGGTTTGAAGGTGAAGAGAACGGATACAACGTGTGTGAGTTTTTTGAATGGCGGAAAGAGGACCGGATTGAGCTTTTGGATCAGGCGGTGATTATTAAGCTGAGTGAGGATCTTTTTGACTACATAGAGAATTCGCTTCAGGAATTGCCGGAGGAGCTTCTGGCGGATGTACACCAGCAGAGCTATGTGAGAAAGAACAGTCAGCGCCAGGAACTCGATTATTGTTTTGTTGCAACGGACGGGGATCGTTGTCTTGTGGTGGATACGATGGGGTACCACACGCCTGTGCGGAAGAGTCGGATGGTGCCGCGTCAGGAGGGGCAGGTGCTTGAGCTTGTGAAGGACGAGCCTATGCGTCAGTACTTTATGGGCTACTATAACGGGGCGCCTGAAAAGGAGTACCATATTCTTTCGCCGGATCCGTCGTTCATGCACGGGCTGATCCGCCGTGAGCGGCAGGTGAAGCAGATTTTGTTTATGGCGCTGGATCAGCTTTATGCGGAAGCCACGCTGGCGGAGCTTCGGTACTGGTATACGGAGTGGGCTCCTGAGAAGTATGCGTTTATTCAGAACTGTGGATTTGATGAGTGCTGGGACGGGCTGTTTGAGGATATTAAGGACGGCTGGTCAAAAAAGCATGATGACTACTGTCAGGCGATGATCAAGGGGCAGCCGTTTTTCGAGAAGCTGTGGGATCTGCAGCAGGGTGAGAGTGTGAAATAGGAGATTGGATGAGCAACCGGTGGGGGAAGAGGGTTCCTTTGCCGGTTGTTTTTTTGTGAGGGGGGAGTGCGGAGGTAGAGGTCGAATTTTGTCGTAAATTGACTAATTCTCTTTATGTGAGCCAAAAGTCTGCATAAATGGTCTGAAGTTCTCCATAAACAGCCCCGAATTCTCCATAAAACCGTGAAAAGTCTGCATAAATCAAAGAAAGTTCTCCATAAAAAAGAACCGCCCCAACGGACGGTCCTCCAAACATACCTATCTGCGCTTCCTCTCAAGTCCCATCGCTCTTTCTGCTTTCGAAAGGGTCTTGCGGGCGTGGCGGTTTGCTTTTTCCGCCCCTTCATCCAGAATGCGGTCGAGCTCATCGCTCCCGATGAGTTCATTGTAGCGGTCCTGGATCGGCTTGAGTGCCGCAACGACCACCTCTGCCAGGTCACCTTTGAAATCCCCGTAGCCTTTGCCTTCGTATTTCGCTTCAAGCTCTTCAATGCTCATGTCGGAGAAAAGAGAGTAGATGGACAGGAGGTTGGATACGCCAGGCTTATTTTCCTTGTCGTAGCGTACGATTCCTTCCGAGTCTGTAACGGCACTCTTAATTTTCTTCGTAATTGTCTTTTCATCATCGAGCATGGAGATGAAGCTCTTCTGGTTTTCGGCAGACTTGCTCATTTTTTTCGTCGGCTCGGTCAGTGACATGATGCGGGCGCCTACTTTCGGGATCCGCACTTCAGGCACGGTAAAGATATCGTTATACTTGTTGTTGAAGCGCTCGGCTAAATTGCGGGTAAGCTCGAGGTGCTGTTTCTGGTCTTCCCCGACCGGAACGATGTCGGTGTTGTAGAGAAGAATGTCAGCCGCCATCAGCGGTGGATAAGTAAGAAGACCGGCTGAGACGCCTTCTTTACCTGCTGATTTGTCCTTAAACTGGGTCATGCGCTCGAGCTCACCGATGTAGCTCACGCATTGAAGCATCCATGCCAGCTGGGCGTGGCCCGGAACTTCCGACTGAATGAACAGAGTGGATTTTTCCGGATCGATTCCAGTGGCCAGGTAAAGAGCAGCAAGGGAGCGGGTCTGCTTTTTAAGCGCTTCTTTATCCTGGGGGACGGTGATGGCGTGCTGGTTGACGATACAGAAATAACAGTTGTTGTCTTCCTGGAGTCCGACGAAGTGTTTCATCGCACCAAGGTAATTACCGATGGTCAGTGTACCGCTTGGCTGAATGCCTGAAAAGATGGTTTTCATTCGTTTATCTTCCTTTCGATTTGAGATTACGGTTGCGTTTTGAGCATACAAAAAGGCCCATCGCTCCTGTAAAACAGGGACGATGGACCGCGTTGCCACCCTGGTTATTTTTCCTCAGTGGAAAAATCACTCATTACCCTCGGCGTGCATGACGCGAAGGGGTCTCATTGTAACGTATGAGAAACGTCAAAGCCTACTGAGCCGGGTGCGGCTGTTCGGTTTGAATGCTCGAAAGTCCATTCCGCCAATCTGCACTGTCTGCTCGCAGCAACCGCAGACTCTCTGGTAATGCATGGAAAAGCGTACTCTTCTTTCTCATCGCAATCGTATGTATTGAAGCTATTATAGCGAACCTCTGGTCAATAAGCAACAGGACTAATTATCAGAAAAATAAAACTTTATGCTCACTACTTGCATTTTATCCAAAAAGAAGGCAAGATATAAGGCATGTTCATATCGAAAGACACTTGTCCGTGTGTCATGGACAATGTACAACAAGAAGAACAGGGGGAAAAAAAGATGAAGCTCATACTCAAACTCGTCATCGGTATCGCAGCCGGTATTTTAATCGGTCTTATGAATATCGATGGGGTTACGCAGCTTTTTGTGACAATCAAGGAATTGTTCGGGCAATTTATTAATTTTGTTATTCCATTTATCATTTTATTCTTTATCGCAGCAGGGGTCTCAAAGCTTGGCGGCGAGTCGGGCAGAATGGTCGGTACGACAGTTGGAACAGCCTACCTCTCCACGTTTTTAGCTGGTGTGGTGGCTTTCTTTATTGCCGTTGCCATTGTGCCTATGCTTTCGACGGAACAAGCTCCTGTAGCAGAAGGTGAAGGGCTTCAGCCGTTCTTCCAGTTTGAAATTGAACCTCTGATGGGCGTTGTAACCGCACTTGTAGCCGCATTCCTGTTTGGTATCGGGATTGCGAAAACAAACAGCCTGACGCTTATGAAAGTCATTGATGAAGGTAAAAACATTATCGATCTTGTGATACGTAAAATTATCATTCCATTTTTACCTGTATACATTGCGAGTATCTTCGTTGAAATTGCAGCAGAAGGGGAAGTGTTCAACACACTGAGCGTCTTTGGTGTCGTGCTTCTCGTGGCGATTTCAACTCACTGGCTATGGATCGTGATTCAGTTTATCACAGCCGGTGCAGTAACAGGACAGAATCCGTTCAGAGCTCTTAAGACAATGCTCCCGGCTTACTTTACCGGACTTGGTACGATGAGCAGTGCGGCTACCATTCCTGTTACGCTTGCCCAGGCGAAGAAAAATAATGTCCGTGAAGAAGTGGCAAACTTCGGTGTGCCGCTCTGTGCCACGATTCACTTGAGCGGAAGTGTCATTACGATCGTGACGACAGCAGTGGCTGTCATGAGTGTTCTCGGTGAATACTCTGTACCGACATTTGGTCAGATGGTTCCCGTTATCGCGATGCTCGGTGTGATCATGATTGCAGCACCGGGTGTGCCGGGCGGGGCGATTATGGCGGCACTCGGAGTGCTCACCACACAGCTTGGTTTCTCAGAAGCCGCAGTCGGTCTGATGATTGCTCTTTATATGGCTCAGGACAGCTTCGGAACTGCCACTAACGTTACAGGTGACGGAGCGATTAACATGATCGTCAATAAGTTCAGCAAGAAGGAAAGTGCAGCAGAATAAACCTTATCAAAAGGATGTCCCGAAAGGACAAAGGAGATTGGCAAATAGCTCCGCACGCTGCACGCCCGGCAGGAGAAACCCACTCCTGCCGGGCTCTGTAAAGAGGGCAGCAGCTCTGCTCATTGCTTTGAGGTTGACTCAAAAGGTAAAACCGACCTTTTGTGTCAACCTCTTTTGTTCTCTAAAGCGGTGGGGGACTGTCCCCGCACGATTTTGTGTAAAATTGTGGGGGAGTTGTGTCATGAGAAAAAGCCCCTTTAGGAAGAGGCTTTTACCTACCAGCTACTTTAAGTTAACGATTTCTACAGGACCGTGGTCGTCGCAGTGGTCACCGTGGACGTGGTGCAGGCGGCCGTCTACGAGATAGTCCATGTGATCGCCGTGGGGAACCATTTCGTGACCGCAGTCCTCTTCATGATTACACCCGCAGCTGATTTTGTTGCAGTCATCAGGGTTGGTTTCGCTTACGGGAATGGTACACTCGTCCCAGTGCCCATTATGTTCGTGATGCAGATGGCCGTTATGAACGTAGTCAATGTGGTCACCGTGACGGATTTTCGTGTGACCGCAGGCGATGCTGTGCTCGTGAGGATGGTTTTCGTGAACGTCATGTTTATGATCTTTTGACATAAGTATCCCTCCTTAGTTCATGGTTTTCCCAATCCGTGATGAAACTAACCCCTTGTTCTATTGTAAAAAAATCATCCTATTCATTTTTTCCGTAAATGGACATACCTTTATAGGAGACAAGTCTTTTTTAGGGGGAATGGGTATGGTTGTTAAACGATTTCGGCAGTGGCCGCTTGTAATTACGTGTCTGCTCCTGGCAGCGGGAGCTTTCTGGGCCAGTCAGTCACAGCACGACTGGGCGTTGTCCCAGCGGGCGATGGTTGCTGCAGATGAAGGCGTTCATGAAGGAAACCAGATCGTAAACTTTACGTTGCCGGACACGCAGGGTGTAAAGGAGAACCTTTATGATGTTATTGGGGAACAAAAAGCGGTCGTCATCTTTTTTACCACCTGGTGTGAAGTATGTACGGAGCACTGGGCGGGGTTAAAAGAGATGAAGGAAGCGGGAGGACTGGCTGACACGCAAATCGTCGGGGTTCATTTAAAGGACATTGATACCAATGCCGACCTCAAGGAGTATTTCAGCGGCTGGGAGTCCCTCCCTGTGTTCGTCGATACAGACGGCCAGGTCAAAGAACAGTTTGAAATCGTCGGAATGCCGACGGTGTACCTTGTAGATGAGAACCAGAAAGTATACAAACGTATTTTAGGTAGCCTGTCTCCTCAGATGCTGGAGTCGGATCCGTTCTTTAATGAATAAAGAGTAAAAAAAGCCAGGTGCCTCTCAGCCACCTGGCTTACTTGTGAGGTTAATCGTAAATCGCAGACCAGACAACGTAAGTAATTATCACAATTTTCAATAACAATAGTTTTTACTTTAAATAAAGACATGGAGCTTGAATTCCATGTCCTTAATTTTTTTTGATTCTTTACCTAAAAGGATCCTGTTACTTTAAATTTAATACTTCACAATGTTTACACAACACAATGAACTCAATCGTCATTTCCTTAAGATGCCTTCTTATTAAGAAATGAGCCCTTAACCTCCACGTGTTATCTTTCTTTTAACATCGAATATTTTCCATATGCTTTATAGAAACTTATACCGAAAAGAACAATCATAATTGCCGGTGACAGCTTTAAAAGGACAAAGGGAGTTTCAAATAACAATGCTTTCCAGAATAATGAACCTTCCATACTCCAAAGACCTTGATGATATAATAAACCCGAGTCCATGTAGAGCATAAAAGAAAAAGTCAAACAGAGCGTACCGAGCCAAAACGAATAACCCATTATTCTTTGATAATAATTTCCCTTTGACTGACGATCAGAGAAGATTTCATTTTGAGCATCGTTTTCTTTTTGCCAGTATCGAATGCCGCTATACCAGGGCCTCTTAATATCCTTCCAGTCGAAATCCTCATACACCTCTTTGTAATCCTCGTACTTTTCCTTGGATAAATAATCCTGATAATCAAGGCGCATAACATATCTCTTTTCAGTTTTTTCGAAAGTGTATATTCCCGGGCCGCTAATATTTGTACAGCGATAGCCTTTTTGTAATTGCTCGTTCAGCCATTGCTCCTCTTTTTCAATATCAAAAAATACTTTAAACTTCTTCATTTCACTCACTTCCTTCATACAAAGATAAAATATGCAATAGCCGTTCCTGTTCCATTTTTAAAATGGCGTTACCTTCTGCAGTAATCTTATAGATTTTTTTCCGGCCTGAATTTCCTACTGGTTCAATCCAGCCATGTTTATTCAGGTTTTCAATTGCACCGTATAAAGTACCAGCAGCTAAAATAACGGTACCGTTACTTATTTCTTCTATCTTCTGCATTACGGCATAGCCGTGGAGAGGCTCACGCAGAGCTAATAAAATATAATGCATGGTTTCAGACAGCGGCAATAATTTATGTTTCATATTTTTACCCCTCTATTCAGTTCGACTATTTAGTTCAACTTAATATTAAAGTAATACAGTTCAACTGAATAGTCAACACCATTTTTTTCTAATTGAAAGGATTTGAAGCAAACTATTTGTAATAAGGAAAAAAACTTAGGCAAATCACACTGAAATCACAAGATGAATATATTTATTTCCACCAATGAAGTGAGGGGGGAATTCCTTGTTTGCACCTTTGAAGTGAACCCGTTACTTCTCGAACAGCTGGTTTGTTTTAGCAACCTTTGTATGGAAACTCGGTGTGGTAAGGTAAATGTACAGCCAACGGGGAGGGGGAAAGAGATGAAATGGTTCGTATTGTTTATTGCGCAGGAATCATTACTTTAACCGGATGCGGAACAAACGATGAAGATCCCTATATGTTTATGGAAGCGTATATCATTGAGAAAGAAGACGACACCGTCCTGGCTGTAGCACCCGGGAGTCAGGACTTCTCTGAAACCGGTGGTGTTTCAGAGGATTATGAAGCGATCAATTTTTCAGGTGCCGGTGACGATGTCTTAGTAGGGGACTACGTGAAAATTGAGTACGACCACGTGCTCACCTCCTAGCCCGGACAATCCGAGGCCATTTTGGTTGAAGTGTTAAACAGGGAAAGCCAGCCTGCGGTAAAAGAAGCTCTCGAATGGATTGAGAGACCTGAAGGATATGTTGTGGCGGTCACCGATGTGGAGGAAAAAAGTGACCATTGGATGGTTAGGGTCCGGGATATAGAAAAAGATGAAATTTATGAATTTGAAATTGAAAAATAGCATGACAGGGAGTCCGCCGTTTCCAAAGTCACTGTCTTCCCTCGAATAAACGAAAATCCCCGTCATCTCCATCAGAAAGAGCCGGGGATTTTTTGCGGTATAGTTAAAACATCATAATACTCGCCACAAAATACACGATCAGAAGAACAACCGACGGAACAATGTAAAACCGGTTCGGACTCTTCTGTCGTAAATAGACCATGTGGCCGAGAACGATCAGGTTCAGGACGATGGCGAAGAAAGCGGTCAGGGCGAGGACCGGACTCACGGCCCCGAGGATCGCGCCGGATCGGAACAAGAGGTCTGACACGACGAGAATCATCATGTTGAAAACATTACTCCCGAGAATGTTCCCTACAGCCAGGTTGTAGTTGGCAAGCTGAAGAGCGACAAGAACAGTGACAACTTCAGGAAGGGAAGTGGCAGCTGCAATAAAGAAACTCCCTACAAAGCTTGCTTCCAGTCCGGTTATTGTGGCGATCTGGTCACCTGCAATCGTTAAAAGGGATCCTGCAACGAAAATGACAGCGGCACTGATGGCAAATCCGATCTTGGCATTTTTCAACGGAATGTGGCTCGTTGTTTTCTGAAGGGCTTCTTCTCCTTCTTCATTTGCTGCCGCAATTTCAGGAATGGCTTTTTCCTGCTCGTTCATTTTACGCAGACTGTAAACATAGAAGAAAACCATCAGGTACATCTCAATGCCGATGCCTAAAATCGTAACGCCCGTCGGTGCGAGAATCATCACCATCACCAGGGCGGTGAGGGCAAGGCTCACAAATCCGCTCATCTGATGTCCGGAGTGAATGTTTCCAAGAAGTCTCTTTTTCCGGTACAGAATATCAAAGCTTGCGAGAATCATCAGGTTAAACAAATTGCTTCCCAGTACGTTTCCTACGGCAATATCCGGGCTTCCCACAAACACGGCTGTCGCACTGGTGGTCACTTCCGGGAGAGACGTGGCTCCTGCCAGGAGGAGGGTTCCGACCATCATTCCTCCGAGGGAGGTACGGTCGCTGATCACATCAGCGTAGGTGGATAAGCGTACAGCGGCAATCACAGTTACAGCCGCAGCCAGAGCAAACAAGACAAATGGAAACATATCAACATTCTCCTTTTATTTTCAGGGACAAGCCCCGGTAAAATAAAAACAGACCTTCTTATGAAATCAAGCCTGAAAAAGCCTCAGACTTTCATTTCATAAAAAGGTCTTGCGTACTTTTGCTTTCATTGTTTCATAGAAAGCAGACAAGCTTAGCGAACCGAGTGCGTAACGCACTGAAGTGACGACTCGCTAACCGGTTTCCCGGTCGCTACTCCCCTTTTTACAAAGGAATGTTTTCTTACTAAAAATGTAGCACGATGCCTTCAAACCGTCAACGGATCTTTCGTTGTAAAGTTGTGTAAAATTAATGCCCAATCAGGACACAGAGGCTGATTGAGCATTTTCATCTGTTTCAAGCGCTTTTTCAATCTGTTCATCGAGCTCTCCGAGACGCTGGAAAGCATCGTAATCAGAGATTTGTTTGTAATGATGGCTGCCGCCGGGTTCTTCATCACATTTGTCCGCAAGGGCGACGACATTTTGAAGGGGATCCAGGTGAAGTTCGCCTTCCGGCAGGTACGAATCGGTGTGCAGGAGCACAGCCAGAGCAATTTTCTTAGCGTTAACCGGGTGTTCCCCGAGACGGATGAGGAGCTTGTGGGCACGTTCGGCTCCTTTAATGGCGTGTATATCGTTCTCTTTATAAAGAGAGTAGTCCCATTTTCCGTTCCGGTACCAGGTGTAGTGACCGATATCGTGAAGAAAAGCAGCTTTTACGGCCAGGTCGGGATTGACTCTGTGCACTTTTGAAAGTTTAAGCGCATATTCCGCCGTCGCTACTGCATGGGCAAGGCCCGACCGCTTTACAAATTTCTGTGTGATCTCATGATTCAAAATGTCCTGCATCGTTACACGTGACATATACAAAACCTCCTTTTCTATTTATTTAACACTCTGTAAAAAGTTTAAACATCCGGGCTTCCTTAAAGAAGTATATTGTTATAGATTATACGGATGACTAGGGGGGGATGTCAACATTTAATTATTAGTATGGGCAGAGGTGTATACAATATCTGTCCTAATGTCCAGACCGGAATGCCTGATTATCCGGGGATATGATAAAATAAACGCACTTGTAAAAAAAGGAGTTATCGTTATGCTAAAAGACATCCTGAGACCTGTACCCATGTGGGTGTTTAAAGTTCTGATCGGTATTTTTGCGGCAGCTATGGTCATAAACAGTATTTATCATTATATTCAAACGGGAGAGACAGGTGCAGACGTATTTATGCACTGGTATTTCTTTATTCCATTAATGGTTGTGCTAATTTTAGCTGCAGTAAAGGAAAAAGAGGATAAGTGATAGGACTGGCAAAGAGGCTGGGACAAAAGTGTGTTAGTCAAACGAAAATCCGAACAAACCAAAGCGGCGCTGATAAACCGTTCCTGAAATATACTTCGTTTTCCGCGGGAAGCGAGTTACCCTCCTCCAGCTTCCCTGCTTCTTCCTCGGCCGGCTAACCTTTGCAGCTGTCTGCGTCGAAGCAACTCGTCGCATTTTCATGAAGTTAACGCTCGTCACTGCGGGGTCTCACCTTGGCTTTTCATCGAAGGCACTGAAGAAGTTCGATCTTTAACTTTTTCCAGTGGCTTCTTTTAATCCCCCGTGAGTCTACGTATAGTTCATTCGATATGTCAGGGAATAGTTCGGATTCCAGGCTAAACACTTTCTTTATGTCCCAGCCTGTTTGTTGTTTTTGTGTCCGTAACAGTGTCGTGAAAGGATGAGTTCCCCGCCTGACTGAACGGTAAGGAGGGAATTAGACATTAGCTCTGATTAACGGTTTCCCAGCTCGCTCTCACGGCTTCAACAGCATCATTAACGGCTTAAAATCCCCTTTTAACGGGTTAGCACCCGTTTCCTCATGGAAAGAAGGAACTACCTTGTCTGATGAGGAATTAGAGTAACGGGTGTCTGGCGTGTTTTCCAGGGGCAGACGAATAAAGGGAGCTGAATATTTTGATTAAGGAGCTTGTCACAGAAGAAGAGGTGCGCCGGGCTTATCCTGTCATGAACCAGCTGCGTACACATCTGAATGAACAGGATTACATAGAACTCGTACAGGATGCCATGAAGAATGACCGCTACAGGATGTTTGCTCTTATAACAGATGGAAAGCTTGCGGCTGTTACCGGTTTTAAGCCGATGACCACACTGTATTATGGAAAGTTTGTGTGGGTCTGTGATCTTGTAACGGATGAATACTTACGTTCAAAGGGAGCGGGGGAGAAACTGCTTACCTTTGTTCATGGCTGGGCAAAAGAGCACGGGTATGCTTCAGTGGCCCTTTCTTCAGGTCTGCAGCGTACAGACGCCCACCGCTTTTATGAAGAAAAGATGGGGTACGAAAAGGTGAGTTTTGTGTTTAAAAAGGATTTAAACTAGAACAGTACCATCTAAATGGTTAGAGAGGAGTCGATCCGATGAGAAAGAACAAATGGAATGTTGGAATCTTTTTGTTTAACGAAGCAGAGGTTCTCGATTTTGCCGGGCCGTTCGAAGTGTTTTCCGTAACTGTAAATAAAGACGGCACTCAGCCGTTTCAGGTCAGCACGGTCTCTGAAACGGGGGAGCCCGTGAAGGCAAGAAACGGATTGAAGGTTGTTCCTGACTATAGTTTTAATGACGCACCGGATTTGGATATTCTTATCGTTCCCGGCGGCTGGGGAGCACGGGAGATTGAATTCCATAACGAACGAGTCATCGAATGGATTGCTGAACAGAACGAAAAGGTGGACCTCATGACAAGTGTATGTACCGGCTCTTTTTTACTGGCTAAGGCGGGGCTGTTAAAGGGGAGAGCTGCCACTACCCACTGGGGAAGCCTGGAGCGGCTGGGCCGCGAGTTTCCGGATTTAACGGTTAAAGAAAACGTCAAATTCGTGGACGAAGGACGAATTCTCACATCTGCAGGAATATCTGCGGGCATTAATATGAGCTTTCACATCATCACGAGGATTCTTGGTGCTGAAGTGGCGAAGACGACAGCGAAGCGTATGGAGTACGACATCGATATAAAATAGAACACAGTAAAAGAATGGAGAAACCGTGGTGAAAAAGAAAGTACCCGTAAGTGTAGCTGCAGTAATCCTTGTCTTAATTGTTTTTTCATCACCGGCGTTTGCCAATTCGTCATGGCAGTGGGTAACGGACAGTCCCCGGACGCTTTTGCCGGTCGCGATTGCCCTTACGCTCGTTATTGAAATAACCGGGATTTTTCTATTTGGGAGACTGGTAAAATCAGTCCGGGTACTCGTCATAGGAATTGGAGCGGTCGTACTGGCAAACTTCGTATCATTTATCCTGCCGTATGCCGTGAGGGCCGGGAATTTCCTTATCTACAGCGGTGAATGGGGCATTGCTTGGAACATGGCAGCCACATCCGGTCCTTACTATATTATTTTGCTCGGCTACCTTGGGCTGACGGTTTTAGTTGAAGTCCCGATTGTTTACTACGCTTTGAAACGCTACACGCGTCAGGTAAAAACATTACTTATTGTAATCATTACCGTAAATATCATTACAACACTTTTCGTAGCGGTCATGGAACGGATGATGTTTCATGGTCAGTGGTAAAAGGGGGAAGTCATATGAGAGAAAACGAGATCAGGACGCTGGCTGTCTGTGTGTTTTCAAATAACGGCAGCATTTTAGTCGCTGAAGGTTATGACTATGTAAAGGATGAGTATTTTTACCGCCCCGTCGGCGGAGGCATCGATCACGGGGAAAAGAGTGAGGATGCAGTCGTACGGGAAGTAAAAGAAGAGCTCGGGACTTCGGTCAAAGGCGTTACATACCTTGGAACGATTGAAAACATCTTTACCTTTAACGGTAAGACGGGTCACGAGATCGTCCAGGTGTATGATGCGGCGTTCACGGATCCCGCGTATTACGATAAAGAGTCCTTTGAAGGTGTGGAAAGTAACGGGGAAATGTTCAAGCTTCTATGGATTTCTATAGAGGATATGAAAAAAAGAAAGCTAAATGTAGTACCTGAGGATCTTGTGAATCTTTTTTAAACGATATTTGAGGTTGAAGCAACTTTGAAAGAAGATTATTGACAATTGTCCAACTTTTCTTTATTATAAAATAATAATTTCATACTCCTTATCGAGAGTGACTGAGGGATCAGGCCCTATGACGTCCGGCAACCTCCATGATGGAACGGTGCCACTTCCTGCAGAATGTAGATTCTGGAAGATAAGACATGAACGTGTCCATGACCTCTTTCAGATGAAAGAGGTTATTCTGTTTTCCTGAATGTTTATTATTTCACAATTGGTTGGAGTAAAACTACCGTTATACTCCGGTAAGGACTGTTATTAAAGAAAGGAGAGGTCATCGTGATCGAGATTGACCACCTGGTGAAAGAATACAAGACAAAAAAGAGTACAGTAATCGGAGTTGACGATGTGTCCCTTCACATAAAAAAGGGGGAAGTGTTTGGCATCGTCGGCTACTCCGGTGCCGGGAAAAGTTCCCTTCTCCGGTGTATTAACCTGATGGAGAAACCGACATCGGGATCGATTAAAGTGGATGGAACAGAGCTTTTGTCACTGGACAAAAAAGGACTGAGGGAAGCGCGGCAGAAAATAGGGATGATCTTTCAGCACTTTTACCTGATCAGCTCCAAAACCGTTCATGACAATGTAGCGTTTGCCTTAAAAGCGGCGGGGAAATCCGGGAGCGAAGCAAGTAAAAGAGTCGATGATCTCCTCACTCTTGTGGGTCTTTATGACAAAAAAGATCAATACCCTGCCCAGCTGAGCGGGGGACAGAAACAGCGGGTCGGCATTGCAAGGGCCCTGGCCAATGACCCTAAAGTTCTTTTATGTGATGAAGCGACGTCAGCACTCGATCCGAGTACGACGAAATCCATACTTAACCTGCTAAAGGATATTAACAAAAAGCTTGGCCTAACGATTGTTCTTATTACACACGAAATGGAAGTGGTGAAGGACATTTGTGACCGGATGGCTGTGATGCAGGACGGGCAGGTGATTGAACAAGGACCTGTGTATGACATCTTCGCGTCACCAAAAGAAGCGCTAACACAGGACTTTATTAAAACGATTATTCAGTTTGATCTTCCACAGCCATTAATCGACCGATGTGAAGGAACGATTGTAAAAGTAAAATTCCAGGGAGAAGCAGCGGAAGAGTCCATCGTGTCAGATGCTCTTCAGCAATTTCAGGTTAAAGGCAACTTCCTTCACGGAAATATCGAATACATTCAGGACAGGCCTCTTGGGACGTTCATTATGGAGATTAAAGGGGAGCCTGGCGAAGTCGTAAAAACGATTGAGTATTTGAAAAACAGAACCCAGTCAACGGAGGTGATTCAGCATGGAAGCCATCATCGAGCTCTTGCCTGAGTTGAACAAAGCTTTCTTTGAAACGGTCTATATGGTTGCGATCGCCTTGTTTGTGGCAATACTGTTCGGCCTGCCACTCGGCATTTTATTATTTGTTACTGAAAAGGATCTGTTTTTGGAAAACCCGATACTCAAATCGATCGTGGATGTGGTGGTTAACTTAATCCGCTCTATTCCATTTATTATTCTGCTTGTGGCATTACTGCCGTTTACCAAATGGATCACGGGAACGACGATCGGTCCTACTGCAGCGTCTGTTTCTCTGTCAGTCGCAGCGATACCGTTTTTTGCCCGGATCGTAGAATCATCCATCCGGGATATTGAAAAAGGGGTAATCGAAGCGGCGATCGCAGCCGGTGCCACTCCGTGGATGATCATCAAGGACGTTATTTTATCCGAAGCGAAGCCGGCGATGATTAAAGGCGTGACAATTACGACAGTGAGCTTAATCGGCTACTCTGCCATGGCAGGTATTGTCGGAGGCGGGGGAATCGGTGACCTGGCAATCCGGTTCGGGTATTACCGTTATGACAACACCGTGATGCTCACCACTGTTGTGGTGTTGATCTGTCTCGTTCAGCTTATTCAATTTGCCGGCGACCGGATGGCCCGGGTAGTGGATAAAAAATCATAATATTTGAGCAGGAATTTTAAAAACTAACATAAGGGGAAATGATACGATGAAAAAAGCAGCACTTTTAGGATTAGGATTTGGATTAAGCGTACTTGCAGCATGTTCCGGAGGAGAGAGTGAAGCAGGCGGAGAAGAGAAAAAAGAACTGAAAATCGGTGCGACTGCAGGGCCGTACAGCGATATGGTGGAAAAAGCCATCAAACCATCACTGGAGGAGTTAGGCTATTCGGTTGATGTAGTGGAATTCAGTGATTACGTTCAGCCAAACTTGTCTCTTGCAAACGGCGACATCGACGCAAACCTGTTTCAGCATAAGATATATATGGAAACTTTCGCAGAGGACAACGGACTTGATCTCTCTGAAGTGATTGTTGTTCCAACGGCACCTATGGGGATTTATTCAGATGAATATGACTCACTTGATGACATTGAAGACGGTACGCAAATTGCCGTTCCAAATGACCCGACCAATGTGGCCCGTGTTTTCTTAATGCTTGAGGACGAGGGTCTCATCACACTAAGTGATGATGCAACACCGACAACTGTCTCGGAACGTGATGTTGAAGACAATCCGAAAAACCTGCAGTTCCAGGCGATTGAAGCTGCCCAGCTGCCGAGAGCTGTAGACAGTGTTGACCTGGCAGCAGTTCCCGGGAACTTTGCTCTCGCAGCGGAAATGGATTTGCTTGATGCACTGGCGTTGGAGGAAATGCCCGATGACTACCGAAACCGTGTGGTTGTGAACACCGACTCACTTGACGAGCCATTTGCAGAGGATCTCCGAAAAGCTGTTGAATCTGAAGCCTTTGCGAATACAATCGATGAAGAGTTCCAGGGCTTCGGCAAGCCGGAGTGGATGGATGAATAAATAAAAGTGGAAAACAGACTCCCGGTGTAAAATCCGGGAGTCTGTTTTTTCGGGACGACTTGTTCATTCAGATTATGATGAATTTCCATACAGATATCATGATTCTTTTTTTCATTTATGCTGAATTCTCACTCATATCTCATTTTTCTCTTTAAAGAAACAGCAACAGGACACGTCTAGATGCACCAATTCCATATCCCGCGTATATGGTAAAAAAGAACCGGATACACTGAACAGGACAACCCGTATGCAGGAGGGACTTATTTTGGCTGAGTCACAATCATCCCAGATGATGGACGCAATGATCCATGATCTGAAAAAAGACAATGAAAAAGCGAAAGAAGAAGCCAACAAAGCGTTGGACAAATAAAAGGATGATAAAAGGAACGTTTACGGGCCTTTTATCATCCTTTTTGCTTAAATTTATTTACGAGTTCGCAGCAGATCCACAGAAGTTCCTGTGTGATTGCGAGGTTCAGCCTTGCCACGTCCGTATTCTCCAGAAACCTCGTCCGGTTGGATTCGTCAAGATGAAGAGAGAGAACCCACTCGGAATTGTCCTGAAGCGTTCGATTCCAGCTGATCATGTGTTCATTTATAAGAGGGTCCTTAAACGAGTAATGGAGTGCCTGAACAAAGGGGCTGCTCGTGTCGGCAGTATCAATCGTTTCATCAAGCTCGGCTTTATTGACGCCATAGGCATCGATAAAGATCAGACGCTGATTAATTACTTTATATAACGAGTAGTTCGTTCCGAAGTTTATGCTGTCCAGTGTAAAGCGGTCGTTTACGAGAAGATTCAGCTTTCGTTTTAGCTGAAACAGAAACTGAAGAAGGAGATCGTACTTTTCTTTAAAAAGAAGGACCTTTTCTTCCGTGCTCTCAAGCTGAACAAGGAGGCGGCGAATCGCTGTATTTTTTTCTTCCAATAGGGGTTCAAGTGTGTCAGGCGATTCCTTAAGGGCGTGAAAAAGATCCTCTCTTAACCTGTTTACAAAGTCCTTCTGTCTGGCAAGGGGTACAAGAGACTGGTATTCAGCAGGGCGGAGTTTTTCATAAAGACCGATGTGAAAAAACGGGCTGTCCAGCCTGGTCATTTCATAAAGGACGATCTTTCTGATGAGAAAAAAGAAGACAGTCAGAAAAATGAGGGCTGCAAAGAAAAGGGTTGGGGCGGGTAAGTTCCACAGGGGATGAAAAACCCCTGTCATAAAGGAAAGAACCGATCCTGGAACGAAAACGAGAAGGAAGGCAAACAACCCTTTAAGGGAGATAAGCGTCAATACCTTTTTCCAAATAAACTGAACCGTGTTTTTGGCAATCAATACTTCAGTTACCTGTTGGGACGTTTTATTATGTTCATAAAGCTTGTTTAAGAGCGAATTCAACTCTGATGTAAGCAGGGTGATTTTGTCTTTGAATGGATTCACTCCTCTGAAAGAATGGTCACTGTAGTAATCATATGAGCCGTCCCAGGGGAATATGACTGAATTAATTCTAATTCTGCACTCTTTCAGGCATGATGAAGAAAAAATTGTTTTCACCTTTTAGTATGAGCACCAATCAGGCCTCTCATATCATAAAATAGTTTAATCAGATTTTTGTGATAAGGGATAAAAACCCCTTCGTCAATCATGGACAAAACTTCGTGTTTTGACGCCCATTTCACTTGGTTCACTTCTTCTGTCGGCATTGGCAGTGAGTCGATTTGAATGTTTTTTTCCAAAAGGAAATAATCATCAAACCCGGCTTCAAAGTTGACTGTAAGACAGGGGCGGTGATCCTTTAGAGATAGTGTATACCCAAGTTCTTCTTTCGTCTCTCTTTCTGCGGCTTCCTGGCTTGTTTCCCCGGCCAATGCGCTTCCGCCAACACTTACGTCCCACATCCCGGGCCATCCGCTTTTATCTGCCTGTCGTTGTTGAATTAACATCTCGCCACGTTCGTTAAAAATACATACATGCACCACTAGATGATAAGCGTTGGCTTCAAATAGATCCCCACGCTGCTTTTTCCTGCCTGTCAGGCTTCTGTCTTTATTATAGATATCCCAAAGTTCCAAGGCGTTCACTCCTTTTAGGGTGATTTTTCATTTAAACGGTTCATTACGATTCGTTTGCTGTAGCGGTTACACTGTGCATTTTTCGGGGCCAAGTAAATAGTGAACAGAAAAGCAAGCCCAGATGGCTCTGAGCTCTCCTTCTTAGGTGCAGTTCATGTCAAAAAGGACTTATAACGAAATAGGAGAGGGATCATTGAGTGCCTTTTTTTATTTGGTTCAGAGTAACCATCAGGCCGGTGAATCCAGCAAGAAAAGAAGGTGGAATACTCCAGGCAAGATAACTCCATTGCCCTGTAAACAATGATACAAAGAGGAAGAAAACCGGGAAGCCTGTTAATACCAAAATAGAGATCATTAGTGCGGTTTTGTTATTTTTCAAAGCAAACCTCCGCTTTATTTTATTTTCCTGTCAGTTTACAAAGGTGGGACCTGCTTATTTCTGCATACATTTTAACATAATATTCCTTGGAATTCGGGAGGAAAAAGGGCTAACCTGTTTAAAAGGGGAATGAACCTGTTTAATGCGGCGGGCAATCTGTTGAAAGTGCAGCGGAACCTGTTTAAATCCATGCATAAGCTGTTTAAAGCCGCTCCGAACCTGTTTAAGCGCCGGAGCACTACCCAAATGCCAGCGAAAAAGCCTGACCCGGTTGCGGGTCAGGCTTTTCCATTCGAGTTTTTGTCTGTTACAAGCCGGTTCCGTGCTTGTAGCATCAGAGCGTTCCTCCCGGTCCAGTGCTTTTTGGGTTATCCGGGGAAATATTCTTTCCAGCGGTCGGTAACAAGCTGGTCAATGTCTTCCCGTGTTTCCACTTCGTCAGGATAGAATGGCTTCATCCGGGCGTCGATGATGACCGGTCCTTTGTAGCGGATGTTGTTCCGGACAATATCACGGTCCGCATAAAGGTCGTAGGCCGGATCGAAACGGGTAAACGTCGTCCAGAGCATCGCTTGCTGGGATTCTGTGATGCGAGTGTCATCGACTAGGAAGACGAGCTGCCAGTCTTTCAGCTGTGTGCCGGCATGCTTTACAAGGGCATCTCCAAATTCAGGATCTTCTTCAAAGGACGGACCGCTTATGACGAGACAGCCGCCACAGTAAGGCGTTACGTCTTTTGCCCCCGGAATGGAGCCGCCTTCATACGTACGGGCAAGTTCCCTGACCGGCTCCCCGAGTCCGGTCATAATCGCTTTACTACCTACATTAAACTTACGTCCGGTGTAATCAAGAGTATCCATGGACGTGTCGTTTAAAATAAGAAGGTCGCGCTCCGGCTGGAAACGCTCAAGCACAGCTTCCAGAAGTTCAGGGAAGTTGGAGAGGTCCACCGGTTTATTCGTCACCATCAGGAATTTCGTAAGGGTCAGCTGGCCCTCACCCATGATTCTCAGGGCGTGGGCAAGGCCCTCTTTATAGTAGCTTTCACGGACAACGGCTCCGGCAAGGGAGTGGAAACCTGTTTCCCCGTAAGTCCACAGATCTTTTACCCCGTTCATGACAACCGGGAAGATCGGGCTCATAAGGCGCTGGAGGTACTCTCCGATAAAGTAGTCTTCCTGGCGCGGCTTACCAACGACTGTGGCCGGATAAATGGCATCTTTCCGCTTCCACATCTGCTTTACGTTAAATACCGGGAAGTCATGCTCCAGAGAATAGTAGCCGTAGTGGTCACCGAACGGCCCTTCAGGTTCTCTCACGTGTGGAGGAACTTCTCCGGCAAAAGCGAATTCTGCTTCAGCGATAATCGGGTGCGGATGGTTGTCCACATTCACTACGTTTAATTTTTCACCCATAAGAAGAGATGAAAACATCAGTTCAGGCACAGCTTCAGGCAGCGGTGCGATCGCAGAAACGATCAGTGCCGGCGGTCCCCCTACAAAAAGGGAAACGGGAAGTGCCTGATTTTTTTCTTCGGCAACACTGTGATGGAAGCCGCCACCTTTATGAATCTGCCAGTGCATGCCGGTCTTTTTGGCTTCTTTAATTTCAATCCGGTACATGCCCAGGTTATGTTCGTTATGATCCGGGTGCTCTGTGTACACAAGGGGAAGGGTCACAAACGGATTGCTGTCATGGTGCCAGCCTGTAAGGGCCGGGAGTTCTTTCATGTTTACATCGGTTGTATGGTGCTCCATGACGGGTGCTTTTGACTGGCTGACGCCTTTTGTTCCCATTTTTAATACATCTGTAAACAGATTTTTCTCGTTCCAAAGTGAGCCGAGGGTTGGGGGCATCAGTTTATCCAGTGCACCTACGGCTTGTTTAACAAAGGCTTCAGGCTTTGGGCCAAAGGCCATATCGACGCGTTTAACGGTTCCAAACAGGTTTGTGACAACAGGCGTAGTGCTTCCTTTGACGTTTGTGAAAAGAAGGGCCGGGCCCTGTTCGTCAATCACGCGCCGGTGAATTTCGGGAATTTCAAGATAAGGATCGACTTCGGCGTGGATTTCCACAAGGTCGTTTTCTTTTTTTAACTGATCGATAAAGGATCGTAAGTTGCGATGCATAAACAGTTCCACCTCAAATTTAGTCTCGTTTCGGACAATATGTTTCTATTATAAAGGAAAAACACAGCTAGGGTGAATGACAATCCCTTGAACTGGCGAAAATGCGACAAAATCCGCCGGGAAATGTCGTTGGGTTTCACTGGAATTCGTTGTATAATGTAGGCAATAGGATAAAATAAAGGAAATAGTGGCCTACATAACTCGGCAGAAAAGGTAGTGAAAAAATGGGGAAATTCGGTAAAAGTACGGTAGCAGCGCTTGTGGCAGGGGTGTCTTTGTTCATGGTATCAGGACAAGCTTCTGCAGAAGAAGAAACGGTGTCGATGAACGTTCACGGCGAGAAGGCAAACGCCCTTGAGGTCCGGGAGTGGCCGGATCGTGTGGCGCGTTTTTCGTTTGATTCGGGCTATACATTCGAGTATCCGGATGCCGTCCGGGGGATTTTTGTAACCGCTCATTCAGCCGGCGGTGCGCGCATGGAGTCACTCCTTGACCTGATGGATACAACGGATTTAAATTCCATGGTCATCGATATTAAAGATGATGATGGATTTCTAACGTATAAGCCTGAAGAGGACGATCCCTTTTATGACATCAGCCGCCCCTTCATCAGTGATCCTGAAGGAATGATGAGCCGTCTTGAAGAGCATGAGGTGTATCCGATTGCACGGGTGGTAGTATTTAAGGATACCTTGCTTGCTGAAGAAAAACCGGAGTGGTCATTTACGACAGACAGCGGCGAAGTGTGGAAAAACGGCCGTGGCGAAGCGTTCGTGAACCCGTTCCTCAAAGAGGTTTGGGACTATAATATTGATATCGCCATCAAGGCTGCGGAAATGGGTTTTCAGGAGATCCAATTTGACTATGTCCGTTATCCGGAAGGGTTTGAACGCCGGGACGAAGAGCTGAATTATGAAGTAGGGGATTATAAAGACAGTGAAGGGGACAATGTGCAGCGCCGTGTTGATGCCGTGACTGATTTTGTAGCTTACGCGAGGGAACGTCTTGCTCCTTATGATGTGGATGTATCCGTTGACATTTTCGGTTACACGGCAACGCTGCCTGAGGCTCCGGGAATCGGCCAGAACTTCACGCGTATTTCAGAGAATGTGGACGTGATTTCCTCTATGATTTATCCGAGTCACTGGACAGCCCATTTCGGACTCGACAAACCGGACCTGTACCCGTATGAACTGGTGACAGAGTACATTAAAATCGAGAATGAAAAGCTTGCTGAACTGGAAGAGCCGCCTGTTTCCCGTCCGTGGCTTCAGGACTTTACAGCATCCTACCTTGGATCGGGCAACTACATTCCATACCGTGCTGCCGAAGTGGAGGCACAGATTAAAGCGCTGTACGAAAACGGCGTGGATGAATTCCTCCTTTGGAACGCCGGTAACCGTTACAGTGAAGGCGTTGACTATTTGATCGGAAAAGAAGATTAATACAAAAAAACAGGCGCAGCTGATGCGTCTGTTTTTTTATGATTTCGCAGCCTGCAGTAGAATAGGAGGCTGAGGGAACTTCTTGTCATCTCTATCACTTTCATAGAGAAAGAACTAAATCAACGACATATTTCTTATACATCCAGTAAAACATCAGTGTTAGAATGCCGGGAACGATTCCCAAAAGAATGACAGTACCAAACCCAGGTTCCCCGAACAGTCGGCGTAATTCATCTGCTAATGGCGGCGCGTTAATAGCCTGCAGAAAAGCCGGCAAAACAAAAATGCCAATTAACTCCGAAATTATCGTGTAGTGGAAAAACTGATTTTTAGTCATATTGTATTTTTTTATACAAATCAAAATCCATAGAACACAAAGCCCCGATAATCATGAGGATATTTTTCAGAACCGCCTCAAATCACCCTGACTCCTCGTCCATTAACCACCTGTTTGACACTCCTCCCAATCCCACAATCTTACACATAATTGTGCGGGGACAGACCCCGTACTTTTTTTCAAAACTTTTTCTAAAAAGGTATTGCATAAAAATAGAACCGCAAGTATAATAATTAATTATTCAAGTTGAAGGGAGCACGATCAAAATGAATGCAGCGATTGTGGGCGGAACGGGGTACGGTGCCGTCGAATTAATCCGATTACTGAAACAACACCCGTCAATACAGTTGAATTCTGTAATATCCAAGTCTCAGTCCGGGACACTGATACAAGATGCCTATCCACATCTGCAAGATATTTATTCTCATACAATGGATGAATACGATATACATACTCTTGGTGAGGAAACAGACCTTGTTTTCTTTGCAACGCCAGCGGGTGTAAGTAAGGATCTTGTGTCCGGGTGTCTCGATAAAGGAATCACATGCGTGGATCTCTCAGGTGATTTCAGACTTACCGGGGATGGGCTTTATGAAACGTGGTATAAAAAATCACCACCTGAAAAAAGTGTACAAAAGAAAGCCACCTACGGTCTCACAGAGATCTACCGGAAAGAGATTAAAGAAACGTCCCTCATTTCAAACCCGGGATGCTACCCGACAGCGACGCTTCTTGCCTTAATGCCTCTGTTTAAAACGAACTGGGCTAAGGAAGGCGGAATCGTAATCGACGGGAAGTCTGGCGTTTCGGGAGCTGGAAGAGGAATGTCGCTGAACACCCACTTTTCCGAAACAAATGAAAGCCTCAAGGCGTACAAACCGGGCACCCATCAGCACATTCCGGAAATTGAGCAGTTTTTGAACACGGTAAGTGAGGAGGAGGTCACAGTCACCTTCACACCGCATCTTGTTCCTATGACGCGGGGACTCCTTTGTACAATCAGCGTGGAAATGAAAGAATACCAGACTACTAAAGACCTAATCAGCTATTACGAAGACTTTTATAAAAACGATCCTTTCGTTCGCATCAGACCTGAAGGCAAGATTCCGGCAACGAAAGAAGTTTACGGAAGTAACTTCTGTGACATCGGCTTTTATTCCGATAAACGCACAGGCAGGCTGACCATCGTATCCGCTATCGACAACCTTGGAAAAGGTGCCGCCGGCCAGGCCATCCAAAATGTCAACGTAATGAACGGATGGGAAGAAACAGCCGGTCTTGGGCAAGTGCCGGTCTATCCTTAAACAAAAAGGAGCGAACGAGGCTCCTGCAGTTTTCGGGCCTTGATAAGACCCCGCAATGCGGAGGAATCCACTGAAAAAATCAAAGTCTGATAATAACGTCACCACTTTAGAGCTTTGATTGCAAAATAAAGTGAGTTAAATTCTCTGATGTGCTAAAGGTCAATGCCGTTATAAAAAAAGTGTTTATTGAAGCGAATGCTCGACACTCCTGCGGTAAGAGCGAGTTCCGGGGAGACCTCGGAAGCGCAAAGCGCTGAGGCTCGAACCGCAAACAGAAAAGGAGCGCGATGAGCGGAAATCAACACCTTACTTTTCCAAACTAATGGACTTTTCCAGTGGCCTTTCGTAGCATGAGGCTCACCGGTACCACCTCAAAAAGATAAGGGGTGGATGCAGCATAAACATCTTCCATCAATGACTTATACAATAGTAAAAATTAAAAAGGTGGTGCAAAAATGAAAACAATCACAAGTAAACCGATCTGCAAAATTAATTCTGCCGGAGGCGTAACCACTCCCGCAGGTTACCGGGCAGGCGGCGTTCACTGCGGCATCCGGAGAAAAAAGCTTGACCTGGGCTGGCTGATTTCTGATACGCCTGCAACTGCTGCGGCTGTTTACACGACCAACCAGTTTCAGGCACCGCCTTTAAAAGTAACGAAGGAAAGTATTTTCACAGATCACAAAATTCAAGGTGTACTCGTAAACTCCGGTGTAGCCAATGCGTGTACGGGAGAAAAGGGGTTACAAGACGCCTATGATATGCGTTCCCAATTTGCCCAAACCGTCGGGATTGCCCCGGAACATGCAGCAGTTGCCTCCACAGGTGTGATCGGAGTTCCTCTGCCGGTTGAGAAAATCAGCCAGGGCCTTACAGCGTTTTATGATGAAGAAAACGAGGGAACAAACCGGTTTGAAAAAGCCATTCTCACAACAGATACATGTGAAAAAACCGCCTCCGTTGAGCTTGTTATCGACGGGAAAACCGTCACCATTGGCGGCGCGGCAAAAGGGTCGGGGATGATCGATCCGAATATGGCAACGATGCTCGCTTTTCTGACTACAGACGCAGAAGTAGCCTGGGAGAGCCTCCAAAACGCCTTGAAAGAAGCGATTGACCGTACATTTAACATGATTACCGTTGACGGAGACTCGAGCACGAACGATATGGTCCTCCTCATGGCGAACGGCCACGCCGGTAATCATACCCTTCACGAAGGGCATCCACAGTGGGCGGAGTTTTGTGAAGCACTTCAAACCCTGTGTGAGAGTCTTGCCAAATCCATTGCAAAAGACGGCGAAGGGGCTACAAAGCTCATTGAAGTATCGGTGACAGGTGCAGAGTCAGATGCGGGAGCGAAAAGGATCGGGAAGGCGATTATTTCTTCCAATCTTGTAAAAACCGCTGTCTTTGGGAGTGATCCGAACTGGGGGCGTATCGTTTGTGCCATCGGATACAGTAACGAACCTGTTATACCTGAAAAAGTGGATGTCTTTCTCGGACCTGTTCCGGTCGTTGCCCAGGGGCTTCCTCTTCCATTTGATGAAGGTGCGGCAAAGGAATACCTGAATAACGATACAATCAGCATTCACGCTCACCTCGGTCAGGGAGAGGGAGAAGCGAAAGCCTGGGGATGCGACCTTACTTACGACTATGTCAAAATAAATGCGTCATACCGGACGTAAGGAGGTACTGTGATGAAAAAGTACGTTGTTATTAAGTGTGGAGGCAGTGTCCTTAACCGGCTCCCAGATGGTTTTTATGAAACCATTGCAGACCTTCAGCATACTGAAGAGTGGCAGCCTGTAATTGTTCACGGCGGCGGTCCCCTCATTTCAGAGCTGCTTGAGAAGCAGGGCGTGCCGACAACATTTACAGACGGAATGAGGGTCACCTCTGAGGGAGTCCTTGAGGTTGTGGAAATGGTTCTCAGCGGGTCTGTGAATAAAAAACTCGTTTCCTCTCTCCAAAAAGCCGGAGCCAATGCGTTCGGTTTCAGTGGAGTTGACGGTTGTCTTTTTACAACAGAACCGATGTACAAAGAGAGTGCTCTCGGTCTTGTAGGGAAGGTAACCAAAGTCAAAACAGCCCTCATTGATCTTATTGCCTCAGAGGGAATGGTTCCTGTTATTTCCCCTGTTGGCGGCGACGGAGAGGGTACAACCTACAACATCAACGGTGATGTGGCTGCAGCTGCCGTGGCTGGTGCACTGAATGCAGAGCTTTGTTTTATCAGTGATATTGCCGGTATTTATATAGAAGAAAACGGACAGACAAAAACGGTTCATGAAATGACACAAACAGAAGCGGAATCGTTTATTCAAGATAAATGGATTACAGGAGGTATGATTCCCAAAGTCCGGTCCGCACTTGACGGACTGTCCTCGGGAGTAACCCGTGTAGGAATTGTAAACGGTATGAATGCATCAAGCCTCCCGGATTTTTTACAAGGAAAAGAGATTGGAACAAAAATTACAGCAGATAAAGAGGGGTACCGTGTTGGATAACATCATGCAGAACTATCAGCGCTTCCCGATAGAGATTGTGAAAGGAAAAGGATCCTCTGTCTGGGATGCAGACGGAAAAAAATATCTTGATTACACGTCAGGAATTGCTGTGTGCAATTTGGGACATGTGCCTGACGCGGTGAAAGAAGCAGTAGAAAACCAGCTTGAAAGCCTGTGGCACTGTTCGAATTTATACCACATTCCTGCTCAGAAACAACTTGCAGAAGCGCTCACCCGTCATTCTTTCGGTGACCAGGTATTCTTTTGCAACAGCGGGGCTGAAGCCAATGAAGCGGCAATTAAACTGGCAAGGAAATATGCAGCAGACAAAGGACAGAAAAATACACATGAAGTCGTCACGTTCGCGCAGTCTTTTCACGGAAGAACGCTTGCCACTCTTACGGCAACCGGACAAAGTCATGTGAAAGCAGGATTTGATCCTTTACCAGAGGGCTTTCAACATTTGGAGTTTAACGACACTGCTGCCCTCGATGCTATTGCAGCAAAACGCCCGTGTGCCGTTCTTCTGGAGCTGGTTCAGGGTGAAGGAGGCATTGTACCCGCAGATACCGAGTGGGTCCGGCAGCTTGAAGGAATTTGTAAACAAAATGATATCCTTCTGATTGTAGATGAAGTTCAGACAGGCGTGGGGCGTACAGGAAAACTGTTTGCCTATGAGCATTACGGCATTACCCCGGACGTCATGACTCTTGCAAAGGGACTTGGGTCGGGCTTTCCTATTGGAGCGGTTATTGCAGGGAAAGATGCCGCGGCTTCTTTTACGCCGGGATCACATGGTACTACATTCGGAGGGAATCCCCTCGCTTCAACAGCAGGGCTCGCTACACTGAAGGAAATCCTGGATAACAACGTCATTAAAAACGCAGAGGTGCAGTCCGATTACTTATTTTCACAGCTTAAAAGACTGGAGAGTCAATTCTCTCTCGTCCAATCTGTAAGAGGGAAAGGTTTTTTGGCGGGAATGGAAGTCTCATGCCCGGCAAAAGAAATTGTCATAAAAGCTCTCGAGAAGGGCGTGCTTATTCTGACAGCAGGAGCGAATGTTGTACGGCTCCTGCCACCATTAACAACGAAGAAAGAGGAAATCGACGAAGTGGTTGGTGTGCTGGAAAACATACTCACAGCCATTGAGGAGAAAGGAGGGGTGAAGCTGTGACAAAAGGTTATCTACACTTAAGTACAGGAGAGGTGTTTGAAGGTGAACTGCTTGGTGCCACGGGCAAACAGGCAGGGGAAGTCGTATTCACCACAAGCATGACCGGTTATCAGGAGACGCTCACAGACCCTTCCTATGCAGGACAGGTTCTTACATTCTGCTATCCGATGGTAGGAAATTACGGCCTGCTTGAAACGGCAAATGAAAGCACGAGGCCAGCCGTGGCTGGAATTGTTACCGGTGAAATGTGGGATCCCGAAGGTTCTTTTTCAACGTTGTTAATGAAGTGGGAAATCCCGGGGTTGAGCGGGATTGATACCCGGGCTCTTGTCAAAACGATCCGACAGCACAATACGGTCACAGGCATCATATCCGATACTGCTTCTTTATCGCACCCATGGAAGACGGAAAATTCCCTGAGTCTCGTCCATCAGGTCTCTGTAACCTCGGCAAAAACATACGGAGAAGGAAATCCTCATGTGGTGATGATGGATTACGGTTACAAAAAATCAATTCTCGATTCCCTGCTTAAAAGGGGATGTAAAGTAACGGTTGTTCCATTTACAACCACTTTAAATGAAATGAAGGAGCTTTGCCCTGATGCTGTTGTTTTCAGTAACGGCCCCGGCGACCCAAAAGCGCTGGAACCGTATTTCACTCAAATTAAGAAGATATCCGAAAGCTGGCCGGCTTTTGGGATCTGTTTTGGACACCAGCTGATCGCCCTTGCCTATGGCGGGAGCACAGAAAAACAGCTGAACGGTCACCGGGGGAGTAACCATCCGGTCAAGGAGATGGTTTCCGGAAAAGTGAGGATGACTTCTCAGAACCATGGCTACGTTGTAAAGAACGATTACCTGCCGTCAGACTTTCACGTGACGTACAAAAATGTGAACGACGGGACAGTGGAAGGGATTCGTCACAACACTCTTCCAGTACAAAGTGTCCAGTTTCATCCTGAGGCCCATCCGGGACCAAGTGATACGGATTACCTTTTTGATGACTTTATAAAGCAGACAGTTGCAGCAGGAGGGAAATTGTATGCCTAAGGTTCAGGGGGTAAACAAAGTGCTTGTACTCGGGTCTGGTCCGATTGTTATCGGTCAGGCTGCCGAATTTGACTATGCAGGAACGCAGGCCTGTTTATCTTTAAAAGAAGAAGGGGTTGAAGTGATTCTCGTGAATAACAACCCCGCTACAATCATGACGGATGAGACGGTTGCTGACAAACTCTACATGGAACCGCTCACCGCCGGAAGTGTGGAAGCTGTTATTCAAAAAGAGAAGCCGGACGGACTCATCGGCACACTGGGTGGTCAGACCGGACTGAACCTTACCGTTGAACTCTATGAAAAGGGTATTCTCGCAAAATACGGAGTTACCCTTCTCGGAACAAGTGTAGAAGCCATTCAGAAAGGTGAGGACCGGGAGAAGTTCCGGCAGTTGATGATGGACATTGGTGAGCCCATTCCTGAATCTTCCATTGTCGCGTCTCTGGAAGAAGGACGGCAGTTCGTGAAGGAATCAGGCTATCCGGTTATTATCCGTCCAGCCTATACCCTGGGAGGTGCAGGAGGAGGGTTTGCCTCGAGTGATGAGGAATACGAAAAGGTCCTTAAGCGGGGGCTGACGCTAAGTCCAATCAATCAGGTGCTGGTGGAAAAAAGCATCAAAGGCTGGAAAGAAGTCGAATATGAAGTGATGAGGGATACGAATGACACGTGTACGATCGTGTGCAACATGGAAAATATGGATCCGGTAGGGGTTCATACTGGAGATTCCATCGTTGTGGCGCCGTCACAGACGCTTTCAGATGTGCAGTATCAGCTCCTTCGTGACGCTTCATTAAAAGTGATCCGTGCACTGGACGTTGTGGGAGGATGCAACATTCAGTTCGCCCTTCATCCCGAGACGAATGAATACTGCATTATTGAAGTGAATCCGAGAGTAAGCCGTTCTTCGGCACTTGCATCGAAAGCGACGGGATACCCAATTGCAAGAATCGCGGCGAAAGTAGCACTCGGGTATGATCTGGATGAAATTAAAAATCCGATTACGGCAACAACGTTTGCTTCTTTTGAACCTGCCCTTGACTATATTGTTGTAAAGCTGCCCCGTTTTCCATTTGATAAATTTCCCGAAGCAGACCGTACTCTCGGTACGCAGATGAAAGCAACAGGGGAAGTAATGGCGATTGACCGCTCATTTGAGGGCGCCTTAAATAAAGCAATACGGTCTTTGGAAATGAACATTTACAGCCTCGATCACCCTCTTGTGAAGCAGATGACAGATGAAGAGGTCACACACACACTGGAAGTACCAACGGACCTTCGTTTGTTTGCCATCGGAGAGGCATTCAAGCGAGGCTTAACTGTGGAAGATATCCATCGTCATACACAGATTCACCCTTGGTTCCTAAAGAAGATCGCCAACATTCTGGACATGGAAAAAACACTCACGGTGTCCTCATGGGAAACGGTACTGGATGAACACATTCACCGGGCGAAAAACATGAATATTGGAGATGAGTGGATCGCTTCCCTGTTTGATGTAACCGAACGGGACGTGCGTCAGAAACAGAAGAAGCAGGGTCTTACGAGAGGCTACAAGCTCGTGGATACATGTGCGGCGGAATTTGATGCGGTGACTCCTTATTATTACGCAACATATCAGGGGGAAGACGAAGTGCCTGTCACACCGGCTGAAAAAATCCTGGTTATCGGTTCAGGTCCAATCCGGATCGGCCAGGGGGTGGAGTTTGACTACTGCTCTGTTCATGCAGCAAAAGCAGTCCAGAAGCTGGGCTTTGAGGCAGTTGTGATGAACAATAACCCTGAAACGGTGAGCACCGATTACGCCGTGGCGGACCGGCTTTATTTTGAACCCCTTGCGGCAGAAGATATTTTAGCTGTGGCAAAAAAAGAACAGGTCAAAGGTGTTCTCGTTCAATTTGGCGGACAGACGGCAATAAATGTGGCGGAAGCCCTGGCAGAAGAAGGTGTAACTGTATTTGGAACCCCTCTGGAAGCCATTGACCGAGTTGAAGACCGGGAAAAATTCTACGGCCTTCTTAACAAACACGGAATTCCCCATATCCCGGGAAAAACCGTCAGCGGATTTGATGAACTCGATGCGGCAGTAAGGGAACTTGGTTTCCCTGTTATGATCCGCCCATCCTATGTAATTGGCGGACAGTCCATGTTTGTTTGTGAAAACCGCACCGAGCTTGTTAAAAACGTGAAGCTTTTTATGGGATCGGGAAATCAGCGGGGCTGGCCGCTTTTGGTTGACCGGTTTATGCCGGGCATGGAGTGCGAGATGGATGTGATCAGTGACGGAGAGTCTGTGATGATCCCTGGAATATTCGAACACGTGGAAAAAGCAGGTGTTCATTCAGGAGACAGTACCGCTCTTTTCCCACCGGTAACCATAAGTGAAGAAGCAAAGGAAACGATGCTCGAATACGCAGAAACACTGGCTGTTAACCTTCCTGTATCAGGCATGATGAACATTCAATTTGTCCTTCACGACAATCAAGTTTACGTTCTGGAAGTAAACCCGAGAGCGTCACGGACAGTGCCGATCATGAGTAAAGTAACCGGGGTGCCTATGGTGGAATGGGCGACAAGGATCCAGCTCGGGGAGAAGGTGCCGGAAGAGATGAAGGGACTTTTAGCAGAACCTGACTACTTCACAGTAAAAGCCCCGGTATTTTCAGCATCCAAACTTCCAGGTGTGGATCATGTACTCGGGCCGGAAATGAAATCAACCGGTGAGACCCTTGGCTTTGGTTTTACACTGGAAGAGGCGTATAAAAAGGTCATAGCAGCGCCGCCGGTAAAGAATCATCCTCTGTTGTTCTGTTCAATCGCGGAAGGCGCGAAGCAGGAAGCCCTCTTTTTTATCCAGGCATGTTCAGATCTGGGCTATGAGATTGCAGCAACAAAGGGGACTGGAGATTATTTGAATGAGTCAGGGATCGTCTCCACCTGTGTTGAAGGGGAAGAACTCTCCGACTGGTGGAAGAGTGCACAGCCTGACCTGGTATTTAATATACCGACGATGGGGCGGACAAAAGACCGTACAGGATTTTTAATAAGAGAACTGGCCGTTACCTTTGACGTCCCTTGCTTTACAGCAGCTGAGTCGTTGAAAGCGTGGCTGGATGTAAACAGTGCCCCGTATACAAACGGGCAGCCAGTGAGCCTTCTGGAGCTTACAGGTAAGAAAAAATTCATGAATGAGGTGAAACGATGCAACTGGTAACAAACAATATACAGCAAGGACTTGAGAAGACAATGAAGGGGAAGGATTTTCTCACTTTGGCAGACTTGTCTGAGGAGCAGCTCGTCCTTCTTCTTAAAGAAGCGGCAGAATTAAAGCAAAAGCAGAAACAAGGCATCCCCCACGATTACCTGAAAGGAAAAACCCTAGGGATGATTTTCGAAAAATCGTCCACAAGAACGCGGCTCAGCTTTGAAGTCGGGATGCAGCAGCTTGGGGGACACGGCATCTTTCTCAGTTCAAAGGACCTTCAGCTCGGCCGCGGGGAATCGATCTCTGATACAGCCAAAGTTCTTTCCCGCTATGTTGACGGCATCATGATTAGAACCTTTGCCCATAACAAAGTGGAGGAGCTTGCGACTCATGCGACGGTTCCTGTAATAAACGGGCTGACAGATGATCATCACCCTGCCCAGGTGCTGGCAGACCTGCAGACGATCATCGAGTATAAAGGCCGGCTCAAAGGGCTGAAGGTGTGTTTTGTCGGTGATGGTGACAACAATATGACTCACTCCCTGATTGAAGGTGCGGCCCTTTCCGGAATGAATATTTCAATTGCAAGTCCTAAAGGGTATCAGCCGAATGAGTCTATTGTAAAAAAAGCCCTTAAAATAGCTTCAAAGAACCACTCAGCCATTACTGTAACAGAGGATCCGGTGGAGGCAGTCACGAACGCCGATGTGGTTGTCACGGATGTGTGGGCCAGTATGGGGGATGAAGAGGAGCGGGCAGAACGTCTGAATGTTTTTGCTCCGTATCAGGTAAATGAAGCTTTATGCAGTCATGCGGATAAAGATTTTATTTTTCTTCACTGTCTCCCGGCACATCGCGGCGAAGAGGTGACAGCATCAGTCATTGACGGCAGACACTCGGTTGTATTTGACGAAGCGGAAAACAGATTACATGCACAAAAAGCATTATTACGGTTGACGATGAGCAACTAATTTTTTATACTATGAATGTATAAAAATTCTCGTAAGTAAATAATCATTCATATATAAAGGAGAGATAGTGATGAGTAAAGGTAAAGTGGTTCTTGCTTATTCCGGAGGTTTAGATACAAGCGTGTCCATCAAATGGATTGAGGAAAAATACGGTTACGATGTCATTGCCCTTGGTATTGATGTAGGTGAAGGGAAGGATCTTGAAGCGATCAAACAGAAAGCTCTTGATACAGGAGCTGTTAAGGCCATTATGATTGAAGGAAAGGAACTTCTGGCAAAAGGCTATCTGTCCCCTGCGTTGAAGTCCAATTGTTTATATGAAGGGAAGTATCCATTAAGCTCTGCTCTTTCCCGACCGTTAATCGCAAAGCTTCTCGTTGAGGTTGCTGAACAGGAAGGTGCCGTAGCTGTAGCTCACGGATGTACAGGAAAAGGAAACGATCAGGTACGCTTTGATGTTTCCATCCAGGCATTGAACCCGGATATTCAGGTTATTGCACCTGTTCGAGAGTGGGGAATGAACCGTGATGAAGAAATCGAATATGCAAAGGAAAAAGGCATTGATGTACCGGTGAATGTAGATAAGCCGTATTCCATTGATGCAAACATCTGGGGCCGTGCCTGTGAAGCAGGTGTTCTTGAAGATACATGGGCAGAAGCACCTGAAGACGCATTTGAATGGACAGCACCGATTACGATGACACCGGACAAAGAGGAGTACGTTGACATTGAATTTGAAAAAGGGCTCCCCGTGGCGCTCAACGGAGAATCAATGGACTTTGTCCAGATCATTGAGAAGCTGAACGAAATCGGAGGGACACACGGTGTCGGAAGAATTGATCATGTAGAAAACCGTCTGGTTGGGATAAAGAGCCGTGAAGTATACGAAAATGCCGCTGCTCTTATTCTGATTCATGCCCACAAAGAGTTGGAGCTGTTAACCCTTCCTCGTGAAGTGACGCAGTTTAAAACACAAGTGGATAACAAAATGACAGAACTGATCTATGAAGGTCTGTGGTTCTCACCATTGAAAAACGCGCTGGAAGCGTTCATTGACCAGACTCAGGACGTTGTTTCCGGAACAATCAAAGTGAAGTTGTTCAAAGGAAACTATCAGGTGGTTGCAAGAAAATCTGCGAACAGCCTTTACAACGCGGATCTCGCTACGTATTCAAAAGGCGACGCGTTCGATCATAAAGCAGCAGAAGGCTTTATCAAGCTGTTCGGTTTATCAACGAAAGTATACGCAGATGTGCATAAAAAAGAAACGCCAACGCAGGTGAAAGAGGAGGTATAACCGTGTCAAAATTATGGGGAGGCCGCTTTACCAAAGAAACGAATAAACTAGTTGAAGAACTGACCGCTTCGATCGGGTTTGACCAGAAGCTTGCAGAAGAAGACATCGAAGGCAGCCTTGCCCATGTGAAGATGCTCTCTGAACAGGGGATCATCTCTGAGGATGACGGTGAAAAGATTGCGGCGGGTCTGAAAAGTGTGAAGAAAAAACTTCTTGCCGGGGAACTGGAATATTCGGTAGCCGATGAAGATATTCATATGAATATTGAGAAGTTTCTAATAGAAGAAATCGGTCCGGTCGGCGGAAAGCTCCACACAGGAAGAAGCCGGAATGACCAGGTGGCAACAGATATGCATCTTTACTTAAAGAAGCATACAAAAGAAACCATCGCTCTTATTGAAAGTGTCCAGGGGGCCATCGTGGAGCAGGCTGAAGCTCATATTGATACGATGATTCCCGGGTACACCCATCTCCAGAGAGCGCAGCCCGTTTCTTTTGCCCACCATATTCTCGCCTACTTCTGGATGCTTGAGCGCGACAAACAGCGCTTCATTGACAGTCTGGAACGCGTGGACCTCCTGCCTCTTGGTGCAGGAGCCATGGCCGGAACAACATTTCCGATTGACCGTGAGCGTGTAGCTGAGATTCTCGGCTTTCAGGATGTGTATCCAAACAGTATGGATGCGGTAAGCGACCGTGATTTCATTCTTGAATATTTGTCAGCCGCGTCTGTGATGATGATGCACATTTCCCGTCTGAGTGAGGAGCTTGTCATCTGGAGCAGTGAGGAATTCAGCTTTGTTGAGCTTGATGACTCGTTTTGTACAGGATCGAGTATTATGCCCCAGAAGAAAAACCCGGACGTACCTGAGCTTCTCCGTGCAAAAACCGGCCGTGTGTACGGGAATCTTATGAGTCTGCTTACCGTACTCAAGGGACTTCCGCTTGCCTATAACAAAGACATGCAGGAAGATAAGGAAGGCATGTTTGACACGGTTGAGACGGTTATGGGCTCTCTTAAAATGCTCGCTCCGATGATCGAGACGATGACCGTAAAGAGTGATGCCATGCGTGCAGCAGTGAATGAGGATTACTCCAATGCCACGGACATTGCCGACTATCTGGTCAACAAAGGTATGCCGTTCCGTGAAGCTCACAGTGTGATCGGACGGGTTGTCCTGTACGCGATCGGGAAAAAGAAATACCTTCTTCAGCTTGAACTTGATGAGTATAAGTCCTTCAGTGAACTGTTTGACGAGGATATCTTTGAGGTACTCGCCCCCGAAAATGTGGTGGCAGCAAGGAACAGCGAGGGAGGCACTGCACCAAAGCAGGTAGTAAAGCAGCTGAGCCTCGCAAAAGAAAAACTTAAAGTGTAGCCAGTGGGCAGAACCGGTTGTGGTTCTGCTCTTTGTTTTGGAGGAAGCTTACAAGAGAGTCGTGAGATTATGGTAAAAGGAAAGAACCCCGGCTTCTGTCAGGTTTAAAGTAATAAAAATGGCTGTTTTTCGTATAGATTGTTGCTATTTAAATTTCAATGCGGGGAATCTGGTTGAAGCCTACGCGCCCTTCGTTTTCCGTGGCGGTGCCGACAGAGAGGAAGAACCCTGCTTCTTCCTCTACAAGTTACGCTTCGAAGTGTTATGCGTCGAAGCAACTCGCAGAGGACTCACGATGTTAATGCTCGTCACTGCCACAGGAGTCTCAGGAACTACGGCTTCATCACTTCTTGTATAAATACAAATTATTTCCGGAAACAGCGTAAAAAATAAACGCTATTTTAAAAGAATTAGGAAGGGTGTTATAACCCTGATTGAAATTCAGATTCGTTGAACAGAATACACACCCTTTCCGCGGACTCGCGCAGAGCCTCCTCAGTGCTTTGCTCCTGTGGGGTTTCGTCTGCCTCGAACTTCCGCAGGAGTCTCGCGTATTCCGTTCTACTCCGTACAATGCTTCGAGAAACAGAGATTTAAAATAACCTTCCCGAAAAAAATCATTCCTATTTTCATACCTTAAATTTCAAATGTTTTTAGTATTTATGTTCTTAGTGTTTGTTGCAGCAAAAATGGGCTTTGCTTTTATAATGTGTTAAAGATTATTGTTATTAAAAACAGGTGTTGATTGGAGCTAATGCGCGACACTCCTGCGGGAAAAGCGAGTTCAGGGGAGACCCCGCAGTGCGAAGTACGAGGAGGCTCCCAAACCGCCCGCGGAAACGGAGCGCAATGAGCGCAAATCAACTTCTTACTTTTAATTAAACTCGAGAAGAAGCAAAGAATGCTAAAAAGATAGTACCTTCCATAAATTTCATGAATAAACGTTGTGATTTAAAGGAATTTAAAGGATGCAGGCGTTTTTTTAATAACGGCACCGGTGTTCGGCCGGCAGATGTCAAGATGCTGTTAATTATCGCAATGAAATGGATGTTAGCGTTTTATCTCTCAGCCGTTTTCCCTTATAATAGAGTGAGGAAGACCTTGCACACACCTAGTACGATTGTTTGAAAGAAACTTATGGAGGTAACGGACAATGAACTGGTATGAAAAGCTGAATCAGTATTTTCCTGTTGAGGAAATGAAGTCGAAAGAGCATATGGATTTACTCTTGAAAGAGAAAAAAGACGTGTACAAAAAAGATGAAAGTGAGTACCACGTTATGATGTATGCAGAGATGGACGATTTCATTTTCATTGACTATTTGTTCGTTTCAAAAGCAGCGAGAGGAAAAGGAATCGGAAAAAAGCTGCTTAATGGCCTCAAAGTAAAAAACAAACCCATTATTCTGGAAGTAGAGCCGGTCGATTATGATGATTCCGATACGGAAAAACGACAGCGCTTTTACAAAAGAGAAGGGTTTGAACATGCTAAATCCATCGGTTACCGCAGACGCTCTCTTGATACAGGTAAAATTAACGAAATGGAGATTTTATTCTGGTCACCGTCGAACGAGTCAGAGGAAAGCATCTATAATAAGATGAGACATACGTATGAAACGATTCATACGTATAAAGATGAACAAATTTACGGTGAATCCTACGACGAAACGGACAAAGTGTTCAGTTTCGAAGAGGAAGATGATAAAGCCCAGCCGCCCGTTTAAACCGTTCAGCATGAAGCAAAGGAGTGTGGAATGATGAAAGGAAAAGAGAAGCAGCGCCGTAAGCGAAAAAAGCAGCTCTGGCAGGATCTGCTTAAACGTAAGTGGAACGATGTGAACCGCATCCCAAGACGTCAGCCGTCAGCACAGTCTAAAACAATTGCATAAATCTATAAAATAGTGAAAAACTGCCTTGCCCTATGTAAGGCAGTTTTTCCAAGTGGTAAACTGAGAACAGGTAATCCGGAATGAGAATGACAGGCAGGTAAATGATAACGAAAGTGAAATAATATTCATTCTTCTTCCGTAAACCCGTTGCGATTACATAAAAAGTTTCGTGATTTCTACAAATAAATGTTTATCATTCTAAGGTTCGTGGTATATACCTAATATATCTGCACTCGTGAAGTTATACACCTTGTATAACATCCGTACAAGTTTTTGAATAATGCCCTAGTCAAATTAAAATTATTATTGTATAATAAGTGTTGTAGCATTCACTAACTTAAAGCAGAATACATCATTTTCATACATGAATCATAACTGGAAGGGAGAATCGGTTTACATGGTAACGTTGTTCACATCGCCTAGTTGCACATCCTGCCGAAAAGCAAAAGCATGGCTTCAGGAGCACGATATCGCATTTGTGGAACGTAACATCTTTTCCGAGCCATTATCTGTTGAAGAGGTAAAAGAGGTTGTCCGTATGACAGAAGACGGCACTGATGAAATTATTTCTACACGATCCAAAGTCTTTCAGGAACTGGAAGTTGATATCGACGATATGCCGCTCCAGGATTTATTTCAGCTGATCAGCGATCATCCGGGTCTTTTGAGAAGACCGATTATAATGGATGAGAAACGGATCCAGGTTGGCTACAATGAAGCTGAAATTCGCAGATTCCTGCCACGGAAAGTACGAACCTTTCAATTGCAGGAAGCAACGAAGAAGCTCGTAAACGAATAAGTAACCGAGGCCTTCTGTTCTTGTCAGCAGAGGCCTTTTTTCTATAAGTTGATTGTTCTAAAGGTCTTTGTTGTTTAAAAAAAGGAGGCACCTCCGCGGAAAGCGAAGGACATTCCGGCTGCATCATACCTCATCAGATTTATGTCCGCTACACCGGTCACTGATTCTTAAAATATACGATCGTCTGAACCCGGTTACGGAGAAATCCGGCCAGTACCACAGCTGTAATTAAACACAGCGACAGGACAATGGGCGGGATACCGTAGTCGGCCAGGAAGAAATAGACGACTGGTTCATGGGAAATCATCGCCGAAGCTGTAAAAGCAAGAATTGCTGCTCCTGCATAAAGAATAACAGGGAACTTTTTCATCAGGAACAAAATGATTTTGCTTCCCCATATTAAAATCGGGACAGAGATTAAAAGGCCCAAAAATACGATGAGGGTATCACCATCGGCCGCGCCGGCAACAGCAAGAACATTATCAAATCCCATCACCACGTCGGCAATGACAATCGTCTTAATAGCCGCAAATACACTTACGGAACCAGCGACATGATGTTCACCCTCAGAAGATGTAAGAAGCTTGTAGGCGATCCAAAAAAGAAGAACGCCGCCAATACCCATTAAATAAGGTATAGATAGTAAATGAATTGCTATAATGGTTAAAAAACCCCTGGCGAGGATGGCAAAAGCAATACCGATAACAATGGCTTTATTTCTTAGAGCCGGAGGGAGTTTGCGGCACGCCATGGCTACGACAATGGCGTTGTCTCCGCCTAAAATCAGGTCGATGCCGATGACGGTGAGCAAAGCGACAAAAAAATCAGAATTCAATGGTTGATTCCTCCCCGCATAAACGATAAAATCAGTTAAACCCATTCTTTAACGGAGTATAGAAACATAAGAATGGTAGAGACAGCTGGTCCTTTCATGCAGTCATAATAATGTATACATGTCCAGGCGGATTCAGAACATGGATTTCCCCTGAAGGCCGGCCATAGTAAAAAGTGCAGCGGTTCTTGTGTCGACAGGATGACCGGATGCAGGTGTTCAGATACAAAAATGAGCAGGACTATTTCATTTCATACGAACTTCTTTTAGAATAGGAACTACCCCCCCATTCGGATTGAAGATGCATCTCATTGGGTAAAAGAAAAACAATAAAGTGATTAATTGGACGACACCAATACTCAAATGGAAGGGTGAACGATTTATGGATATCGAACGCGTGAACGATACGACACTTAAATTTTTTATCACATATAAAGATATTGAAAAGCGCGGTTTTGATAAAGATGAAATCTGGTACAATCGCGAACGTGGCGAAGAGCTGTTCTTCGAAATGATGAACGAAGCGAATGATCAGGAAAGCTTCGAAATCGACGGCCCTCTCTGGGTTCAGGTGCATGCACTTGACCGGGGACTTGAAGTGATTGTAACCCGCGGCCAGGTGAATGATGGTAATGTGAAGCTTGAAATTCCTGTCGGAGATGATAAAAACGATCAGGCAGTGGATGATAACATTGCCGATATGCTGGACAGCCGCTTCAGGGGAGAAGATGAAGACGGTGAGAAAGATCTTACTCTCAGTCTTGTGATCGGATTTGCCGATTTTGAAGACGTGATCTCACTATGCAAGAGCTTTGATGAAGACATTGAAACGAGTCTCCATCACTTTGAAAACCGCTACTACATGTATGTAACACTTGATGAAAAATATACTGATGAAGAGCAGGACAATCATCTGAGCCGCATGCTGGAGTTCGGCTACGAATCGGATACGACGATCTACCGTATCAAAGAGTACGGAAAAGAAATTGTTTCCCAGAATGCTCTTCAGGTCATCCGCGAACAGTTCAGCTGATGAAGGAGTCGACTTTGATCGGCTTCTTCTTTTTTTGTCTGTTACCACAGGGATAAACATAAACAAATGAAAACAAGGGTATAGGATAGAAAAGGAATTAACTCTGTCATTGAGTTATAATAAATAAAGAGCATCTCCTAAAAAGATAAAGAGAGAGGGAGAACACGATGTTAAAACGGCTGCAGATAATCGTTTTTCTGGCAATTATAATTGCAGGACTTCTTATAACAGGCCAATTATGGGAAGGGTGGCTCTTCGGATGGGCCTCCATCTTTTTTTCACTCACGGCCTTCTTTATAGCGGTCGTTATTTTCCTTGAAAACCGAAACCCGACAAAAACCCTTGCATGGCTCATGGTTCTCGGGATCTTTCCGCTTCTCGGCTTTATATTTTACCTCATGTTCGGTCAGAATCACCGGAAGCGCAAATCGTTTACAAAGAAAGCCATCATGGATGAACAGGCGTTCAGTAAAATTGAAGGAAACCGCCCTCTGGATGAAACCCAGCTGGGCTTAATGCTGGAAAACCAGCAGAAGCTGTTCCGGCTTGCGCACCGCCTGGCCAACAACCCGATCTCGTTTCAGACCGATACCCGGGTATTAACGGATGGGAAAGAAACATTTTATCATATTAAAAGAGCACTCCAGTCTGCCACCGATCACATTCATCTGGAATATTACATCGTCCGGGACGACGAACTGGGATGTGAAATTAAAGATATTTTAATTGCAAAAGCAAAAGAAGGCGTGGAGGTCCGATTTTTGTTTGATGCTGTAGGATGCTGGAAGCTTTCAAAGGCGTACGTATCCGAACTTCGGGATGCCGGAGTTCAAATGGTTGCCTTTTCACCTGTTCGTCTGCCATTTTTTACAAACAAAATCAACTACCGCAATCATCGAAAAATTATTGTGGTCGATACAAGCTATGCCTTTATCGGGGGACTGAATATCGGCGACGAGTACCTTGGAAAAAGCAGTTATTTTGGACACTGGCGCGATACGCATCTTCTTGTAAGGGGAGAAGCGGTAAGAAGTCTTCAGCTGATCTTTTTACGTGACTGGTATTATGCAACAGGTGAAGCGGCTTTAAAACCAGGCTATCTGTCACCGACGCTTCCTGATGGCGAGCATGAGGGAGGCGTACAGATGATTGCAAGCGGGCCTGACAGCCGCTGGGAAGTGATCAAAAAGCTGTTCTTTACGATGATTACTTCGGCAAAGCGGTCGATCTGGATCGCCAGCCCCTACTTCATTCCCGATGAAGATATGCTGTCTGCCATTAAGATCGCGGCGCTTGGGGGAATCGATGTCCGCATTCTTGTACCGAGCAAACCGGATAAGAAGATTGTCTTTCATGCATCACGCTCCTATTTTCCGGAGCTTTTGGAAGCCGGAGTGAAAATTTACGAGTATAACAGAGGGTTTATGCACAGTAAAATTATTATCGTCGATAATGAAATTGCATCCATTGGAACGGCAAATATGGATATGCGCAGTTTTCATCTGAATTTCGAAGTGAACGCCTTTTTGTACCGTACGAGAAGTGTGGAAAATTTAGCCAGTGACTTTGTTTATGATATGGAACATTCCACAATTATCCGTCAGGAGGCGTTTGTGAAACGGTCCTTCTACTATAAGCTTGTGGAATCAACATCAAGGCTTATGTCACCGTTGTTGTGAATAATAATGAGCATTTCCTGAATACTGGGGGGTGCTCTTTTTCATTTGGTGTCAATAATCCTTTGAATTAGGTGATTGCAGTATCATCTATACTGCCCTGGCATTTTATATAAAAAAAGGAGATGATGTGATGGGTATTTTAATGATGCCGGTATATGGATCAATGACCAGTACTCCGAATCTTGAAGTTGATGTTGACACAGATGATAATGTTGATTTTACAGTTGAAGGTCCCGCACAGGGGGTTGTACTGAACACTGCAGACGATTCGATTACAATTGAAACACAGGGTGTATATACAGTTACTTTTTCTACAGTCGCATTAATATTTAATAACGGAGAAAGTACTGATCTTACATTTAATATTAGTATTAATGGAAGTTCTGTTACTCTTTCACAAGTACGATCAAGCCCTTTTGGGGAAGATTCGCCAGAGGACTCTATAAGGACAACTTTATCCAGAGTCGACCATTTTTTCCTTAATGAGGGAGATGTGATTCGGGTATTATGTACAAGTGCAACTGATAATGCTTTTTACGTAAATGCATCACTTACAGTGACGAAAGTGGGTTTTTAGTGACTTGAAGAGCTGCTGATCAAACTTGGCAGCATTTTTACATAATAATCGCCGGCAATTTAACCTTAAATAGAAAAGACCCTTTTGAACGTACGTTCGTATGTTGTATAATAAATGTAACAAAAAAGAGGAGGGTTTTATGCTCACAGCACTTCGTCATGACGGCACTCTTTTGTCTCTATGTGATGGCTGGTCCAAAGGAGAGCTTGAGAAGGAGAGGGAACATTCGCGGTTTTTCTGCCCCGATTGTAATAACCCTATGTACCTGAAGCTCGGGATAAAAAAGGCGTGGCACTTTGCCCATATGCATTCCCAATCCTGTACCGAATCAATGAAAAACGAGTCTGAATCTCATACTCAGGGCAAATGGTTGCTCTTTGAGTGGCTGGGACAACAGCAACTTGACCCCAAAATTGAGCAGAGAGTGTCTGCGCTGAATCAGCGTCCTGATCTTCTTTTCAGTGCAAATCAACAGAAATACGTGATCGAACTTCAGCATTCGACTATTCCCTGGAACACGTTTATGAACCGGCAGAGCGGCTACATAAACGAAGGATACCATGTCCGCTGGATCGGGTTAACGAACGACACTTCACTACCAGCCTGTTATGTAACCCCTTTTACTACCGTGGATGGATTCTTTGTTTCGTATCCTCCGCACGAACACCCCCTCACGCTCACTTCCTTTTACCTGAACCCCTTTACCGGCACTTTCTTTCAATATCAGCCCATACTGTACCTTTCACCTGCAAAAGCTTTTGTCTGCACATATGTAAACGAGACGTTTTCTTACAGATCTCTCTTCCATTATGATGATCCAAGCAGCTCTTTTACCTGCAGTGTCATGAACTATTATTTTTTTCTATGGAGTAAGGAAACCGCAAAAGCAAGGAGGAAGCCCTCTGTGTATCGAAAAGGAAAGGCAGAAAAGCGAATTGCCTGTCTGCTTTATTACCATCACCTTAACCACAGAGATTTCCCTGCTTTAGCCAGGGTTCCAATCCCTTCGCAGTTCTTTATGGTCACCCCTCCTCACTTATGGCAATCATGGATCATCCTGGCGTTTATCCATAAACGAAGCCCGGGGTCTGTGTTTTCCATTCAATCGCTTCAAACTTCCTTCAAAAAAGAGCTTCATCACTTTGAAATCCGTTTGCTTCCTTTTAATAAAGACATCATGATTCAGAGGCTGCTTACAGAGTATCTGGATATTCTGGCCTTTTTTGGTGTGGTAAAAAAACAAGGACCGGTCTCCTATGAAATTCTGTGTCATCTTACCCTCCAAAAACCTATGGAAACCCTCCGCCGTGATGATGAATATATTCTTGAAAAAGTCAAAGGATATTGGAAGGAAAACTGGGTGCCTGAATTTAAGAAGGAGTGATTATTTCGGATATAAAAATAAATTTCATATTTTAGAAGGATTTACCGGCTGTGTCTCGAAGTATAAGGAGTATCGTTTTGCACTTTTTTAAGTGGGAAACGCAAATTTTTTCCGGAGGTGTCCACCAGTGGCAGAACAATCAACAGCATTACCTAAACGAGATGAAATTCCTGTGGAATTAACATGGGATCTGGAAGATATTTTTGAAACGGATGAGAAGTGGGAAGAAGAGTTTAAAGAAATCAAAGCAATGATTCCTAAAATGAAAGAGTACAAAGGAAAGCTTGGTGATTCAGCAGAAACCCTTTACGAAGCGCTTAACTATCAGGACCAGATCTCTGAGAAACTGGGCCGTGTTTATACATACTCTCATATGCGCTATGATCAGGATACGACAAACTCTTTTTATCAGGGGTTAAATGACCGTGCGTCCCAGCTTGTGTCTGCTGCCAGCAGTGAGGCGTCCTTTATTACACCGGAGATTTTGTCCATCCCTGAAGAAAAGCTGGAAAGCTTCCTTGAAGAACATTATCAGTTAAAGCTTTATAAGCACATGCTTAATGAATTAAATGAAAACCGTCCCCACGTTTTGAGTGAAAGTGAGGAAGCGCTCCTTGCCCAGGTAAGTGAAGTCACAAGCTCACCTTCAACGACGTTTGGCATGCTGAACAATGCGGATATGACGTTTCCGGAAGTAGAGGACGAAAACGGAAAGAAGATGGAAGTAACACACGGACGTTACCTGCGTTTTCTTGAAAGCCCCGACCGAAAAGTCCGTGAAGAAGCATTTAAAGCGGTTTACAGCACATATGACAAATATAAAAACACATTCGCCAGTACACTCAGCGGGAACGTGAAGAAGAATCTTTTTAATGCAAATGTACGTAAGTTTGATTCTGCCCGTCAGGCGGCATTAAGCAGCAACCACATTCCCGAGGTCGTTTACGATCAGCTTGTGGATACGGTAAATGACAACCTCCACTTGCTTCACCGTTATGTTGACCTTCGCAAACGGGCACTAGGTGTTGATGAACTTCACATGTACGATTTGTACACGCCTCTTGTAAAAGAAGTGAAGATGGACATTCCGTATGAAGAAGCGAAGGAACTTGTGAAAAAAGGTGCACAGCCTCTTGGCGATGAGTATGTGAGCATCGTTCAGGAAGGGTTTGAACAGCGCTGGGTCGATGTGGAGGAAAACAAAGGGAAGAGAAGCGGAGCCTATTCATCCGGGGCATTCGGTACGATGCCGTACATTTTAATGAACTGGCAGAACAACGTGAATAATCTGTTTACTCTTACACACGAGTTTGGTCATTCCGTACACAGCTATTACACGCGGAAAAACCAGCCGTTCCCGTATGCCAATTACTCTATTTTCGTTGCGGAAGTGGCGTCCACATGCAACGAAGCCCTTCTTAACGATTACATGCTAAGTGTCACAGAAGATAAGCAGGAGCGTTTGTACCTGTTGAACCACTTCCTCGAAGGATTCAGAGGAACGGTCTTCAGACAAACGATGTTCGCTGAATTTGAAAAGCTTATTCATGAAAAAGCAGCTGACGGAGAGTCACTGACTCCTGATACGCTTACAAAAACATATTATGAATTAAACAAAAAGTACTTTGGAGACAATATTGTGATCGATGAGGAAATTGGTCTTGAATGGGCCCGTATCCCTCACTTCTACTACAATTTCTATGTGTATCAGTACGCAACCGGGTACAGTGCGGCTACAGCGCTGGCCAAGCAGATTCTTGAAGAAGAGGATCCGGCTGTTACCCGCTATCTTGACTTCCTGAAGGCAGGAAGCTCGGATTATCCAATCGAAGTACTGAAAAAAGCAGGGGTAGACATGACGTCTTCAGAGCCGATTAAAGAGGCGATGAAAGTGTTTGAAGAAACACTGACGGAGCTTGAAAACCTGTTGTTTGAAGATAAGTAATTTAAAAAACCCAAAGGAGACGGGCAATGGCTCCACGCGCTGCTCGCCCGACACGAGAAACCCACTCGTGCAGGGCTTTCAAAAGAGGGCAGCGGCTCCGCTGCTTCAAAGGGCGGTTCATAAGGCATAATGCCACCTTATGAACCGCCCTTCTTTTATAAAAAATTCGTCTTGTTAAACTGCTTAAACCCTTTAAACCGGTGACGTTGATTAATGATATTGATCGTAAACAAAATAGATCCAAGAAGCATAGGAATGCTGATCCATTTTGGAAAAAGCCCCATAAGACTTAGGATTAAAAGACAGAAACTGATCAGGATAACTAAAATCCCTGTAATGATTAAAATCCCCTGCATACTGGCCATCTCCCTGACTCCTGAAGTTTCTATTCATTTTATGCCTGGACAGTTGAGAGTAGTACAGCCTGTGTAAAACACAATGTCCGCATTAAAGAAGTGCAAAGAGCAGCAATCATCAAAGAGAAAAGGCCGGGAGCTTCCTCCCGGCCTTTTGAGATTGTATCAAGTTTATCCAACATAACGCCACAGGTTTCCGAACTTAACCGGAACGCACTCGACCTTCTGCTGAATCTGCAGCTTTTTCATTTCCCGGTCTGCTTCCTCGCACGTCATGTCAAACACAACAGCGATTTCCTTTGAAGCAACGAGGGTATAAAACTTAACGAAACGTTCAACCGAGATCGGCGGACATTTCTCAGGCTCGAAGCCGAGCATGTCAGTAATGATATCCACGTAAACCGAGTAATCGTACAGACCTGGAACGCTTAGTCCCGGTTCATCAACATTGTCGTTAAAGAAAACGAGGGTGGGAAGGGACTGAACGTCCATTTCCTTTGTTGTGCACGCGTCAGCCTTAAGCGCTTTTGCAGCGCTCTCAGAGTGCAGGTCGCACTTAAATTCACCAATATCGAGACCTTTTATCTTCTCTGCGCATTTAATGAGGACCTCTTCATCAGCGATGTTCTGTTTGTGCAGAAACAGTGCTTCCCTTAAAAGACGAAGATACTTTGATCCGACAGCACCACCCTGAAGCTCAGCCGCTTTAACGGCAAGTGAGGCGTTATAGGGCATGGATATCGGCTGCTCATACCAGACGTCTCCGTCACAGGGCATACCTGTGCGTGTAGCTGTTTCGTCATAGGACTGAGCCATCTGTTTCTGATGACGGCTGTTTTTCGGGTTTGTGCAAGGGTTCATTTTTTTCAATTCGTAGCCAAGGAACGTACGGATTTTAAAGTAGTTCGCATACTCCATCTGAAGCTTTTTTATAATAGGCTCCAGTGCCCAGCATTCGGGGCAGAGGGGATCGATAAACATATAAATTTCGAGGGGTTTCTTCCCCTGATTCTGAATATAGAATGAGGATGGCTCCTCCGGACAACAGATCCCTAAGTCGTCATAGCATACGAAGTTTCCTTCTTTGGTTTTCATGTGTCGTCCCTCCTTAAAAAGGAGTGTCTTACTCCATTGTATTGACCATATGATTGGCAGTCTGAGTGAGCCGTTCTAAAAAAGCAGATCTGAACGGTTCTTCCAGTTCTATTTCGTCCATTGCTTGTTCCATACAGGCAAGCCATCGTTTTGCACGTGTGGGAGTAATCTCAAAAGGCATGTGTCTTGCCCTTAACATCGGATGACCGTGTTCTTCAGAATATAGAGGAGGACCTCCCAAAAACTGGGTTAGAAACTGCTTTTGTTTTCGCGCCGTTTCCGTGAAATCATCCGGGAAAATCGGAGCGAGTTCTTTATCGAGTGCTACGTTAGTATAGAACACATCGACGAGCTGTTCCAGTTTTTCGCCTCCGATGATGTCGTAGGGTACTCTTGCTTGGTGACTCATGGGTTTACTCCTTTAATATCTTTAATATCTTTAATGTAGCCTTATTGTAGCAAGCATATAGGTATTGGGCAACAAATGTGATTGTGAGATGATGTACATATGAGGAGGAAAATGGCAAAAAAAAAGAGGACGGCCGATTTTTGACGGCGTCCTGATCTTAAGCTTTGGTGTATGTACTCATTACCTTTGGTACATAGGCTTTCGTTTCTTTAAATGGAGGTATGCCCCCGTATTTATCCACGTTGCCCGGACCGGCGTTATAAGCGGCAAGGGCGAGGGCGGTGTCACCGTTATAGCGCTTCAGCATGCTTTTGATGTAACGGGTTCCGGCATCGACATTCTGTTTGGGATCATAGATGTTCGTGACTCCAAGCCCTTTGGCTGTTTGGGGCATAAGCTGCATTAAGCCTCTTGCTCCGGCGTGACTTGTTGCATCAGCCCTGAAATTGGATTCGTGCTTTACGATGGCATAGATGAGCTTTGGATCAACGCCATGCTTTTTCCCCGCTTCCTCAATCAGGGGCATCCACATGGCCTCGCTGCCTGACACTGGCTTTGGAGCAGAAGGTTTATTTATTGCAGGCACCTCAGGCTGGGCAATTGAAGCTGTCTTCATAGCAGGAATTTCAGCCTTTGGAAAAGAAGAAGTAAGAACCTGTTGAAACGTCTGCTGTGTCACAGGCTTCATTGACTTTTCAAGGCGCTCTCCAAGCTGCTGAAAGACTTTCCACTGATAATGGTCGTTTTGAATGTTCAAAGGCTTCCGCTCCCCGGATTATAGTTTGTGTAACTGTTCGTAGAAACGGTGAATCTTACTGATCGTTTGTTTTTCTTTAATACCGTGCTTCTCCAAAAGAGAGAAGAACGCTTTTTTTCCGGCTGATTCTTCTGCACATTCAAACTCCAGCTCATAGTCTGTTACGTTTACATATGTGCTTTTATCCAGAACGAGAAGTCCGCCGTCCACTTCCTTTTCCAGCCGGTCAGTTGAAAGACTGCCAAGATAGGCAAAAGACGTTTGTTGGACTTCGAGTGTTTTCTGAATCTGCTCAAGAACATCGCCTGAGGGGAGAATGCTGATTGTTAGGGCCGCATCAGCCTGATCTGATGTGAGTGTCTGATGCGTTTCCAAAAGCCCGCTCTCCAGGGGCTGTTTAAGGGTTAAAACAAACCGGTCTTTCTTTTTTCTGATACGCAGGGCAGAACCGTGCTGTTTCAGCAGAAAGTCCGGCGTGTCAAAATAGTGATTGGTCTGTGAAAAAGGGGCCTCTTCAGCTGTAAAATAAGCGTTCCTGAGATTTTTGTATTCCTCTTCGGTGAGGAGGTTTTTAAATTCGATTTCAATTTCCTGATTCATATTTTTCACCTTCTCATGTATCTTGCGTCTTCGTTATTATTTCACACAGCAGGATTGAATACAATGAGGCTTTTTTTGATGAAAACAGGGTATTATTAACGTAGACAAGGGAATTATGATAAACTTATGAACGAAATGATTTATGTTTTTGGAGGTATATACAATGAATAATTCATGGACAATTTCAGAGCTTGAACGTACAGATGACAAGCTCACGGTGAGAGTAGAAACGGATTTGGACGCCAGTGCCCTCCATACGTTTCAGGCGAGCGGCCAGATGCTTGCCGACAGTGATGCGAAGACGTTTATTTACATAATCGAAGACGACAGTTCTTTTACATACATCCGCTTTCCGGCCGGGTCCTGGGAAGCACTTCAGAGCGTCAGAGATGACCTCCCCGTCGTCCTTGAACTGATGGCACAAAACAAAGAAGCGGTTCAGCTTGAGCTTACCGGCTTCTGGACCGAAATTGATTACCTTGTCGATAATATCGAAGGCAATACGAACTACGGCGACGAGATGATGAAAGCCGTGGAAAAGGCGTTTAATCGAAACGAGTCGTAATGCTAACCAACCGCGGTGGTGATTGGATTGAAAGAGTGGGACGTAATGCTTGCTCCATATAAGCAGGCAGTTGATGAATTGAAAGTAAAGTTTAAAGGCGTGCGGGAGCAATATGCCCATTCTCCCCGCCATACGCCCATTGAATTCGTAACCGGCCGAGTGAAGCCGGTTTCAAGTATTCTGCAAAAAGCCAAGCGAAAACAGATTCCTTTAAATGAACTGGAAGGGAACATGCAGGATCTTGCGGGCATACGGATTATGTGCCAATTCGTAGGGGATATCGACACCGTTGTTGAGCTGATCAAAATCCGTAATGATTTTAAAATTGTTGAGGAAATAGATTACGTGAAGCACAAAAAAGAAAGCGGGTACCGCTCGTATCACATGGTCCTTGAGTATCCGGTGCAGACCATTGACGGAGAGAAACCGGTCCTGGTGGAACTTCAGATCAGGACCCTTGCCATGAATTTCTGGGCTACCATTGAACACTCCCTCCAGTACAAATATTCTGGTCAGATTCCCCGTGACCTTGAGGAGCGTCTGCACCGGGCATCAGAAGCGGCCTTCCGACTTGATGAAGAGATGTCACAGATCCGGGGCGAAGTAAGGGAAGCACAGAAGATTATTTCATCAACGACAGACTCCATCCATAAACCGAACTCGAAATGAAAGGATAATGGCTGATGAAATTTATGGTCACGTCAAGGGGCGACAAAACGTCAAATGCAATAGCCCAGAAAGTGAAAACGTATCTGCATGAATTTGCTCTTACCTACGATCGTGAACATCCTGATGTTGTAATCAGTGTAGGGGGAGACGGGACGCTTCTTGAGGCGTTTCATAAATATGCCCACCGCCTGGAAGACACAGCATTTGTCGGGGTGCATACGGGACACCTGGGCTTTTATGCGGATTGGCAGCCCGATGAGGTGGAAAAGCTCGTGATTCATATTGCGAAAACCCCGTTCAAGGTCGTGGAATATCCTCTCCTTGAAGTGATTGTCCGCCATAACGGTGAGCGGAAATCCGAGCGTTTTTTGGCGCTGAACGAATGTTCTGTGAAAAGTACAGAGGGCTCTCTCGTGATGGATATTGAAATTAAGGGAGAGCTGTTCGAAACCTTCCGGGGCGACGGTTTGTGCCTGAGCACCCCTTCTGGAAGTACGGCTTACAACAAAGCTCTGGGCGGTGCGATCCTGCACCCGTCCCTGGCATCGATTCAGCTTGCCGAGATGGCATCGATCAATAACCGGGTGTATCGTACGATCGGGTCCCCGCTCGTTCTGCCCCAGCATCATACATGTCTGTTAAAGCCCAAAAACGATGTGGATTTTCAGGTAACCATCGATCACCTGACGCTTTTGCAGCAGGATGTGAAGTCGATTCAATGCCGGGTGGCAGAGCAGAAAGTGCGCTTTGCCCGCTTCAGGCCGTTTCCGTTCTGGAAAAGAGTCAAGGAGTCGTTTATTAATGAATAACAACCGTTTATACGTAACGTGGGAGGTCTCTTTGCATTGTGACGGAGATCTCCTTCGTACGTTTCTGCGAAAAGAAAAGAGCATGTCCAGAAAAACACTGGCTGAAGTGAAGCATGGTGGCGGTGCGCTTCTCGTTAACGGGGTTGAAAAAGGGGTACGGGAACGTTTACGTTCAGGTGATATAGTGACGGTTCTTTTTCCACCGGAAAAGGTGAGTGAAGCGCTCACCCCATTGCCGATGGAGCTGGATGTTATCGCTGAAGACGATCACATGCTTGTGGTAAACAAGCCCGCCGGACTTCCAACAGTACCTTCTTCAAATGACCCGGGACGGTCTCTTGCTCATGGCGTGATTCATTACTATCTTGAGCGGAACATTCCTTACACGTTTCACGCCGTAACCCGCCTCGACCGGGATACGTCAGGACTCATGATCATTGCGAAGCACCGCTACGCCCATGATCAGTTTATGAAAGCTGGGATTAAAAGAGAATATGTGGCGCTCGTGGAAGGTCATCTGGAGGAAACTGAGGGAACGATTGACGCCTCTATAGGACGGAGAGACGGAAGTATTATTGAACGTGAAGTGAGAGAAGATGGTCAGCGTGGGGTTACTCACTACACCGTTATGAAGCTTTTGGACGATGCAACACTCGTGCGGGTCAGGCTTGAAACGGGGAGGACCCACCAGATCCGGGTCCATTTTTCCTACATCGGTCATTCTTTGCTGGGAGACACCCTGTATGGCGGAAGTGACGACTTTATCCCCCGTCAGGCGCTTCATTCGGCAGCGCTGATGTTTGTTCATCCTTTTACAGGAGAAAAGCATGAATACGAAGCGGTGATGCCGGAAGATTTGACAGATGCCTGGAATAAAAGAAGACTCTCACCGTGATGGTGAGGGTCTTTACCTATTCATTCTCCCTTAAAAGTGATTCATTCACCCCTAAAGTCAAATTATAATCATCCCTAGGGATGATTAATTCGCTCATAAGGCCATTTAATTCCCCCCTCTTGAAAATGCAACCTTAAATCCAGAAATGCCATCGATCACTCCCCGATCGGACGGAATTTCTCCTCCACGTAAGGCAGCCCGGACGGTACGCTTACAAGCTCCTTTTCCGGCCATCGGAAAATCGTGAGGCGGTTGCCGAACACACACCCTGTGTCAATGTTCACCGTATGATTTAAAAACCGCGGCTCCCGGACCGGCGTGTGTCCGTAAACCACGTATGTGTCATGGGTATATTCCTTTGCCCAGTCACGGCGAACCGGGCGTCCATCCGGGTGGGTGCCCCCGGTGATGTCCCCGTATAGCACAAACGTCTTTACTTTCTTGCTTGTTTTTCCGATGAAATCCCCACGTATACCTGCATGTGCGACCACGAGCTTCCTGTTATCCAGGATCAGATAAAGAGGAGATCCTTCCACCATCCGATTAAACCCTTCAGAAATAAATGTATAGTCTTTAGTCTTAAGCTCTTCCAATTCGGCAACGGTCGTCTCCAGCCCGTGTTTTTTCTGAACATTTCTTCCTAAAAAGTAGCGGTATAATTTATCACAATGGTTTCCGGGACAATAAAGAATCCGGTCTTCCTTCCAGTTTTTAATGGCAAAGCGGAGCACACCAACCGAATCGGGCCCGCGGTCGGTAAGATCCCCAAGGAACACAAGGGTGCGTCCTTCAGGGTGGGAAATACGTTCATCACCATCAATCTGATAGCCTGCTTTTTTAAGTAAAGCGATCATTTCATCATAACAACCGTGTACATCACCGATAATATCAAACAAGAGGGCTGCCTCCTTACATAGGTCTGCTTTTTTTATCCTATCATGGAATGATTTCAAGTACGAATGTGAAAGTAGGAATTGACAAACGGGCACCCTTTAGCTACGATTGAAACGTTTTTTACACCACGGTACTTGTATAGTCATGCATGAACTGCCGTGGAAGTATCGTTACATAAAAAGGAGAATGAGATGGTCACTGAACCCGTTGCTCATCCAGTATTTATTTTTGCCATTGCTATGGTTATCTTTCTCATTTCGCCGCTCATTATGACCCGGTTTCGGATACCTGGCATTATTGGTGTCCTTATCGCAGGTATGATCATCGGGCCGAACGGGCTCGGGATTCTTGAGCGAAATGAAACAATCGTTATATTAGGAACCGTCGGACTTTTATATATCATTTTTATTGCCGGACTTGAAATTGACTTGGACGGGTTTAAAAAGTACAGAAGAAGAAGTATTGAATTCGGACTTCTGTCCTTTTTTATCCCGTTTGTGCTTGGAACCTTGCTTGGATTGGTTTTGGGCTATTCCATATGGTCCGCTGTCCTCCTAGGCTCGCTGCTGGGGTCACACACTCTTTTGGCTTATCCCATCGCAAGCCGGATGGGGATTGCAAAAAACCGCGCAGTGACGACCACCGTTGGGGGCACGATCCTCACAGATACGCTTGCCATGCTTGTCCTCGCCATTGTGGCAGGGGCTGTGCAGGGAGAACTGACTCTCTGGTTCTGGGTCCAGCTCATTGTCAGCCTGGCCGTTTTTTCCACGGTGATTATTTTCGGTGTTCCCTACATCAGCAAACGGTTTTTCATCAAGCTGAGTGGGGGCGGGTCACTCGATTACGTGTTTGTGATGAGCATTATGTTTCTTTGTGCTTTCTTCGCAATTTTGGCAGGGGTTGAACCGATTATTGGCGCTTTCCTTGCAGGCCTTGCCCTAAACCGTCTTATCCTTGAGAACGGAGCGCTTATGAACCGGATAAAATTCGTCGGAAACGCCCTGTTTATCCCGTTTTTCCTTTTATCGGTGGGAATGCTTATGGACTTCAGGATCCTCCTCGAGTATCCTTCGTCCATTATTCTGGCGCTGTCTATCGTGGTGTTTGTGAATCTGGGCAAATGGCTCGCTGTGTTTATTTCCGCCAAGCTGTACGGTTACAGTTCACTAGAGAGGGAAGTCATGTACGGCCTGAGTATTCCACAGGCGGCAGCTACGCTGGCTGCAACACTTGTGGGCTACGAACTGGGGCTGTTTGACGTGGCGGTTGTCAACGGTGTGATTATTATGATCCTTGTGACCTGTATCACCGGGCCGAGCCTGACCGAGCATTTCGGCCGGAAGCTTGCCTATGTGGAAGATACCGGACCTGTTAAAGAAGAGCAGGTACCTGAGCGGATTTTAATTCCCATGGCCAATCCTGAGACGATGGATAATCTTCTTGAGCTTGCCATTACGCTGAAAAATCCACTCTCAACCGAGCCCCTGTACCCGATGACGGTTGTTCAGGGCGGCAGCGAAAACAGGGAAATGAAAATTGCCCAAGCTGAAAAAATGCTCGGTCACGCAGTTGTGTACGCCTCAGCTGCCGATGTTTCTGTGACACCTCTAACAAGGGTAGGGAATAACCCTGCAAAGCGGATCTCCTATGCGGTAACGGACAACCGCATTTCAACGGTGATTGTCGGCTGGAACGGCCAAAAAAGCGGGGCCGGCAATATGTTCGGCAGCGTCATTGATGACGTGGTCGAGTACACCGACAGGCAGGTTCTCGTCTCCAAGCTGTCACATCCTCTGAATGTGACGAGGAGGGTAGTTGCAGTCGTTCCGAAAGGCTTCGATCATATGAGCGGTGCCGATGAAGCATTCCGCACGGTTAAAATGCTGGCGAGCCGGATCGGTGCAGCGCTCTTTGTTATTGTTGTTGGTGATCAAAAGGAAAAATACAGAGACCTTTTTGCCGGCATCAAGCCTGCAATCACTACACAAGTGGAGCAGATCCACGAATGGATTGACTTAAAAGAGCATTATTATGACACGTTTAAAGAAACGGATCTTCTTGTAATCCTGAGTGCCCGCAGGGGGACCGTAAGCTGGCACCACCGTCTTGAGCGTTTGCCGGTTTATATTCAAAAAACAAAGATCGTAAGCTTTATCGTGCTGTTTACGAAAGAAGCTGCCGTCGATGACCGTGGTACAAAAGGGACCGTCATCAGCAGGGATTTTACGAATAGATAAAAAAGGAGGCGGTCTGCCTTCTTTTTTTATGGAATGATTTTTCCTGTTAAACGCACCCTATGTAAAAAAGGAGGCTGTCTGCCGTGAATATGGAAGAACCAATGGTACAATGTCCGAATTGCCGCAACCACTACCCGATCCAAAGCGTCCTCACCGCTCAGTCAAATCAAAATGTTATTTTTGAGTGCCCGGACTGTGACTACGAAAAGAGAAACATCCAGACGAGCAAAGGGTAATGGAGTAAAATGTGTGATTATAGGAGTCAGCTTTTCTTCAGCCAATTTAATGGTGTAGGTAAACGATTCAGCTTCTCTTCAATTGATTTAGTCCAGGAACAAGAATTTTACCTGTACGAATGTTTTATTTCATCGATCAGCCTGTATTATTCAGTGAATTCTGCTATAATGGACAAAGATTAGTACCAACTAATAATACTAGCTATATAATTTGATGAGGAGGCTCTACGATGAATCTTGATTTATCAAACCGCACATATGTTGTGATGGGAGTAGCAAATAAACGGAGCATCGCCTGGGGAATTGCCCAGTCACTTGCCAATGCAGGTGCAAGACTGATCTTTACATATGCAGGAGAACGCCTTGAGCGAAACGTACGACAGCTCGCTGAAACATTGGAGCGTGATGATTTTGTCATCCTTCCATGTGACGTTACCAATGACGAAGAAGTGGAAAAAACGTTCCAGGATATCGAAAAAGAAGTCGGCACCATCCACGGGATCGCTCACTGTATCGCTTTTGCCAACCGTGAAGAGCTCGAAGGAGAGTACCTGAACACCACACGTGAAGGCTTTCTTTTAGCCCAGAATATCAGTGCGTACTCACTCACTGCTGTAGCCAAGGCCGCACGCCCGCTCATGAAAGAGGGAGGAAGCATTGTGACACTCACGTACCTCGGTGGTGAGCGTGTGGTGAAAAACTACAACGTGATGGGGGTAGCAAAGGCTTCTCTTGACGCAAGCGTGAAGTACCTTGCCAACGACCTCGGGAAAGAAAACATCCGTGTAAACGCTATTTCAGCAGGCCCGATCCGTACTCTTGCTGCAAAAGGCATTGGCGGATTTAACGAAGTCCTTAAGGAAATTGAAGAAAAAGCACCGCTTAAACGTACAGTTACCCAGGAAGAAGTAGGCGATACAGCTCTTTTCCTAATGAGTGACATGTCCCGCGCTATCACAGGGGAAATGCTCCATGTGGACGGGGGATACAGTACAATTGGCTTAATGTAATCGCCCGAAATTAGTGAAGCCGTCCAGACCAATTCCATCCCTCGGGCATATGCTTATACAGAGAGGGATCTCAAACGAGTAAGGTGTCTGGAGGTGAATGGAATGGGTTACGGCGGCGGTAGCGGTTTCACACTACTAGTTGTTCTATTCATTTTGCTGGTAATCGTAGGTTCAGCTTACGTTTGCTAATAAAGGAAACGAGTGTCTCAACCGAGATGCTCTTTTTTTGCTCTCATGAAGATGCTCACAAAATCACAGAGGGTCAGACCCCGGGAAAAGACCCCGGGAAATCATTTCCCGGGGTCTGACCCTCTGTGAGGTTTTTCACCTGTTTTTTAAGTAGTGTTCGATGAGACGGTAATATTCTTCTTCTTTCCCAAGGTCAAACCGGGTGCCTTTGACTTCCAGTGCCTCGCACGGACTGGTCTTTAGCATACTCCGGATCCCGTCGGTGAGCTGGATTTCCCCGCCTGCCCCGGGAAGAACAGAATGAAGGCAGGAAAAGAGCTCAGGTGTGAACACGTACCGCCCGCAAACTGCGAGATCGGAGGGAGGATCAACCTTTGGCTTCTCCACGATATCTGTTATATCAGACGCTTCCCCGCTCTGTGCCTGACCTGGTTTAATCACACCGTACTGATGCAGAGCAGCCTTCTCCATCTTCTGAACAGCAACGGTTGATTTCCCAGTTTTATAAAAACGCTCAACGAGCTGCTCCAGAGCCCCTACGCCACCACCGGTTACAAAAAAATCATCGGGCAGCAATACGGCAAACGGTTCCCCGTGGGCAAAACGCTCCCCGAGTAAAACCGCATCCCCGAGTCCCCTGGCAAACGGCTGGCGTATATATTGTATATGAACTTTAGGCAGGGTCGTTTTTTCAAGCAGGTACTCCTTGTTATTAATCGCAAGAAATGCCTCCAACTCTAACGACCGGTCAAAATAATCCAAAATCACGTTCTTATTTCTCGAAACAATAATCAGTACCTCTTCTATACCTGCTGCAACCGCTTCCTCGACAATGTAGTGAATCGCTGGCTTTCCTGCAATCGGAAACATCTCTTTCGGCAACACTTTCGTAATGGGGAGGCTCCTCGTCCCGTATCCTGCTGCAGGAATGATCGCTTTACGAACGTTCATCATCATTCCCCCTTACTATGGTGTATTCAAAAACCAGCCCCGTGACGGTTGTACCCTGTGAAAACGGGCACCCACAATCATAGGTATCCGCACATTTTCCCAAACCTCCGCACGAACCACAGAACCGTCAGTAGGATATACCAGCAGAGATGTTTGGAAAACAAAGGGACAGGGAGGAACAAGCGTGAAAATCGCAGTTATAGGTGCAGGATATGTAGGGCTTACAACCTCGTGCGTACTGGCCGACAAAGGCAACACTGTCACATGCATCGACAAAGACCAAAGGAAACTCGAAAAACTGGCAAAAGGGCAGGTCCCCTTTTTCGAACCAGGCCTTCAGGAGGTACTGGACCGTACACTGGCAAACAACAAACTGACGTTTACAGACCAGACTGTATCAGCAGTAAAAGAAGCAGATGTGGTCTTTATCGCTGTAGGAACACCTCCTAAAGCAACCGGAGAGCCTGACCTCACCTATATAAAAACAGCAATAGACGATCTCGCCTCCGGCATTTCAAGCTACAAAACGATCGTAACGAAAAGCACTGTTCCCCTTGGAACAAACGAATGGATCTATGAAACGCTGCTTGAAAAAGCAGAGCCCGGTCTTTTTGAGGTTGTTTCCAACCCGGAATTTCTAAAAGAAGGTACCGCCCTTTACGATACCGTTCATCCCGACCGGGTAGTAATAGGGGCAAAATCAGCAAGGGGAGCGTCTGTCGTAAAGGAATTATTTGCATTCACCAACGCCCCCGTTTATGAAACCACCCTCACAGGTGCGGAAATGATAAAGTATGCATCCAATGTGTTTTTAGCTGTCAAAATCTCGTTTATTAATGAAATTGCATCGATCTGTGACGCTTTTCATGTAAATGTAAAGGAAGTGGCTGAAGGGATCGGCGCAGATCCGAGAATTGGTCCTGCGTTTCTGCGTTCCGGACTAGGCTACGGGGGATCATGCCTGCCCAAGGATTTAAGTGCCCTCCTTTATTCTGCAGCCGGGAAACAGGTGGACGCACACCTTCTTCCTTCTGCAGCAAAGGTAAACGACCAGCAGGTAAACAGGTATACCGCCAAGCTGGAAGAAGATCTCGGGATTCTTAAGCAGAAACGAATCGCAGTCTGGGGCTTAAGCTTTAAGCCCGATACCGATGACACAAGGCATTCGCCGGCCATTCTGCTCATCCTCTCCCTTATTGAAAAAGGTGCCGAAGTCCTTGCTTTCGACCCTTTGGTAAAAGAAGTGGAAGGCATCGTTTCCCAGCATGACCTATATGAATCTGTGAAAGAAGCGGATGCCCTTATCCTTGCTACGGAATGGGCAGTCTTCAACTCAGTGGATTGGAACCGGGTCCGTTCATTAATGAAAGGAAACATTGTCCTTGATGCCCGAAATGTTCTTAACCACAGAACTGTAACAGAAGCCGGTTTAACATACCGGGCAATCGGCTCTGGACGGGTGTGAGGACAGTGAAGGTTGCCCTCATCTGTACCGAAAGTCTTCCCGCTCCCGCTGTAAAAGGCGGAGCCATTCAAATGTTTATCGATGGGATTACGCCATTTCTAAAGGAAAAATACCAGCTTACGATTTATTCAATCAGTGATCCGAATCTTAAAAACTACAGCGCTGAAAACGGGACAGAATACATTCATTTTCCGAAAGAGAGTTACGAAACAAATGTGGCAGACCATTTAAAGAGGCGGAGGTATGACGTGATTCATGTGTTTAACCGCCCGGCCAATCTTCAGCTCTATTACAATTCCTCCCCCTGGAGCAGATTTGTCCTCGGTCTCCACAATGATATGATGGCAGTTGAAAAAATCAGTAATGAAGAAGGGGCTGAAGTTGTCCGCCTCGTAAGCCGGATCGTGACCATCAGCTATTTTATTAAACAGCGTGTCATAGAACGCTTTCCGGAAGCAGCGGGAAAAACCACCGTTGTATACTCCGGTGTTGATCTGTCCAAATTTCCTCTCAGGAAGTCGGAAACAGGGATAGAGATTCGGTCGGAATACCGGAGACGCTATGAAGTGGAAAATAAAAAGGTAATCCTGTTTGTGGGGAGGCTTTCCAGGAACAAAGGTGCCCATCTCCTCGTGGATGCCATGAAAACCCTAGTAAAAAAACACCCGAATCTTGTTTTAATGATCGTAGGAGGCAAATGGTTTTCCGATGATGGCATGAACAGTTATACGAGAGATTTATACAGGCAGGCCCGGAGTTTAAGGAACCACGTAATATTTACCCGGTTTGTTCCGGCTGATGTGATCGGCAACATGTTCCTCATGGGCGATATTTTTGTATGCCCTTCCCAGTGGGAGGAACCACTTGCCAGGGTTCATTATGAAGCGATGGCTGCAGGAATACCCATAGTAACAACAAACCGCGGGGGAAACGGGGAAGTCATCCTTCACGGGCAGAACGGCTACTTGATTGATGATTACACAAAGCCCGAAGCGTTTATAGAAGGGATTGAATATTACCTGCAGGCACCCTCTCTTACGTCCTACATCACAGAAAACGGCAGGCGCTTTGTAGAAGCAAACTTTCAGTTTAAAAACGCAGCGAGACGGGTGACAGATGTCTACGACAGCCTCAACCGAACGTGAGAGTCTGCTATAATAAAAAAAGAGTCGGGGGTCTGGCCCTGTGTGGAAAAATTCACACAGGGCCAGACCCCAAAACAAACAAAAAAGGAGAGAGGCGTATGAGTTATCCAGATTCAAAAGAGACGGTTGAGCTCATTAAGAAGCTTGTAATGATTCCCAGTCCATCGGGGAATACGGATAAGGTGATTACATATGTGGAAGAGTTTTTGACGGGGATGGAAGTTGAGACGACCCGGAATCGTAAGGGAGGACTTATCGCCACACTGCCCGGCAAAGATGAGGACAGGCACCGTATGCTAACAGCTCATGTGGATACTCTCGGGGCAATGGTAAAGGAGATCAAACCGAGCGGCCGCCTGAAGCTGGATTTGATCGGCGGATATAAATACAATGCCATCGAAGGAGAGTACTGTGAAATTGAAACAGCGGGAGGCCGCACGTTTACAGGTACGATCCTGATGCACCAGACTTCTGTTCATGTCTATAAAGATGCAGGAAAAGCCGAGAGAAACCAGGATAATATGGAGCTCCGGGTTGATGAAAAAGTCCGGACGGAAAAAGACGTCAGAGCGCTCGGTATTCAAGTAGGGGACTTTGTGAGTCTCAATCCAAGGGTCGAGGTGCTGCCGAACGGTTTTATTAAGTCACGTCATCTTGATGATAAAGCAAGCGTTGGCATTCTTCTGCAGCTTATCAAGCAGGTGAAAGAAGAGAAGATTGAGCTTCCGTATACGACTCACTTTCTTATTTCAAACAACGAAGAAATCGGGTACGGCGGAAACTCCAATATTACACCTGAAACAGTTGAATACCTTGCTGTGGACATGGGGGCAATGGGGGACGGCCAGCAGACCGATGAATACACCGCTTCTATATGTGTAAAAGATGCAAGCGGTCCATATCACCTCGGCCTTCGTAAAAACCTCACTGAGCTGGCAGAAAAGAACGGGATCGGCTACAAGCTCGATATTTATCCGTATTACGGATCCGACGCCTCTGCTGCGATCCGTGCGGGACACGACATCGTCCATGGTCTTGTAGGACCGGGAATCGATTCGTCCCACGCTTACGAACGAACGCATATCACGTCCATTGAAGAAACTACAAAATTGCTCTATCACTATTTGCAGTCGGAATTAGTATTATAAAGGGATCTTCCGATCTAGTTGTATGATCTTAGTAATTCAACGATACATTCCGCTGCAGGCGGGCGCATTCCGCTGGCATCACTTCAGCCTCCTGAAAGAGCGCCCTGCGGGGTCTTCAGTCGATGCTGTTCCCGCAGTTTGTTAGCTTTTCTGTCAAACAGTGAGGCTTTTGCGGTAGCCTTCCATTGTTCTCAAATACTCACTCGATTTTAACAATTTAAGAAACAGCGATAAAAAACCGCCCGGAATATAACCTTCCGAGCGGTTTCGTTTTTTTAACGGTCCAGCGACTCGTTTCTGTAATTCTGGATTGCTATGGTATCTTCTTCAGTATCAATATACTGAACAAGCAGTTCATCCCCCGGCTCAATAAACAAAGCCAGCTGCGAACGGTTTACAGGGACAGTAAACACCTGTTCTTTTCCTTCAAACAAAATCATCACAATCGTTCCGTCCTCATCTGTGGACTGGGTTACACGCTCGACGGTAAGGTTTTCTTCCACCTCATTGGCCATATCAGTGGGAATGTCAATGTCCTCATCAAGACCTGTAGCAAGGAAGTTCTGGTATTCGTTAAACACTTCCCGGCGGGAATCGGCATAGACCACACGTCCGGAATCAGCGTGGACGAGGGCGATCTTCTGGAAGCCGTTGTTTCGGTCAACTACCGGAACAACCCATGTGTACTGTCCGTAAACAGAGTAAAGAACCGGCTGGGTTCCGATCCACTGCTCACGTTCAAATGCACGGTCCACACGGTCGCGGGCTGCGTTACCGTTTAAGATCCCCCGTGCTTCCTGACCTCCGTAATAGGTCATTTCACCGGTTCTGGCATTGATCATAGAGAAACCGACCATCGTGTTTCCTGAGCCCCGGGGCCTTTCGTGATCGACAAACCAGTACATATCTTTATCAGCATTAAATACCCCGATCATTTCATTTCGGCGGGGCTCGTGAACGCCGTCCCTTCCGATGAAACGATTAATAAATCCTCCGCCGTACTGACCAAACCAGGTAGCATAGTTAAGGGCCGTCATTTCAGATATCCCCTGGTCGATAAACTCCGGCATATCATCAAGGTCGTACCTTTCCATTTCTCCGGATACAGCATCAAGAACGACAACGCCATCCGCTTTATTGCCGTGTCTGAAAAACTCATAATAGCCATAGGAAAAGACATAGTACGGATGACCGTTTTCATCGGGCTCAAACGATTCACTTACGATGATGATGTCTTCATACTCACTTCGGACCATTCGCTTAGCATTTTCACCGAAGTAGGCGCTGGGTACATAGGCCATTTCATACGTGTCAACAAGCTCGGCCTGGTCGTTCGGATTTTCCGCTGACACTTTAATGTAACCAGGGACGTAATCAGTAGTAAACCAGCGGAACAAGCCGTCAAATTCAATTGGACTGACCCAGTAGAGTTCGTCATCAATTTTTTGAATGCTCGATTCCCCGAGGTGATAGCGGGCGGAATTGTCCAATTCACCAAACACGATTTCCGAGCGGTAACGGGCATTTCCATAAGGAACAACACGGATGTTCTCTTCACTGGCGCTTTCCATGACGTCCATTTCTACAGTGGCCTCTGGAAGGATGTGCCGGTCCTGTGCAGTCTGTGCGGGATACACAATCCACATGTAAGCCATCCCGGCAGCAAGAAGGCATCCGAGAATAAATGCACCGCGGTTGGACAACGTTGATTTTTTCTCATAGTAATAGGACAGGGAAGCTGAGGACAAGAGATTCAGAATAATAATAATGGCAAAACTGCTGAGGATTCCGTGCCACGTCACATCTATAAGGCCAACGTAAAAAATAAAAAAGCTTACGATTACCCCGATTATGTAGCGTGAAACATTTTCATAAAGAAAAAAACGTGAACCTTTCTTTGTTTTAAACGATGTTATCCATAAACCCGGAATGGGATTAAGAAAAAGAAGTGCGGTAAGTAAGCTGTAAATAAACATCTTGTATGAACTCCCCCAAAATTTTAGTAAAATAGCTTCTCCAGTATATACGAAGATCGGGGAATAAGGTTTCGTTTTGGGAGGAATCAGGGGGGATACTAAACGTAGAATGGTGGTGACTAACTGTAGAAAAGGGGGCTGTAACTGTAAAAAAGCGTGAACGATATGTAGAAATGATGGAATAAAGTGTAAAAAAAGGTGCAGCACCTATGAGAGTCGTACCCGGCGGTAGAAGAGAGCTGAAAGAAGTGGCTAAACGTTAAATACGTGCTGCTAACTGTAGAAACGCTGATCATAACCGTTAAATAGCTAGTTTCTTTACAAAACAGCGTTTGTAAAGAGAAGGTATACCAGTGATGTCCTGCACCACTGGAAAGAGAAGGATCTGAAACAAAAAAAGCGGCACATAAGGTGCATTTTACCCTATGAACCGCTCTCTGAAGCAATGAAGGAAGTCATTGCCAATAAATAACTTATCAAAATACGATTAACTTACCCGGCGCTTCCGTTGCTTTGTCTGGTTTGCCATAAACAGCTTTGGAGATGCGGGCGGATTGTTTGTATATTTGTAAATGTGTTCAGGTTCTTCAACAACTTCAACAACTTCAACAAATTCAGAAACTTCATCAATCTCGACAACTTCACCAAGTTCGACCGGTTCAACCTCTGCAGATTCAACAAGTACAGTACCTTCACCAAGTCCGAGGGGCTGCCCGGTTTCTATATTATGTGCCATTTCTTTCCACACTGTAAGAATATCGCTTACGACCCGTATCCATTGGAAACGCTCCTCGGCCAGCTTACGGCCGTTTGCCCCCATCTTCTGTGCATTCCCGGGATCTCCGAGTATTTGTGACAGTTTATCAGCAAACTCCTGAGGGTTCTCAGGGTTTTCAATTACAAATCCGTTTACACCGGGGTCAATGACCTCAGGGTTACCGCCCCGGGCCGTCGTAACAATCGGAAGACCGGCCGCCATCGCTTCATAGTGAACACGGGCAAGGGGCTCCTGCCACTGTGAAGGACAAACGAAAACGTCGGCAGCGGCGAACCAGCGCTGGATTTCATTGGGATCCACGAATCCGGTTGTAATAACAGGAACCGGCATCCGCTGGGCCAGCGCCCGTACGTATGCGACGTAGTCTGTAACATTGTTGTCACTGAACCATTTGCTCCCGACCAGGACAAGGGCAATGTCTGAATGTTTTTTTGCCAGAATTGGAATGGCCTCAAGAAGAACATCGGCTCCTTTGTTGGCTGAAAGCCGTCCGGCAAACATGATGACCTTTTTTGAACCGAGGTTGTGCTCCGAACGGACGGCATCACGAAGCTGTTTTCCTTTTGAAGTGGAGGCAGGGACAAACTGATTTAAGTCGACACCGGAATAGATGGTCTTAAGCTTCGGAGCCGCTTCAGGGTAGTCTTTTACAATCGACTGGCCGATATAGTCACTGATTGTAATAATTTTATCCACTTGAGCGACAGCCGCCGCCCCTTCCTCAGGAGAAATTTTCTCTCTTTTAAACATGTCATTGTGCATGCTCAGGATAAGGCGCGATTTTGGTGCTGCGTTTCTCACAGCTTCAACGAGGCGTGGACGGTTAAAGATATGAATCACGTCATACGTTTCTTCTTTTAACACCGCGGCAATACCGTCCCGGTACGTTTCAAGAAGTCCGCCGGGAACACGGATGTATTTTACACCTTCAGCGGTTTCCCGGTCGGCAAGGGCTTCGTCCGACCGTCCGTAAACAGTAATGTCATGGTGCCTTTTTAATGATGGCAGGGCACCTGCAATGTAGGTCTGTATAGCGCCGCCGCGAATAGGGGGAACCGGGAGCTTTTCAGTACAGATAATCGCTATTTTCATTTCAGGATATCCCCTTTCAGCTTTCGGAGCTCTTCAATGGCAGGCCATTTGGACTGGTCAGTTGTGGCGATTCGCTGACATAAGGCGTCCAGGTTACCGTCCATAAACAATTCCGGCTCATAAACCATTTCTTTTACGTTTTTATAGAACTCGTTTGGCAGGCTCATATCAATCAGAAGGAGGTCATAAAGATCAGGATCGATCGGGTGTGACTGGTGATAGGCTTCAATCATCCCTCTCATCCAGGTTACGTCCCAGTTTCCGATGTCGTCCATCGTTCCTGTAATGAGCTTGCGGAGGTCACGGATTCCAATATCGTATGCTACACCGTCCAAGTCAATGATCCACATACCATCGGGTCCGGACTGCCCGTTTGACCAACCGTAATCCTGGTGAACAAGGCCCCAGTCTTTATTTCCCCGGGCGGCAAGAGTGGTGTAGTTGGATTGAAGCAGCTGGTCACGGGCAATGACAGCCTGGCGTTCAAACTCATCGAGTACAGACAGAATAGTTGAGGCTGCCGGCATCTCATGATACGCATTGGCGATGTTTCTGAACCAGCTCATCTTTTTCACAACTTTTTCGTACGTCTTTGGCCAGCGGTATAGCCGGCTTGCATTTTCAGCACCGGTGGGAGGGGTATAACCTTTGGACAGGGTGTGAAATTCTCCAATCGCGTGACAGAGTGCTTCGGCACCTGCAAGATCTTTGCTGACTGGGACGAGTGGTTCAATCCAATCTGCAACGAACCATATTTTTCCTCCCGCGATCACATAAGGCAGTCCTTCCTTACTGTGAATGATTGCCGGTATCCGTGCCTTTTTCTCATGAACGAGATATTCCTGTGCATAAATACTGAACAGACTCCTGGTAGGGCGGCGGTGAAGAATTTTTAAACTCCGCGGTCCGTGATTCGTTTCAATCTTCCAGATGAGTCCTCCTTTATCGGCCTTTGTCGTGATCACTTCCATGGATGATACAGTCATATCGTATTGGGCAATGACGTCCTGCGCCATATTCTCAATGTATTCCGGTACAAAAAACTCCGGCAGTGTTCCATCAAGATCCCAGGGAGTGATGAGTTGATCGGTCATAATATCTCCTCCTGGATAAATGTCTCCCTCTACTATATTCATCCGCCTGTAAATTGTTTAGATTGGTGCACAGAAAAACATGCCTTTATGATAAAGGCGGGCTCAGGCTGTTGAAAAGATTTTGTCTTGAATTTTTGTTATTGATGGAACGCAGACTCCTGCTGGATGAAAAGAAAAGGTGAGACCCCACAGGGCGCAGCCCGAGGAGGCTCACCAGCTTCCCGCTTAAAGCGAAGTATATTTCAGGAGCAATTTATATGCAACGCATGTTATTGGTTCGGGCTCTCGTTAACTAAAACAAGTATGTCAAAACCTCGAAGGTTACTCGTCATCATCCTCATTATCTTCATCGCTGTCATCATCATCATCTTCTTCATCAAGCTGCAGAAGACCTGACTCATCATCTTTTTCATATTCATACACCAGTTCGGAATCATCGTCGTATGAGAATGTGACTTCCACAGACTCGACCTCTTCAACATGTAGTTTGTCATTAAGCCGGGATGCGATTTCATCGGAAGATAAATCGTCGGATACATTCAGATCATGAAAAATGGAAGCGGAAATGCCTTCCCCTTCTACGTTTACCCCGGTTTCTCCGCTGCGCTGACTGAGGATCACTTCATCCCCTGATGAAAGTTCAATTTCAATGACAATCTTTTTTACCTGTTTACTCACACTTATTCCCTCCGCATTCGTTAGTCATCTTAACGTATGCAAGTGAGGAAATCGTTGCGCTACTTTTATTAAGAAATGAACGTATTTTCCCACTGATCGTTAAAAAACGGGACAGGGAACCAGTACATGATGAAAGCCTGATTCATAAAGTATGGTAAGACAGAGAAGAAGGTGATCATATGGAAGTTACGTTGCTTGGACTTGTTTTACTGTCTCTGGCGGCATTCAGGTTAACGCATCTGGTTGTCTATGACCGGATTATGCTCAGGTTTCGTTTGTTGTTTTTAGATGTGACAGAAGAAGACGGGGAAGAGTACTATGTGCCGAAATCCGGACGGGTAAACAGGTTCATAGGTGAGCTGATTACATGTCATTGGTGCACATCGGTATGGTCATCGGCTGTTCTTCTTGCAGGTTACTGGTACCTTCCCGCTATATTCAGTTTCGTGATCATCCTACTGGCTGTGGCCGGAGTGGCAGCCCTGATTGAAGCCGTAACAGTCAGATATTTTCTTGATGAATAGCAGTGGCGTATTCCATCAAACAGCTGACGATCATGGAGATCCGGTGAGTGAAGGTATGATTTTTCATTATTTCGTTTCGTGCTGCTTCTGCCATTAAAACCCGTGCTTTTTCATTCTCAAGATAGTGGCCGGCAAAGGCGAGACATTCTTCTTTTGAGTTCATCTGCACAATGGTTTTCGGAGAATGAAACATCCCTGCGATTCCTTTTCTTTTTTCCACAAGCTGAAATGCCTTACAGCCGGCGGCGGCAAAAAAGTCGGGGGAGGGGCTCGCTGCAGGAAAACCGGTTGCATTATCTGAAGCCTTAAGTTCATCCGGAATGGTCAGAACGATTTTTGTGTTTGAGTAAAAAAGCCTCGCGATTTGAGGGGGCACCCAGTAATTTATAGCGAGCAGGCGTGGAGAAGGCTTAAACTCCCTGATGGCATTACTCCAGCCTCTGCCCACAACCCGGAGCGTCCAGTCGGTCTGACGGTGAAGGTAGTTTATATAGTCTGCCTTTTTGTGATCGGCATCGCCTGTTATGCAAAGATCACTCTGATAAATCTGTTTACTCGTTTTGTCCGGAAAATACCTCTCCGGCACGAGACAGTGAGGCAGGTCAAAAAGATGCTGATGTCCTAGCTTTCTGTACACCGCTGCAGTATTTTTGTCGGGTGAAAAAGCCACATCAAAGTGATGGACCATCCGCTTTGTGTAATCCAGCTCATAGGGATCACGGATAAGCCAGCCGGCAAGGGGTATACCTGTCTTTTTGCAGGCAGAAAAAAAGCGGTCCCACTCTCCTTTTTGAAAGAAACAAAAAGCAAAGTCGGGACGCTCCTTTTTAAGCCAGGCAATATAAACGTCTTCAGGCTGTTCATGTGAAATGGAAACAACAAAGACCCCATGCCCGGCAAATTGTTTCACAGCACTTTCATGCTCGTAAGGGAGAGGGTTACTTTTTACCAAAGCGATCTTCATGGAACGAACCCCCCTAGAGGTATAAGCTGATTGTGTTGACACTTGCAATTCCTTTTTGCAGTTCTCTTGCATAACAGAATCCTTCAATTAAAATGTGATCGTCTTTATTGCCGGGACTTATTGCCATATCAAAATTTGAAAAAATCGCTTTTTCTCCAGGCTTAACGGTATCGATGTGAACCGGTTTAAGCCAGTGTTCTCCTTTTGTTTTCACCCATTCCTTCCAGTCATTCTGGACGTACACCCATTCTTCTTTCGGCGTCATCCATGTATGGTCCAGTGCCTGGGTCATCCGGATTTTGCCGCCGATATTCACACTGTTCGCCGGTTTGGTCCGGAAGCAGAAGACAGGGTCGTGAAGAATCTGATTCCCCGTGTTTTCAAATGTGAAATGACCGATGGCATGGATCTGATTATCCTGCTCTTCCCCCTGTTTGGGAAAAAAAGTCGAATAACTGAAATAAGCCTTAGCTGCTAATGAAACAGGAGGGGAATAGGATCCTTCTTTCTGTCCTGTATGTCCCTTTTGCCTGGCTGCCTTTAAGAGAGACCGTAATTCTTCTGCCTGTTTTTTATATTTAGCGACTTCAGAGCGGTAGTGAAGAATCTTCTGCTCGAGCTGAAGTTTTGAATCATCTTGCTTTTTCGGATGGAACGTTTGTTTTGATTTCATTTCAATCACCCCGATTAAGCCTTTGATATAAAATATGTATGCACGTCTTTTTCACGTCAGAATAAAAAAATCAGATTGATGGGTGTCACCAATCTGATCTTTATTGATTATAGGTTAAATAGTATGGGTGCTGTCATCGTGGTTGTGCGGACCAGGGAAGACTTCCGGACACTGTCTAGGGAAAACAATTGCCGGGCATTCAATGTCAACCGGCTGAGGCATAATGTGTCTTCTTGGTCTGCATGGTCTGCCTTCAATTTCGATAATAACACTTCCTACTACCTTCACTTGCTGACAGATAAGCAGGCTTAATTCAAGTGAACTGAACTGTCCGTTTGTACAGCAGATGACACCGTCACCGAAAAAGTCGTAAACCTCACATACAACGTCGGTTTCTTCCGGTGCACAGAGATAGAAAGTCTCAAACAGACAGAATTCGATGTCTCCTGAAGTACAGATTACAGGACCGTCTTCTTCAAGACGCAGTTCAACAAAGAAGGATCCTTGTTTTCTGATCTTTACTTCCTGTAATTCGATACCTAATTCAGGGAAGAAGACATCTCTTCTTGGCCCTACTTGAGCACAGCTCAAATCATCGTTTTCTACGACTGTTACCAGGTAGTCGCCATCTTCAGGAAGAAATTCACATGGATCGGCGCCTTCTTCACCGTCACAATCGAAGTCCAGATCTGCTAAACCTGCCTCACCTGAAAATGTTAGGGATTTTGTTGTGCTTCGAGTAACCCAGTCATAAAGTTTATCTACTTCGATACATAGGCGTTCCAAATTTGACATGCCTTTTATCATCCTTTCATTCATGGTAGTTCCTTTATCGGGGACTACTTCATAGTATGAGGTGGGCGAAAAATTGTGCATAATCCCAGAATGAAAAACAGTTGTTGGGCGTTTTTTAAGAAAGATTCCTTTCCCCGTACATATGAATGTAGTGGATGATTTTTTTATTAAAGGGGAGAGTTAAATGAAAAAGGTCATATCACTGGAAAAACTGTCGTCGGTTCAATTGAAACAGCGCATTATTCAGCTGCAATCCGAAGTCAGGGACTGTCATAGAAGAATCGAAAGCTATAAGCGGAATTATACAATCAATGAAATTGAACAGATGCGGAAAGAAAACGAATCACTCCGATTAAAGTTTGAAGAATTTCTGACTAAATATGAAGAAAAAGAATCAGAACTTATTGTTGCGATGGAAAAAATGAAAGATGCCCAGGCCCGGACAGAACTTTACCATACCAAGTACCACCTTGCATGCACTACCTATGACGAAGCGAAAAAAACATGGGAAAAAGAAAGGTCGGTCATAGAGGAAAAGTGTAAGTTTTTGACCTGCGAATTAAGTGAAGCTCAGTCTGAAAATGAGAAACATAAACAAGAGTACTCCGAAGCGGAAAAAACGTGGGCGGAAGAGAAAGGGAGAATGCAAAAACATTATGAAATGATGTGTATCCAGCTAAAGGACACCGAGAAAGAAAAGAAAAGGCTGAATATTGATTTGAATGAGGCCCGGTCTGTTAAAGACACCATAAAGGAGGAGCACTCTGAAGCTGAAAAGTCGTGGGGCAATGAGATAGAAAGTTTGCAGAAACAATATAAAATGCTGAGCGGCCAGCTAAAGGCTGCTGAGGCAGAAAAAGTGAAGCAGTCGTATTCCAAAGCTGAAAAAGCATGGAATAAAGAGAAGGAAAGCCTGCAGAAACAGTATGAAATGGCGGGCAGCCAGCTAAAGGCTGCTGAGGCAGAAAAAGAAAAAGTGAAGCAGTCGTATTCGGAAGCTGAAAAAGCCTGGAGTAAAGAGAAGGAAAGCCTGCAGAAACAGTATGAAATGGTGGGCAGCCAGCTAAAGGCTGCTGAGGCAGAAAAAGAAAAAGTGAAGCAGTCGTATTCCGAAGCTGAAAAAGCTTGGGATCAAGAGAAGGCCGATTTTCTTATCCGTCAAGTGAACACAAAAGAACTCGAAAATGAAATTGCTCTCTTGAAGGTCGAACTAAAGTCGACAAAAGGACTCAGCACTCCATTCCTTCCCGTCAGTAAGGCGCCTTCACAGTCATCTAAATACGAGCCTTTTCAGGATGAAGATGGTGTGTTTCCCTTTATTCGAAACTTACAGACTGCTTCCCGGCAGGCAACACTGCCTGTACGTGAAAAACGCCGTATAAAGCCGGATGAGCGGGACTGGTATAAATCACGAGGGAACAAAAGTATACAGACCGAAGCAGAAAAAAGAGCTGGTGTGATTACAGAAGACAGGAGGAAATCCGAAAGCAAGAAAAATGAAGTTGCAGCACAACGGCCAGAAAAGCAAGGTGAGTTAAATGAAACAAAAGAGAAAAAAGAATAGCCTGTTTTCCGCTTGTGTGCAGACAAACCGGTGCCTTGTTTCATAGTGTATAAAAGAACGCTATGTTAACAGGAAAGGGGCACCACCACAGTGAGTAAAAAAAGCCGATCCGGTAAAAAAGTAAGAGCTGCCAGCCGAAAGACAGCAACGGTACAAAACAGTGAATATGTATATAAAGGAAGAGTTCTTTCTGCTGTACAAAAAGTAAAGAAGCGAGGCTGCGGCTGCGCTGGTAAAAAAGCTGGTTCATCCTAATTTTTCACTCATGCCCGGACCCAAATGAAGATACCGGCATATGATGGTATCAGTAAGAAGGGAATGGAGGGCCTTAACTTTGAGTAAGAAAAAGATAAATCCGATTCCAGAACAAAAAGAGGAAAAGGTAAAAGAAGAAGAGAAGACGCTCTGGAGTTACTGGAATCAGTTTATGCTCGGCAATAACGAAAATCAGGGTGAAAAGAAGAAAGATCCGGATGATTCAAAAGAAGACCATCCTCCGTTTTGGTGGATTTAAAAAACATGCGCGGGCATGTTTTTTTGTTTTAGTAATGGAGGGGCGTCCAATTGAGCGCTCGCTCCGTGAATTCGCGCCATTCCTGCCGGTAAAACTGAACATGTTCTCTAAGGTGATGTATAAACTTCCGAAGTCGATGAACAAATCGCCAAAGGTGATGAACAACTCACCCCGAGCAGCCTGGCATACTATGAATCTGATCGAAGATGATAAATGGGCAAAGTCGATGGACAACCTCATCAAAGTGATGAACATATAGGTGGATAAGAGCCATGAAGAGTAGTTAAGCCGGTTTTAAAACACCAAGCTGAAAAATGGCCTGTAAGCGAGAAAAATCGCCCGAAAAGTCCACTCGGGAAGGACAATCCCCGAAGAAAGGTTCATCAACTATAAATAGAAGATACAGAAAGTGAACATCCCACGCAAAAAATACATACAGATCACTCAGAGGACTCAGAAAGAGGCTGGGACATAAAGAAAGTGTTTTGCTGAGAATCCGAACACTGCACTGACATAGCAGAGTATATTTCTGCAGCGGTTTATTTGCAGCGCATTTTACTCGTTCGTATTCCAGTTGACTAAAACACTTCTGTCCCAGCCTCGCCCCTTATTTTTTCCGTTTAAAGTTTGCATCCCGGAGAAAGCGGGATCGGTATGATTTTTTACCCCGGCGCATATCCGTTGCAGAAAGGTACAGTTCTTCTTCCGCCCGGGTCACAGCTACATACATGAGGCGCCGCTCTTCTTCCAAAAAGGAGTCGTCACCTTCACGGGCTTTGTCCAGTGCATACTCGTGGGGGAGGGAGCCTTCATTACAGCCGAGGACGTAAACGGTTGGAAATTCCAGCCCCTTTGCCCGGTGAATGGTCATGAGCTGAACTGCAGACGCAGGTTGTTCATTTTTATGGACTTTCACTTTGGCGCGAATATGATCTACGTAGGCGAGAAAATCTTCAATGGAACTGTAGTTTGAGGCAATTGCCACGAGTTCGTGAAAATCATCGGAACCCCGCTCCATTTTATTGCCTTCCTTGCCGTTTTTCTTGATGTAATCTTCAAGGCCCATGTTTGAGAAGGCGTGCAGAAGGGCTTCTTTCGGCTTCATATTCTTCAGCTTAGGAAAATGTTTCAGACATTCACCGAGTTTTTTACGCTGAAAGGCAGGCATTGTGTCTTCCATCCGGCGGGTCGCCTCGAGCATCGTTTCGTCGTGAAAAATTGTATGACGCTTCAGGTCCTGAATGATCGACTGTTTGAAGAACATCACCCGGATCCAGTCCTGAATGGCGTCTACGTCATCGCCGTTCAAAGCAAGTCTCAAAAAGGACAGAGCTTTTCGGACCACCTGGCGGTCATAGAAGGAATCGCCCCCGTGCTCCATGGAAAAGGGAAGGCCGCTCTCCAAAAGCTGCTCGAAAATCGCCCGTGCCTGGACATGTGTGCGATATAAAATGGCGATGTCTTCAGGTTTCGACGTGTTTTTCAGCTGGGTTTTGATACGCTCAATAATATAGATCGCTTCCTCTTCTTCATCGAAAGGAAAAAACAACACAGGTTCGTTTACGTTTTGTTTAACCGGTGCCATCTTTTTCTCATACCGGCTGGCATTTCTGCGGATCAGTTCATTGGCCAGATCAACAATGTTCTGCTCTGAGCGGTAGTTATTCTCAAGATGAAGAACCTTCACATCCCGAAAGGCCTGCTTGAAATTAAGAATGTAACCCGGGTCACTGCCCCGGAAGCGGTAGATGGACTGATCGTCATCACCGACCACGCACAAATTGTTCTGCGGGGCCGCAAGAAGTTTCATTATATCGTACTGAATCCGGTTGATATCCTGAAACTCATCGATCATAAAGTGTGTAAAGCGGTTCTGGTATCTGGTTAGAAGCTCCGGGTTTTCCTTGAGCATGTGATAACAGCCGAGAAGCATGTCGTCAAAGTCGAAAAGATTCTTCGCTTCTTTTTCCCGCTCGTAAATGGTAAAAATGTCTTTTACCTGCTTTTCAAAATGGTCTGCATGCTTCACTGCATCCGGTGTGAGTCCTTCATTTTTCCACGCGCTCATGGAGGTCATTGCCTGGTCGATGGCGAATTCACGCTCATCGATGGACAGTTCCCGAAGTGCCTGGTGGACGAGTTTTTCTTTTTGCCACTGGGCTTTTAGCAATTGCTCCGGACGCCAGCGGTCAGGAGCGTGATGCATGAGCATTTTGTAAAAAAGGCTGTGAAACGTGCCGCACACAAGACGCCTTACGATACCGCGCTCAAGGCCGTACTGAGTGGCAAGACGTTCTTTCATTTCGGCGGCGGCCTTTTGGGTAAAGGTCACCAGCATCATGTTTTCAGGCAGTACATGACCAGCTTTAATGAAATAGGCTGCACGGGAAGTGAGAACGCGGGTTTTGCCGCTCCCGGCTCCGGCTAACAGAAGAAGGGGCCCTTCCACCGATGTGACCGCCTGCTGTTGTTTTGTGTTCAAAGGGGTCCCGTTTTCTTCGATCGCCCTCAGGACAGGGTCTTCTGAATAAGAAAGAGTACTGTCTTCCTTCACGCGATCGTCGTTGGAATAGAGAAGAGGGTTTTTAAAACAGCCCGGTTTGTTTGCCGGCACCGCCGCTGTTGATGATGAGATCGATTTTTTTACAGGAAGGGAAAAGGATCCGACTGAAGCGGCCACAGGTTCTTCTTGCTTAACCTTAGCCTCAACGGTTTTCGTTCCTGCTTTTTCATCCTGCTCCTGGCACAACTGTGACGGTTTGCGGTGGGAAAATGAAGGAGCTTTGTGAATGCCGAGTGACAGGGTGACCGTTTCCCCGCAGTAAGGACATGTGAGTTCGCTCTTTTTACTTTTTTGATATAAGGTATGGAGCCCGCCCCGCTCAAGAGAGGTAAGCTCATAGGTTGTCTGATTATGTAGTGCGCGTTGCATCATTGCACCCCGAACTTTCTATTAGAAAATGACATAGCCTATTCATCTTACCAGAGAATTGAGGGTGTTTCACTAGGTGTTTTGGGCAAAGAGATAAGGGGTAAATAGAGAATGAGGTGATTCGTTATGGGATATGTTCCTCCAGTACGTGACGAACAGAGTTTTCTTTATGCGAATCGGCAATTGCCGAGTACACCTTTGATTTACACCGTGCAGAAAGCCGAAAGGGTGGACAGCATCCGCCACCGGAAATATTTTGAACGACAGGTGACGAACATGGAAAGACGAAAGCAGGTAATTGCCTGCGAACGTGAGCTTACAGGTAAAGGAAAACGGTTTGATACATCAATATAAAAAGAGCCTTGTCCGATTTATAATCCGGGCATGGCTCTTTTTTGTCTGCAATCAATGGCTGTAGCTTTCCTATGCGAAAAAGTGTCCAACAATGGCAAATAAGAAGATGACGCCGAGCACGGCGAGTGTTTTTTTCATAGTACTCAAGCCCTCCCTTAAAAACAGGCAAAAATAAAGGTGCATACTGGGTTTGCTGCAGGGTGTGTGTGATGATTATTGACCTGTTTTGAGTGTGTAACCTAATCCCCTCCATTTTAAAACGCTTTCATTCATTTGGAAAGAGAGAATCGCGAATACTTTTCCTCTTTTTCTGACATTTTGCGCAAATAAAAGAAGAGACTGGGACATAAGTGTTTTAGTCAACGAAAATCAGAACAAACAATATGCGTTGCAAATAAATCGCATCTGAAATATATTCGTTTTCCGCGGCCTCCGCGTGCTATGAAAGACCACTGAGAAAGTTTATTCTTTTAAAATATGCTCAATAAAATTAGGTGTTGATTTCTACTCATTGCGCTCCCTTTCCGCCGGCGGAAAGGGAGCCTCCTCAGCGCTTTGCGCTTCCGGGGTCTCCCCGGAACTCGCTTTTCCCGCAGGAGTGTCGCGCATTCGCTCCAATCAACACTTTTTTAACAACAATAATCTTTAGTACATCATAAAAGCAAAGTCCATTTTTTGTTGCAATCAGGCACTAAAGTGGTGACGTTATCAGGCTTTGGCTTTTTAAGTAGCTTCCTGCGCACGGTGGGGTCACCATTGCTTTTCATGCCGCAAGAGTCTGTTTATATTTCATCCGCATGTTCGTGCATGGTTGGAATGCTCAGAATGCTCAGCTTAACACTTTATTTTATGTCCCGCTCATCATGAACTATGAGCAATCGCAGAGCACCTTCTAATCCCTTGGAAGTGGTTCTTCTTTAAATTTTCGTGTAAACAGAGTGAGGGCGAGAAGAGCAATAACGGAGAGACTTAAAAACAGGTTTGTATAGATCACATTGTCCCCCTGCCTTGCAAGAGGGTTGAACAGAACGGCAGCCGACTCCATATCCAGGATACGGCCGTAGACGGCACTGCCGATGGCGGCACTCATGAAGTTCAACAGGTTAAACAGCCCGATACCGACACCCGTTTCCTTTTTTGAAACAATCGTGGCCAGGAGGTTGGCTGTTGAACTTTGAATCAATGGAAAACCTAAATACGTAATTAACAGACAAGCGGCAATGACGACCGGATTATACCCTGCAAAGGTGGAAATACACAGCGTCCCTGCTGCCACAAGGATAAGGGCGAGCTTGACGACCGGAACACTTCCTTTCCGGTCAACAAGCCGGCCTCCTGCCTGACCAATGAGTCCCGCTGCCATCGCGCCGGGGAAAAGAACGAGTCCGATCGCCAGTGTGTTCAGTTCATTTAAATCTCTGAGCATGATGGGGATAATGAAAATCATCCCGAACAGTACACTGGTGCCCATAAAACTCGTGGCCACAGTGACGGCGTACCGCTTGTTTTTTAATAATGAGGGCTTGATGAACGGGTGTTTTGCCGTCAGCGTACGCCAGATAAACAATACGAGTCCGACGGCAAAAAGGATCGTTGCCCACCACATTCCGGTTGTAATAAACACGAGGAGCCCGGCGACTGTTGAGGCGATAAACACAGCTCCAGGCACATCAACGACACCGGGACGTTTCTCTTCGTCAGGAATCCAGCGGCGTAAAAACGGAATAGCCAAAACCGCCAGCATAGAAAAAATAAACAGGAAGCGCCAGCTCAGAACGCCGCCGATCACTCCGCCGGCAATCGGACCTACTCCGGAAGCGAAGGCTACCGTGGAAGAAATGATCCCGAACACACGTCCCCGTTCGCCGGGAATAAACCGTGCAGGAATAATAAATGCGAGAGCAGGAATCGTTGCGCCGCCCATCGCCTGAATAATCCGTGCCATGAGGAGTGTAGGGTAATTTGGTGCCACAAGCCCCAATGTTGCACCTGCAGCAAACATGATCAGTCCGAAGGTGAGGATGTTTTTAATCGGATAAATATCAGCCAGCTTTCCATACATAAGGGAACCGATGGAAAAGACGAGAATATATCCGGTCATCACCCAGCTCACCTGGGACGGGAGGAGATTGAAATGCTCGGCTATATCAGGAATGGCTACATTAAACATCGTGCCGTTCATAACGGTAAAAATAAGGACAATGCATAATAACAAAATGAGTCTTGATGTGAGTTGCGGGTCCACGTTCGGTTCGTCTTGGCTTGGTTGGTGCTGCATGAGGATCCTACTTTCTAATAGACATTTTAAAACATGAGAAAAGGCGCAACCAAAATGGGCGCCGTGTCGGATTACTTATTTCGCGTCTGGAAATATTACTTCCTTCATTTTAATCGAAATCCCGTCACATCGTCAATGGAATTGCCTGGGGTTAAAGAGCGGTATCTTGGGGGAATAGAAACAAATGAATGGAGGTCAAGTCAATGAAAATAATCGGAATTGCCGGAAGCCTGAGGAAAGAGTCATTGAATAAAGTCGTATTGAATGAAGTGAAGGGGCTGAGCGGGAACAAATTAGATCTGGAGATTGTAGGTATCGGAGATCTGCCTCTTTTTAACGGGGACCTGGAAGAAGGGGGAGATCCGGAGATCGTGAAAAAGTTTAAAGACCGGATCAAACAAGCGGACGGTGTCTTTATCGTTACCCCTGAATACAGCCGGGGTATGCCCGGAGTATTAAAAAACGCCCTGGACTGGGCTGGTAGTATGACGCATGAGAATGTACTGGATAAAAAAACGGCTGCAGTAATCGGTGCTTCACCAGGTGCCCAAGGAACCGCACTGGCTCAGGTCCAGGTCAAGCAGACCCTCGCTGCGTGCGGTTCGTATGTGATGAGCCAGCCTGAAGTGTTTATCGGATCGGCTTATAAGCGACTCGGGGATAATAATGTGACAGATGAAAAAACGATTGAGATTCTTAAAGACTGTATCGAATCCTTTGCTGAATGGACTGCATGTTTCTAAGGGGAAGGCTGGGGGCGGTCAACCTCATTTCCCTTCCGCCCCTCCCTGTAAGTGTGTCGTGTTTTCCTTTGTAAAGCGATGCTTTTTCATCACAATTCCGCTCACAAGAACGGCAATGACAATCCCATAGACAGTCAGCCAGTAGAACGTCCAGTTTTTCAAAACGAAATCAGTAAAGTCTACAATATCCGGATGAAGGTGCTCACTCATAGCCCAAATGAGAATGGCAATCGGCAGAATAAAAGGCGTGTATGTTTTCTTTCGGCTGATATGCTGAAGACCGAGAATGACAGCAAGAAAACATACAGTTATTTTTACAATTAATGAAAGAAGCCATACAATCCCGATGGCTGCTTCAACTCTTTGGAACAGTTCGCCGATTTCGATACTGCGTGCCATTGAATAGGTAGCGTACGTTTCCCGTCCGGCAAGGAACGGACCTTCAACCCCTAATGTAACAACGATGGCAAGCATTAAAACACTACCAGAGAATCCAATCGCTACGAGTGTATACGTAATTAAATGTTTTTTATCTGACACATATGTGGCAAGGGCTGAAAATAACATCATCTCCACAAATGGAAAGCCTACAAGGGGATGGATGCCTTCCATTACCGGAAGCCAGCCTTTATCCAGTACTGGTAGGAGAAAATCCCAATGGAATTTGTTCAGAACAACAAGAAGAGTGCCCAGGACCACAAAGATCATAACGGGAAGTACGACCTCGTTTACCCTGCCGATATTCTGCACGCCTTTGCTTACGGAATACACGACGAGTATGAGCGCCATGAAAATGACAACGTGGATGGATGTTTCAGGCAATGCGACAATGTTTACGAAATTCGAGAAATTCCGCATGACAAGAGCGGCTAAGTGCGCCCCTGCAAAGATAAGGACCAGGTTAACAATAGTTCCGATCCATTTGCCGGAAACGAGCTCAATAATGTGGAAAATAGACGTATAATTGTATTTTTTTAAAAGGAGGAAGAGTACCGTGTTTATCCCGATTCCGATGAGGCCTGCTCCTCCCATACTTATCCATGCATCCTGTTCGGCGAACATAGCGGCTGCCGAAGGGGCCATCAAAAGAGAACTTCCTACAATAAAATTGGCGACTAACAGAGCAAACTGCCAGCGGTTAATAGTATGCTTCATGGATGTTATCCTCCAAAGAAGTAGTGGTACAACGGCTCATAAAGACGGCGGATCCAGGCAGTAAACGGGAGCCAGTCTTTTTTATTTAAATAAGAGATTGTGTACAGAGCAGTGAAGGCCCATGTGAATATCAGCGTCACTTGTGAAGGTTTTTTTTGCTTACGCTTATTTGGCTTCATTTACAGAATTAAACCTCATTCCTGTATTAGTCAGGTCAATGTCAACGTTAAGAACGATTTCTCCTTCCTGTAAGTGGTGAAACCAGTCACCTTCCCATTCCTTCCATTTCTTTGGCTGCTGGTTGTGAAACCATTCAGAAAAACCAACCACATCAAACCCGAGTTCCCTTGATTTATCAATGGCCATTTGTATTTCATTTCTCAGTTCATCATTAACTGCCTCTTTAATCTTTTTGAAGTCCTCAGGGTCGCCAATATCCAGATCACAGGATGTTTCCAGCATGTAGCCCTTCCCGGTCAGGCTGATTGTAAAGTGGGGTTTGCCGTTTTTTACAGCAGCTTTAACAGTCTCATTCAAAGAGTGAACACGAACACCTATATATCCTCCTTCACACTTCGTGTCAAAAATAGTGCGGTCCTTTACAAGGTTGTTTAAAAACACCCATCCCTGAGACTCCTGGGTATTCATCCAGTCCACCAGCTTGTCATCTTTAAAAACAGCCAGCCCGTCAAGGGAGAAGGAATGTTCGTCAATGTTACTTAAAACCTCTGTATTGTCACTGTTCTCACTGGAAATATTTCTAAGTCCCAGCAGGGTCGGGTGATGGTCTTCCTTTACATAAGCACGTATAGCGTCGGCTAACGTAAGATGCCCTGAAATACCAAGGGAACCGGAGGCAACCATCACTCTGTCCCTTACCGATTTTGCAGGGTTTTCATCAAGAGGTGTGAAAACAGACAACATGTCTTTTGCAGTTGTGTCTTTGGCGATAAATGCGAGAAACTGCATCCGCATTTGCTGGTCCCGTTCCACAAAGTCGAAAACCCGATTAATTCCGGTCTCTCTTGCAAAATTCTCACCGATAATTATGTAGTACATATGTGAAAAAAACAGCCGTCTCGGTGCAATGTTTTTAGCGAGGTCAACCGCTTCCACCAGGGTTTTTCCCCGTGTCGTAAACGTAAAGACAGAAGCGTCTTCACTTCCCCCGCCTTCTGTAGCCACCCGGGCAGAGGCACCGTGGGGGTTAATGATTTGAAAAGAGACTTCAAAATCCTCCGAGTCTTCCACCTGGTCAATGCCTATTGCAACAACGACAGCGAGCTGATCAAGCTCCATTTTGTCTCCGCATCCGGTACAAATAGAAACGGTTATGGCTAATGTAATTATCCATTTTGCAAACTTTATCATCCGGTATTCTCCTTTTTCGCCTTATGCTGAATCCAGGGGCGGAGAAACGGGACGTTTTTCACCCAGAGTGGAAAGCGGAAAAAGCCGTCTTTATGATGTTTAAAATTAATCGGGGCAAGAGGTGAAAAATAAGGTTTTCCCATGGAATCCAGCGAGCACAGATGAATGAGCAGGATCGTACTGAAAAACATCACACCGTAAAGGCCGGTAGTCGCAGCAAATATCATCATGACAAACCGGAGAATCCGGGCTGAAATGGAAAAATTGTAGGCAGGTGCCACGAAGCTGGATATTGCTGTGAGTGACACGACAATGACGATAGCTGGACTCACGAGACCGGCACGCACAGCGGAATCCCCTAGAACAATCGCCCCTACAATCGAAATTGCAGGACCGATCGTCCTCGGCATCCGGACGCCGCCTTCCCGGAGGATTTCAAAGATGACTTCCATTAACAGGGTTTCAATAAAAGCGGGAAAAGGAATGCCCTCCCGCTGCGCGGCCAGGTTGATAAGAAGATCTGTAGCAACAAGCTCCGGATGATACGTAGTAATGGCTATATAAAGGGAAGGAAGATACAAGCTGATCCCAAATGCCCCGAGACGGATAAACCGGATAAAGGAGGCAAAATCAAAGCGCTGGTAGTAATCTTCCGCTGCCTGAAAATAGGAAAGAAACGTCATCGGGTACACAATGACAAATGGTGTGCCGTCTACAATCACAGCTACTTTTCCTTCCTGGATCTCAGAAGAGACCGTGTCGGGGCGCTCTGCCGTCTGTGCAACAGGGAACGGGCTGTACCAGCGGTGTTTTTTTCCGTAGTCATCGATCAGTTCTTCAAGCATGCCGCTTTCATAAACTTCTTCTGTACGGATGTTTTCGATTCGCCGGATCACTTCATTTAAAACGTCTTTGTCTACCTCGTCTTCCAGGTAGCACAGACGTATTTCTGTCTGGGTGCTTCTGCCGACCGTCATGGTTTTAAAGCGAAGCTGGGGATTCCTGATTTTTCTGCGAATAAGGGAAGAATTTACATTAATATTCTCTACAAACCCTTCCTTTGGGCCTCTGATCACGGTCTGGTTCTGCGGCTCGTCTACATTTCGGGTTTCCACTAAAAATCCATGCACACCATAGCCAATCGTGCAGCCTTCCACCAGGACAATAACGTTTCCGTGAAGAAGTTCTTCAATAAGGTCCTTAAAAGTGTGGAGAGGGGCAGACTTTGTTCCCTGAATCTTGGAGAAAAGAAGAGACGGATCGCTTGTAAATAAATCGGCTTTCCTATCCTGTGATTTCATCAGAGGACTGTTAATGGCATCCGTTATCATATCTTCATTGTTCATCGCTTCAAAATGAATGACGGCAAAAGGTACGGGCAGGTGATTAAATCTGGCAACGTCAATATCTTCGCTGTGTCCAAGAAAGGTAAGGAGCTGGTCGATATTTTTTGTTAAGTCAATTGACAATGGCACCTCATATGGGCGTAACGTTTCTTCAATATCATGGTTGCGCTTGTCCAAACTCCTCACCTCCTGCTTTTGTTACAGGTAGTTTCTGTTAACCATAGGGGAATATACATGAATGAGGAAAGAAGAGGGAAGGCGGTGCAGAGGAAAAGGCAGTGGCAACGAAGTCCGTGAAATAGACGGGGAATCTGCTTTGCGTGAAACAAAGAAGGAAATTTACTATACTGTGAGGAACACAAAAAAATCGAGGAGGATGATAACAATGAAAGCAGTTGTTCATAAGGATAAAAAAGGCTTTGCAGGCCTCACACAGATTCAGGACATGCCCCAGACAGAACCGAAAAAAGGCGAGGTCCGGATCAGACTGAAGACAGCAGGTCTCAATCACCGGGATCTGTTCGTATTGGACCGGCACGATCCTGAAGATCCCCCTTTTGTAATCGGGTCTGACGGGGCAGGGATCGTAGACACAACCGGTGATAATGTTTCGGCCGTTTCACAAGGAGACGAAGTTATGGTCAATCCAGGGCTGTACTGGGAAAAGAACAGTGATGCTCCACCCTCGGGGTTTGAAGTACTGGGCTTTCCGAACAACGGAACGTTCGCTGAATATGTAACAGTACCAGCTTCGGCTGTTGTAAAAAAACCGGATTACCTATCCTGGGAAGAGGCAGGCGTCTTTTCCCTCGCAGCACTTACCGCTTACCGGGCACTGTTTACAAGAGGTAATCTGAAGGCCGGAATGAACGTGTTTATTCCGGGTATCGGCAGTGGTGTGGCAACATTCCTGCTTCTTTTTGCCCAAGCCGCCGGTGCGAAGGTATATGTATCCAGCCGTTCAGAAGAAAAACGCCAGACAGCCCTTGAACTCGGAGCTGAGAAGGCCTTGGACTCCTCAGAAGACTGGAAAAAGGGACTCGGGGGCTGCGAGATGGATCTTGTTATTGAGTGCGTGGGTGCTGCTACCTTTAACAAGTCCCTTGATACGCTTCGAAAAGGCGGGACGATCGTGACATTCGGCTCTTCTACAGGTGATAAAGTGGAAATGGATCTCAGGAAGTTTTTCTACGGTCAGTACAACCTGCTTGGCTCTACGATGGGGAGCCATGAAGAGTATATTCAGATGCTGGACTTTATCCAGACCCACCAAATTCGTCCTGTGATGGACCGGGTTTATGATCTTGATGACTACGAAGAAGCGTTTAAAAGGCTGGAAGAAGCAAAACAGCTCGGAAAAATAGCATTTAAGATCAGCTAGACAACAAGGAAGCCAGGAGGAGGGATGCCCCGCCGCCCGGCTTCTGTTTTACATAAATACAATCACTTTCAGAACCGCTTTCCACGCGAAGTAACCCCCGAAGCCGATAAGAACAATGCTGGCCGCGGTGCAGATCCCCTGAAGCATCCTCGGTGTCAGAAGTTTTTTACCGAACTGGACCGTAAATGCGAGATTCAGGTTCCAGAGCCCGATGCCTAAAAAGACAGCACTGCTTACAATGAATGCCCGGAGTTTATTTTCGTCCGCAAATGTGTCACTCAGAACAGATCCGTAGATACCGAGCCAGAACAATAGATTCAGAGGATTGAAAGCAGCAATGGATGCCCCGGTTACATAAGCGTGGAGGAGAGATTTTTTTTCATAGGAAACCGGCGAATCTTCACGCATATCCATAACGGGTTCAGATAAAGAAGCAGGCTGCCGCAGCCCCGAAAAACCGGTGTAAGTCAGGATAAAAGCGCCAAGGACAAGAAGAAGGAACTGCACAGCTTCTAAAGTCAGGATACCGGATAGACCTTTGTACATAAAAAACATCAGCACAAGGTCGGCACTCATTCCCCCTGCGCCTACGAGCAGCGAGGGCCAGAAGCCCTGAAAAATACCACGCCGGATAATTTCAATATTGATCGGGCCGATCGGCGCTGCGATCGATAATCCGAGAACCATCTGCTTGACGAGCATAATTATCATCATCCTACCTCCCGGAAAAACGAGCTTGTCTTTACCATATAGATGACCCATCCTCTGGATTTAGACCAGAGAAGGACGATTAATACAAACGAGCTCAGGAGGCGGTGAACCGCTTAAAAAAGCATCGCGGAAAAACCGGTTACCGTAAAGGGAAAAGAGGGAAATCGGTTAATAGAAGGCTTTGTAAGTACAGTTGTTGGTTTACGCTCATTCCATGGGGAGCGAGGTGAGCCTGCTTTCATATGAAGCATCGCTGCTTTTTCCTCAGCGAGGTATGCTTTGCAGCTTTTTGTGTCGAAGCTGAGATGTGAACGCTTATTCAGCGTATTCGGTGCAATCAATAGTGTTATAAATCAAAAATAATCTTTAACAGAACCTGATAGAAAAGCATCAGGCCTGCTTTACAAGGAAGGGTTTTAGGGACCCTGCCGGATTCTTTTTCAGTGTACCGATGAAAGAGAATGAGATAAGCGCCAGGACCCGAAGAGGCTTGTGAGTTTCCGGATCTGTAGAGGGAATGTAATCTTTTCCACGTTCAAAAAATCATGGAATAAACGAAGGATATAGACAGAGTCTGGTCAAGCTTTGGCAGAAGGAGCGTTTCAGCATGAGTAAAAAAATCATCTATGAAGTCTACTGGATCAGAGCGCTTGCCTGTTTAGCCGTAGTCCTTGTTCACGCAGTGAACACAACACTGGCAAATTATGAAGGGGCCCTGTCCCAGTTTGAGGAATATTTTCTTATTTTTATCCGGTTTGCGGCCTTTTTTGGTACGCCGGCATTTGTGTTTATATCAGAGCTTCTTCTGGCAAGAGCCTATCCAGATGGAGTGCCTCCGGGCTTCTTTAAAAAACGGATCCGGTTTCTGCTTGTCCCCTTTGCAGTTATGGGATTAATTTTTGCCTTGCTTCAGTCAGACACGCCAGGAGCGTTCTTTCAAAACGGAGCTTTGAATTTGTTTGCCGGGGGATATACAGGTTACTTTGTGTTAATTATCTTTCAGTTTTACATCCTTCATGTTTTGCTGAATAAAAAGCTTCAACGCTTGCCGGCAGCGCCTGTACTGCTTGTCGCATTCGCGGTTCAGGCGGCTTATATCGGCTTCTTCAATTTTAATGAACCGCCTTCAAACCAGGTGGCCGAGTATATCTGGCTCAGGGGGCACTGGATTCCGTTTTTTGGATGGATCTTTTATTTCACCCTCGGATATTATGCAGGGCGTCATTTTGACCGTGTGAAAACCTGGATTATCAGTCACAGGCGCACGGTTACAGCGGTGCCGGTGATTGCTCTTGGGTGGATTATTGTGAACGTCAGAACGGATTTTATTGATGTGGTTTCATCCAAGCGGCTGGATAATATCGTATATACAATCGCTGTGGTGGCCCTTATTCTGTTTATCGCAGCCCGGGCGAAAAAGGTTCCGTGGCCGGTTATGTTTGTGAGTAAGTACTCGTTTAACATTTACCTGCTTCACACTCTTGTGATTTACCCGATCCCGGCGATTGCGGGGGTAAGCCCCATTATATATACGTTGTTTATTTTCGTTGCCGCCTTGATCGGTTCGATTGCAGTTGCGAAATTGATTCATCTCTGGGCACCGGGAAAACTGCTGATCGGAAAAAAGCTGCCGTCTCCGAACAGGCAGACCGTGAAGACTGCCAGATAAGAGAGTCTTTCTTAAGAGTAGATTGGCAATGGCTCCGCTCTCTGCTTCGAGGCTGACCCAAAAGGTAAAAACTGACCTTGGGGGTCAGCCTCTTTTAATTTGCGTGAAGCCAGTGGCCCTTCGGTGGTTCAGTTATGTTGTCTGCGAGTCTGTTAAGGTCTTCGTAGTATTTTTGCTCGAGCATTTTAATCAGTATGCCGAAATAATACGCAACGGGGTTGTTTACTTTCTTTTGCTTAAGCCTTGAGATCATCTCCTTGAACGCAAGAACGGCTTCATCGGTGAGCCAGTCACAATGCTCAAAGCAATACCGCCATGCCGCCCGTGTGGTCATGGACCAAAATTCCTTAACAGCCCCCTGTTCCGGATAAAAGCTGGACACCACTTTTGAGAACCGTTCGGGAACGGCCGGGCTCATTTTATCGTGCCTTACGTTATTTTTAACGATCTTTTTTGGATCTTTTGGTTTAAAAGAACTTTGTTTATGGGGGTTCATTTTCACCGGGGGGCCCGGCTCATTCTGTACCGGATAAGGGTTAAACACAACCAGATTACTCGACTGTGCTCCCGACTTTCTTACCGTTCCATATACAGTAACCATCCCGGCCGCCTTTGCTTTTTGGATCATCCGTTTGTATGTGGCCCGTGAGAGCTGTCCCTGAGCGGTCTTTAACACCGTCGCCACATTCGCATTTGCAACACCAATCACCTTTACGGCATATCTGCTCAGCGCTTTTAACCCGATCACTTCCTTTTTACCAAGCTTTACTGCCGGATCGCTGAGCCAACTGTTCAAATGCGCGTTAAACTCCTTCACACTGTCAAACTGAGAATATCTCTTAAAACTGTCCACATGATCATTGACCATCGCTTTTGCCATGAGCCACCTCTCCCTTCACCTATTAAGTAAACGGGGAAAGCGAAAAATGGGGTGGCTCATTTAACTTTTTTTTCGGGAGCGCTGTGGTTGGGGTCTGAAGTACTAAGTGGAAAAAGGGGCTGGCGAAGTGTAGAAAAGCGAAGGCCAACCGTAGAATGCCGACGATTAACCGTAAAAAACAGATTGCTAAGTGTAAAATAACAGCAATCCTGATAGACTCCCGTCAAGTTTATCCACACATATACAGAGATATTTTGCTGATACCGGGCGAATGAACAAGCCGTTCGGACTTTTCAAACTATACTGTAGTACATCCTTAAAAAAAGGTAGGTGTCACATATGTGCTGGGGTTACGGTGGATATAATTACGGTTGTGCACCATCAGGCGGAGGATACGGCATCGGGTTGATTCTCGTATTGTTCATCCTTCTTGTCATCATCGCTGGCGCTGCCTGGTCTTAGTAGTAGCAACTATATCGGGGAACGACTGCGCCTGGTAGTGCGCAGTCTTTTTTTTTTTTGCCCGGGGAAGGGAATTAGGGGATTTGTGTTAAGATGTCCTTCCTCAAAGTTAAGAATTCCGGCCTGGTTGTTAAGACCTTTTATGTTAAGAATTCCAGATTTTCTCCCATATAAATGGAAACCGCGCCCTATGAGGAGGCATTACCGGCTAAAATCTACTATTCATCTTCCATAATTTTATGAAGATCCTTATAAAACCTTTCATTATACGAAGTCACGATATGAACACGGGCTTTATCAAGGGGGATTGTGTGTTTGCACCCCCGTCCTTTACAGTTTACCGTTTCCTGACCTTCAGCCCGGATCAGGTACTTGTGGCGTTTTTTACATAATGGACAAGTGGCATTTACGAGATGGGCTTTCGGGTTCCTGGCAAATGCCCCTTTTGTCACATCCCGCTGCTCTTTACTCAGCTCTTTAAACAGGACGGCATTTGTGGCTGCACGGGCGGTACGCTTCGTTAAAATTTCAAGATCCACAACCGGGTTCGGGTTGCGGACAGGGTTTTTCCTCACAGCCACATTGTCAAATTCGTCAATCTCGAGAAGACCGTATCCCGGGGGTACCTCATCCGGGACGAGGAGTCCGGCTGGCGTCATTATATAGGCATAATCGGCAATTTCATGATAGCCATAGGGCATCCGGAGGACCTCATCCCGCAAAAAATCAGATCTGGACACTTTTACTTCAATGATCCGGGACTCCTGACGCCTGATATTAATGCCGAGGGCGTCTGCTTTCAGTTTTTTTCGTTTCACAAATAACTTTACCTCGCTTGCGCAGAGGTCAACTACTTTATCTTTCAGCCAGTACAGGGCCTGTTTTTTTAAATGTTCATGAAGGGGGCTTTCCATAAAAATAACTCCTCTCTTTCACTCATTTATCCAATCATAACACCTCCCGGACAGGCTTAGTGAATAACAAACGTATGATTGGAAAAAATACGTTCTGGTAACGTAAATTTGGAAAAAGAGGTGTACATGGATGAAGAAGCATAAAGGGTTACTTGCACTTTCACTGGGAATGCTTATGGCCGCAACAGCCTGCGGCGGCGGTGGAGAAGCACCTGAAGAAGGCGGGGACGCCGGTGGAGATGAAACTGCTGAAGAGACATCCGAAGATAAAGGTGAGATTGTGATTGGCCGGAATAACTGGGCTGAAAATATTGCTGTCTCAAACATGTGGAAGGTGCTGCTGGAAGAAGAGGGCTACGAAGTGGACATTCAGTCCATGGACAAAGCGCCGGTCTGGCTCGGAATTTCCAGGGGTGAGCTGGATATTGCCCCTGAAGTATGGCTTCCGAATACGGATGAATCCTACGAAGAAGAGTACGGTGATGACGTTGACATGAGGGAAATCTGGTATGAGGGAACAGAGCTTGGGTTTGCCGTTCCAGAGTACATGGATATTGATTCGATCGAAGAATTAAACGATATGGCCTCAGAGTTTGACGGACAAATTGTCGGTATTGAAGAAGGAGCGGCCCTAACGGATCTTGCCCGGGATGCCATAGACGAATACGACCTGGATCTGAACCTGGTTACAAGCTCAGACCCTGCCATGAATGCAGAGTTTATGCAGTCGTATGAAAATGAAGAGCCGATTGTGGTGACGCTTTGGAGCCCGCACTGGCTGTTTGCCGACTATGACATTAAGTATTTGGAAGACCCGGAGAACGTGTTCGGCGACCCCGATGATATTTATTACATGACCCGTGAAGGATTTGCTGATGATCATCCGGAAGTGGTGGAGTGGATGGACAACTGGATGATGGACGACGAGTCTCTCGGTGACCTCATGGCGACAATCAATGACCTGGACGACCCGTACGAAGGGGCGAAAGAGTGGATTGAAGAAAACCGTGATCTGGTTGACGAATGGATGGCTGAATAAATGCTGGGACTGAAGTGTTTTAGCCAACGAGAATCCGAACGAATAAAAGCGGCGCTAATAAACCGCTCCTGAAATATACTCCGCTTTCCGCGGGAAGCGGGTGAGCCTTCTCACCGTTGCGGGGACTCAGAAGGCACTGAAAAAGTTCGATCTTTAACTTTTCCAGTGCCTTCTAAGCAATGAGCGTAACGGTTGGCATTTTTTAAAGCCTGGTATGAGTGGGTTTCTCGTATCAGGCGCGCAACCGCTGAAGCCATTCAAATAAAAGCCACTGAAAAAGTTGTTTTGTACTTTTTCAGTGGCTTCCTTTTAACCCGCAGGAGCCTGCGTATATTTCATCCGCTATGTTAGCGCATCATTCGGATTCTCAGCTAAACACTTTCTTTATGTCCCAGCCGCTTTTTTTGATGGCGGTACACAGGGTTTTTATGCAACAAGAGTTGGAGAGGAAGGGACCGGGATGAACATTTCCGACCTTCCTTTTTGTTTTAATAGAATATGAAATGTATGAAATGATGGACAAATAGACCTATAGTCACTCGCAGGATTTACATAATTCAGATAGGATAGTATATAGTGTTTATGCAGGATATTTCTTCATTATTTTCTTTTTCCATCCTTTTGAGGGTGGGGTGGGGACATGAATGTTTACTTGCAATGTAAGGGCTTACCTTCATATATCTATAAGGTTTTCACCGAGAAATCGTTTTTCTCCCCCATTGTTATTCATGCATTTTCCATGTGAAAAAACCTGACATATCCAGCGCATAAAATATAGAAAATTCTTATAATTATTTGTGATGTAAAATCTATTTTGATATAATGACCATGTAATTTCAAAACTTTGTTAATGGAGGAAGGAGCTGAGATGTTAATAGGTCACAGGACTAGTTGACTAATGGTCCCTGTACCACCTCGACGGAGGGCATTTCGTGTGTGCTGAATGTTTGGAAAATTTAGACCTTTTACAACAGGGGGGCCTCAAGACTTTGCTTAAATACATATTAAAACGTTTTTTATGGATGATTCTTACGGTCTGGATTATCATTACCCTGACCTTTTTTCTGATGCATGCCATACCAGGGGATCCATTGGATACAGGGGATGCAGGAAGTTCCGATGCAGCAAGTGCCAACCTGGCTGCCTATTATAACCTGGACCAGCCACTGCCAGTCCAGTATGTAACCTACTTAAAGAATGTCGCCACGTTTGATTTTGGACCGTCGATGACATCAAGGTCCCGTGATGTGAACGACATGATTGAAAGCGGATTCCCCGCTTCACTTCAGTTAGGTATTGCTTCATTGATTTTCTCCGTTCTTTCAGGTGTGGTACTGGGTGTTTTTGCCGCTCTCCGCCATAACAAGATGATTGACTATATGACGATGGTGCTCGCTGTTATCGGCATTTCCATCCCGAACTTTATTCAGTCAATGCTGTTTATTAACTACATAGCAGTACATGTGGATTTTTTCCCGATTGCAAGGTGGGGTACATACAGGCACGTGATTTTACCAGCACTTGCTCTTGCGTCAGGTCCTATGGCCATTATTGCAAGACTTACACGTTCAAACATGCTTGAAGTTCTGACACAGGATTATATTCGTACAGCTAAAGCAAAAGGGCTCACTTCAGTCCAAATCGTTGTCAAACATGCCCTTAGGAATGCACTTCTGCCGGTTGTGACGATTATGGGGGCACTGACTGCCTCGGTTCTTACAGGGAGTTTTGTGATAGAGCGGATTTTCTCGATTCCGGGAATCGGGCAGTACTTTGTAAACAGTATTAGTAATCGTGATTATCCGATGATCATGGCTACAACGGTGATCTACAGTACAATTTTAGTCGTGATGATGTTTATTGTTGATATTTTATACGGATTTATTGATCCGAGAATCAAGCTGCACTCGAAGGAGGACTAGAATGCCGGTAACAACTGAGAAGAGGGCAAAAGGATCGTCGGAAGACCGGCTTTTTGTCCCCGTAGATAAGAATAAAGCTGAGCTGAATGTACTTGTCCGCCCGAGTGTCGGGTTTTGGAAAGATGCTTGGCAGAGACTTTTGAAAAACAAGCTTGCTGTAAGTGGACTCGTTGTGATCATCGCTTTGACGATCATGGCGATTATCGGGCCGATGCTCACCCCTTACAGCTATTCCGATCAAACGTTAAGCAACCAGAACATGGGCCCTTCCCGTGAGCATTGGTTTGGTACGGATAACCTGGGAAGAGATATGTTTACCAGAACATGGTACGGTGCGAGAATTTCATTGTTTATCGGATTTGCTGCTGCCCTGATTGAGTTTTTTGTCGGGGTGATTTATGGAGGGGTTTCAGGATACAAAGGCGGAAGAACAGACAATGTCATGATGCGTATCATTGATATTCTTTACGGCCTTCCATATCTTCTTGTCGTTATTTTACTTATGGTTATTATGGGACCGGGTCTTTTTACCATTATCGTTGCCCTGACACTCACCGGGTGGATCGGTATGGCAAGGATTGTCCGGGGACAGGTTCTCCAGCTGAAAACAAACGAATATGTGCTCGCATCCAAAGTTCTCGGCGCCGATACATCAAGAATCATTCGCAAGCATTTACTGCCGAATACGATGGGGCCGGTCATTGTTTCCATGACACTGACAGTACCGGGAGCCATTTTCGCAGAGGCATTTTTAAGCTTTTTAGGGTTAGGTGTTTCAGCTCCGGTAGCGAGCTGGGGATCGATGGCCAACGATGCTCTTGGTGTACTGAATACAGGATACTGGTGGCGGCTGTTTTTCCCTGCCTTCTTTATCTCACTGACAATGCTGGCATTCAACGTATTTGGAGACGGATTAAGGGATGCACTCGATCCAAAGCTAAGGAGGTAGCCTATGGGACAAGCATTACTTGAAATAAACGATTTAGCGGTTTCTTTTTCCACGCAGGGAGGCGAAGTTCAGGCCGTCAGAGGCGTAACCTTTGCTGTAGATAAAGGAGAGACTGTGGCCATTGTAGGAGAGTCGGGCTGCGGAAAGAGTGTGACTGCACAGAGTATCATGCGTCTGATTCCACAGCCGCCCGGCCGGATAAAAAACGGAACGATCCATATGAACGGGAAGGATCTTGCTTCATTATCTGAAAAACAAATGAGGGGAGTCAGGGGGAAACAGATCGGGATGATTTTTCAGGACCCGATGACAAGCCTCAACCCTACCCTTAAAGTCGGCGACCAGCTGACCGAGGGGATTCTGACTCATCAGAAGATCAGTAAAGCGGATGCTAAAAAAGAAGCAATCGATCTTCTTCACCTGGTGGGGATTGCAAACCCTGAAGAACGTCTTCAGCAGTATCCACACCAGTTCAGTGGAGGAATGCGCCAGCGTCTGATGATTGCCATGGCGTTGATGTGCAAGCCTGAACTGCTCATTGCCGATGAACCGACAACCGCACTTGATGTGACCATCCAGGCACAGATTATCGATTTGTTTAAAGAAATACAGAGAAAAACAGGGGTTGCCATTATTATCATCACCCATGACCTGGGCGTAGTGGCTCAGATAGCAGACCGCATCAACGTGATGTATGCAGGCGAGATCGTGGAAACGGGCACGGTAAAAGAGATTTTTTATGATCCCCAGCATCCGTATACGCGTGGTCTCCTTCACAGTGTCCCGCGATTGGACGGGGACAGGAGCCAAAAGCTCGTGCCGATTGTCGGAAGTCCGCCGGATTTATTCTCACCGCCTGAAGGCTGTGCATTTGCCCGGCGTTGTGACTATGCCATGGAAGTGTGCGTATCACTTGATCCTGATTATACGAAACTCTCAAACAAGCATTATACAAAGTGCTGGCTGCAGGATACCCGCGCAGAGAAGCCGTTTTAATACGGTTATATTTTTAAGGAGGTGAAGGAGAACAAAGCAGGTTTTACTGGTTTCATTGATCACCAAAACAAACAAGGGGGAAAACAGGAATGAAAAAATCGAAAAGTTTGAAGTGGCTGCTTGGAACCGGGTTAATGGCAACAGCGATGATTGCCACCGGATGTTCCGGCGACGAAGAAACGACCGGTGATGAGGACGGTAATGGAGAAGATGCAGCTGCAGAGGAGTCTGGTGACGGAGAGAACATCCTTATTTACAACAGTGAACGAAACCCGACTTCACTTGATCCGCCGATCGGGAATGACGAATCGTCTTATGCCATTCTTAACAATGTTATGGAAGGTCTGACACGACTTGCAAAAGACGAAGCAACGCCGGAGCCTGCAATGGCTGAGGATTGGGACGTGTCTGATGACGGTCTTACATACACGTTCTACATTCGTGAAGATGCGAATTGGAGCAACGGAGAGCCTGTAACGGCGGAGGACTTTGAATTTTCATTCAAGCGCCTTGCAGATCCAAAAACAGCTTCGCCAGCTGCCCACCACTCCTACTGGATTGCCGGAGCAGAAGCATTTAACGAAGGAGAAGGTTCTGCAGAAGATGTTCAAGTAGAAGCAATTGATGAAAAAACACTTGAAGTCACATTGGAGAACCCTGTTGACTTCTTCCCGTCCATTGTTGCTATGCCGCAGCTTTTCCCTGTACATAAAGATACAGTGGAAGGTGATGACAACTGGGCGAACAGTGCAGATACCTTTGTAGGAAACGGTCCGTTTGTCGTTAGTGAGTGGGAAGACGATGAATACTTGCTTATTACGAAAAATGAAGATTACTGGGACGCGGACACCGTTAACCTTGACGGCGTTGAGTACGTTATGATCGAGGACTCCAACACAGCTTATCAGCTTTATGGCAACGATGAAGTTCATATGACAGGCATTCCTTCCGATATGGCAGGCGAACTTGTCGGTGGACCTGAAACGATTCAGTACCCACGTTCAGGTATTGAGTTCCAGCGATTTAATGTGGATATGGAACCATTCCAAAACCGCAATATCCGAGCTGCCTTTGCAAAAGCGATTAATGCACAGGAAATTGTTGACTATATCACACAAGAAGGTCAGCCTGTCATGACCGGCTACGTTTTTGATGATTTCCAGCATCCAGACGGTTCCACTTACCGTGAAGCAGCTGGTGACCTTCATGAGTTCGACTTTGAAGAAGCACAGGAACTGCTGGAATTAGGGATGGAAGAGGAAGGATACGATGAGCTTCCAGAAGTAAATCTCACATACAGCACAAGTGATCTTAACCATACTGTTGCTCAAGCCATTCAAGAAATGTTACAGCAAAACCTTGGTGTGGAGATTGGTCTTGAGAATCAGGAATTTGCTGTTTTCCTTGATGCCCAGCGTGACCTGGAACTGCAATATTCCCGTTCTTCGTTCCTTGGCGGGTACAACGATCCAATGAACTATCTGGACAACTTTACTTCAGGAAACCCAATGAACAGAACGGGATGGTCCAACGAAGAATATGACCAGCTTGTATCAGAGAGCCTGGCTGAAACGGATCCGGAAGCACGCTTTGATCTTATGATTGAAGCCGAGAAAGTGTTTATGGATGACTATGTTATTGTTCCACTTTATTACTACAACACAACGTTCATTAAGAAAGACAACGTACAAGACGTAGTACGACACCCGGTTGGATTCGTAGAATTCAAATGGGCAAGCATGGAGTAAGGTCATATTGGTCAGTCACCCCGGTGAGTTTTACCGGGGTGATGTCCTTTTACATAAGGAATGAAAGCTTTATATATACATAGAGTAAGAGAGTGAGCGAAATGAACTTGGAGGGAGTTTTTCATCATGAAGAAGCCCATCATTGGTATTACATCTTCTTATGTGGACGATCGCACGCTTCAAACATCGTATGACAATATCAGGTCTGTTTTGCGGGCAGGCGGTACCCCTTTTGTGCTCCCTAATGTTACAAACCAGGATCATATGAGTAACTACGTGAACACCGTTGATGGGATTGTTGTCACCGGGGGCGGAGATATCGACCCAACCCTGTTTGGTGAAGAGCCTCACCCGAATCTGGGACTTATTCATCCCGACCGGGACGTGTTTGAAGTTGATCTGTTGAAGGAGGCGATGAAGCAGGATAAGCCGATCCTTGCCATTTGCAGAGGCTGCCAGATATTAAACATTGCTGCCGGTGGAGATATGTATCAGGATATTTACACACAAATGGATCATGCCCTCCTTCAACACACTCAGCGGGCCCCCAGAAGTCACGGGTCCCATTTCATAGAAGTAACAGAAGGCAGTTTACTTCACAGCATTTCCAAGCAGAAAAAGTACAAAGTTAACAGCTTTCACCATCAGACAGTACGAGAGATGGCACCGGGTTTTAATGTGATCGCCCGGTCTTCCGATCAGGTGATCGAAGCTTTTCAAAGTACGAAACATACGTTTGTTTTAGGCGTGCAATGGCACCCGGAATGTATGACTGATGAGCAGTCTGTCCGGTTGTTCAAGGCGTTTATTGAAGCTGCTGAGAAAAAAAAGAAAGCGATCAGGAATGAAACATAAGCGGAGGGGTTTCATATGGCTAAGAAGTTAGTAGAAGTGAAAAACTTGCAAAAGCATTTTGAAGTAGGAAAAGGGAAGATATTAAAAGCGGTCAACGATATATCCTTTGACGTATACGAAGGTGAAACGCTTGGTCTGGTCGGCGAGTCAGGGTGCGGGAAGTCCACCACCGGCCGGACGATCATCCGCCTGTACCGGGCGACATCAGGTGAAGTCATCTATGATGGTGAAAATGTACATACGTTGAAAGGGAAAAAGATAAAGAAATTTAACCGGAAGATGCAAATGATCTTCCAGGATCCTTATGCATCCTTAAATCCAAGAATGACAGTGGAAGACATAATCGCCGAGGGGATGGATATCCATGACATATACCAGGGCAAAGAAAGAAGAAAGCGAGTCCATCATCTTTTGGAAACTGTAGGCTTAAGCAAAGAACATGCAACTCGTTTTCCTCACGAATTCAGCGGGGGTCAGCGTCAGAGGATCGGAATTGCCAGAGCACTTGCTCTGGATCCGGAATTTATTATTGCGGACGAGCCTATCTCAGCTCTTGACGTTTCCATTCAGGCGCAGGTTGTGAACCTCATGAAAGACCTTCAAAAAGAACGGGGACTTACCTACTTGTTTATTGCACACGATTTATCCATGGTCAAGCACATTAGTGACAGGATCGGGGTTATGTATTTGGGTGGCATGATGGAGCTTGCAGACAGTGAAGATTTATATGAAGAACCGCTGCACCCGTATACCCGGGCGCTGCTTTCCTCTATTCCGATACCGGACCCGGATGTTGAGGAAACGAGAGAAAGGACCATTTTAAAAGGGGACGTTCCAAGTCCGATCGATCCTCCGAGCGGCTGTCCGTTCAGAACACGCTGTCCTGAAGCCATGGATGTGTGCGCTAAGAGAAAACCGGAGTGGCTGGAAGCCCGCCCGAACCATTTTGTCGCGTGTCATTTGTACGAACAATAATCCTTCGATTGGAAGTGAAAACAGATGATCATTGAAAAAATAAAGACGAAGCGTATTGCGGTTCCTTTAAGAAAACCGTTCAAAACGGCCCTGCGCACTCTTGAAACGGCAGAGGCGGTCATTGTGACGATTCATTGTGACAACGGGCTTACGGGTTTTGGAGAAGCACCGCCAACCATTGTTGTCACAGGAGACAGCTTGGAGAGCGTTGAAGGAGCGATACAACATACGATCCGCCCCGCATTAACCGGGATGGACGTAACAAATTTCGAACAGGTATTCCAGAAGCTCCATCGTATCCTTGTCCGGAACACAAGTGCGAAAGCCGCAGTGGACATGGCCCTGTACGACCTTCTGGCAAAAAAAATGAACGTACCTCTTTACCAGTACCTTGGCGGCTATCAAAATGAGCTTGAAACAGATTATACCGTAAGCGTTAACGCTCCTGAAGAGATGGGGGAGGACGCTGTCGAATACGTGAACGACGGATTTACGGTCCTGAAAGTAAAAGTAGGCATTGATGACATACATAAAGACATCGAGCGTATCTCGGAAATCCGTAAAAGGATCGGGAACGGCATTAAAATCCGTCTTGATGCAAACCAGGGATGGAATCCAAAAGATGCGGTTTTCGCGATTAATAAAATGGCTGACATGGACCTTGGGGTCGAACTTGTGGAACAGCCGGTCAAAGCTTATGATTTCGAAGGGTTGAAGATGGTTACAGACAGCACAATCACACCGATTATGGCTGACGAAAGTGTCTTTTCACCAGAGGATGCCCTTCGCATCATTACAAACCGTTGTGCCGATCTGATTAACATTAAGCTCATGAAGTCCGGCGGCATCTATAAGGCAGAGGCGATTAACCGTCTTGCAGAAGCGGCAGGGATCGAATGCATGACAGGCAGTATGATCGAAACCCGTGTGGGAATCTCCGCTGCTGCACACTTTGCTGCAAGTAAGAAAAATGTTACCCGCTTTGATTTTGACAGCCCCCTTATGTTAAAAGAAGACATCGTGAACGGCGGGATGGTTTACTCAAAGAATAAAATCACCATGCAGACGGAACCGGGGCTCGGAATAACAAGTGTGGGAGAGTTTGAGGAGGCGTATAAATGAGTACAGAATACATCGTAAAAGCAGCAGTCGCAACGCTTTGGACGTCACCGGACAAGCCCCGTGAAATGGATCAGGCGGCACTGAAAGAGCCCGCGGACATCCGCGGCTGGCTTGGCGGGTTAACAACAGAAGACCGCAGGCAGCTGACAGACGATAATATTGTTCAGTCACAGGTACTGTACGGACAAATGGTCACACTGATTGAGGAAAGAGAAGACTGGCTTCATGTCTGCGTAAATGATCAGCCTTCCAGAAAAAGCGAAAAAGGCTATCCCGGATGGATTCCAAAATGCCAGGTTATCGAACGGTCAGAAACAAATATTGAGTCTGATACTCCCTTCGCAGCAGTAAAAACACAAACAGCGTGGCTTTATCAAAATCAGGAACCAATTCTTGAAATCAGTTATGAAACCAGGCTTCCACTGGCAAGTGACATTGTTGAAGGTGCGTTTGTATCGGTAAACACGCCACACGGTGCAGCACAGATTAAGTCAGGTGATGTGAATGTATATGAAAAAGAAAGGGACATTCCTGCTCCACTGGGTGAGGCTTTGGTCAAAAATGGAGAAATGTTTCTTGAACTTCCGTACCTTTGGGGAGGGATGAGCGGATTCGGTTTTGACTGCTCAGGATTTACATATACCGTCCACCGTCACTTCGGAATCACCATCCCCCGGGACGCATCCGACCAGGAAAAAGCAGGGGAGCCTGTCGCCCGTGAAGACCTCAAACCGGGGGACTGCATTTACTTTGCGAAAGACGAAGGAAAGGGCTTCGTATACCATGTCGGGTTTTACTACGGAGACGGGCAGATGCTTCACGCCCCGAGTGCCGGAAAAGGAATCGAAATCGTACCGATCAAAAACACGAAATACGATAAAAACTACCGCTCCGCCCGCCGCTTCTGGTAAGCGGGGGTCTGTCCCCGCACAATTTTGTGTAAGATTACGATAATGGCAGGAATTTTGGGAAATCCATGTGTATCAAGGGATAGAACCGTCTGAATTCGGGCGGTTCTTTTATTATGCTGTAAAATAGAGTTTAGTACCAACAATTAGTACTTGGTATAAAAAAGAACTTAAGATATAATAGTTTTAAAGAATACGTTTACAAACTCTTTTAAGAATTGAGATGATATAGATGGGGAAAATTGCATTTGTTACGGACAGTACTGCCTACCTGACTGAAGAGCTTAAAAACCATCCGGACGTTTACTCGCTGCCGCTCAGCATTATTATTGATGATGTCTCCTACGCAGACGGGGTTGATCTAACGGTGGACGAGCTTTATGAACGGATTCGTAAAGAGAAGGAAGTACCAAAAACCAGCCAGCCTGCAATCGGTGTGTTCGCTGAATTATATGAGAAATTAAAAGAAGACTACGACTCAGCTGTGTCGATTCATATTTCCGATAAGCTGAGTGGGACAATGGCAAGTGCCAAACAGGGGAGTGACATGGTAGACAACTTCCCCGTGGAAGTCGTTGACTCAAAATGTATGAGTTATGCGATTACACATTTAATCAATGAATCCATCAGACTATCAGAGGAAGGCAAGGAAGCCGCTGAAATCGCTGAGCACGTAAGAGATCAGGCAGGCCGTACAGCGAACTACATACTTCTGGGCAGCCTTGATCAGTTTTATAAAGGCGGCCGCATGAGCGGTGCCCAGTACTTGATCGGAAGTGTGCTTAAAATTAAGCCTGTCATTACGATCACACCTGAAGGAGAGTTCAACCTGTTCGAGCGCGTCCGTTCAGAGAAAAAAGCGATGAACCGCCTCGTTGAACTTCTTTACACATACCATCAGGAACACCCGGTAAACAAGGCTCAGATCATGCACGGAAATGTACCGGAAAAAGCTTCCCAGCTGGAAGCAAAACTTAAAGAAAAAATGCCCAACCTGGACATCATGACCGGAGAGATCAGTTCCACCATCGCCGTCCACGCCGGGGAAGGCACCCTGGCTCTCTTGTGGCAAAAAGGATAGTTTCTATCAAAATGAAAAAGCTTATCTGTCAATTGACAGATAAGCTTTTTTGCGCAAACAAAATAAAAAACCTCATCACAATGTGATGAGGAATATGTACATATTATGGTGTCCCGTACTGGGCTCGAACCAGTGACCTCCACCCTGTCAAGGTGGCGCTCTCCCAACTGAGCTAACGGAACGTTATTGCAACAATTAATAATATATCTCAGCGGGAAATAGAAGTCAATAGATTTGTGAAAAAATTCTCGGATGTCTTATTCATCGTACGTATACCTGACCACATACCGGTTTTCCTTCAGCTTGCGTATTTCCACCCACGGGGGAATCTCGTAGCCGTTCTGCCAGTTTTCCTCGAGCTTGGCTTTCAGACACCCTGCCTGAAACTTGGATGTAAAAATCTGCTTCAAATAGACCCATCGTGTACGCTTTAAAGGCTGCTTCTTTTTTGCCGGCATTATTGTCACCCCAACCATTGTTTTCGTTAGCGTATGTGATTTCAGGGAAAAGAATACCACTGACATGAGTACAAATAAAAAAGGCAGAACCGGGCCGGCTCTGCCTCTTAAATTAACCGATCCGTTCTTCACGGTCACGCTCTCTGATCTCTTCTTCCCGAAGACGTTCCTGGCGGTCTCTAAGCCGGTGTGCCAGGCGGCTTGATGCATTTGCTGCAATGCTGCAAAGAAGGTCATCCAGGAACGTGTGGATCTTGCCGTCCTTTTTCTGGTCCAGTTCCCGGATAATTCCGGATTTTTCTTTATCGAGATAACCAAATGTCGTAACCGCAATGCTACCGTATCCGAAAACAGAACCGAGGGCGATCGTTTCATCGACACCGAAAAGGCCTTCGTCCATTTCTACAATTGACTGGAGCGGTTCTGAGAGCTGTTTTTTCTCGGCCAGTTTATCCAGCTCAATTCCAACCAGGACTGCGTGGTGAATTTCTCTTTTATGAAGCACCTTGTCCACACTGTCGAGGCAGTCCTCCATCGTCAGGTCAGGGTTGTAAGGTTCCTGCATATCGTAAACGATTTTTGCGATGTCTTCCAGGGTAACACCCCGTTCTTCAATCAATTTGCGTGCTGCCGTTTCTACTACGTGGCAATGAACAGGTTTTCTTTCACTCATTGTGCATTCCTCCTATGTCTGGTGCGTCCTACCTACAGTTTAGCATAATCATTTGAAATTGAATGACTATTTACATTTTAACAGGAAACAATCATAGTAGAAAAAAAGGAGAATTCGTGGTATATGTTGAATAAACGTAAAAGACAGGGTTATTGTGTCGGCAGGCTGTCTGAATAAAAAGCGGTTCAAAATGATAAAGTGATTACATAAGGAGGGCATTCAACATGAAATACGGCATTGCTATTTTTCCATCAAAAAAATTACAGGATATCGCAAACTCATACAGAAAAAGGTACGATTCTCATTATGCGCTCATACCGCCCCACGTAACGATCAAAGAATCGTTTGAAGCAGAAGAAGAGGATCTGCCTGAGATTCTTGAAGAAATGCGTAATGTTGCAAGTCAGACAAGTCCGTTTACAATGGAGGTTTATAAGTTCGGCTCTTTCCACCCTGTAACGAACACGATCTATATGAAAGTCCGTGAAAACGATACATTAACGACCCTTCGTGAACGACTCAATTCAGGTAAGCTTGAGCATCATTACGACTACCAGTTTGTCCCGCACATTACGATCGGTCAGCAGCTTGATAACGACGAGTGCTCCGATGTGTTCGGACGACTGAAAATGGAGTCCATTAACCACGAGGAAATGATCGACCGCTTTTCACTTTTGTATCAGCTTGATAACAATATGTGGACTGTTTACGAAACCTTCCGACTTGGTAAAGGAGAATAGTCGTGGAAGTAAGAGTAGTGGCATCGGATAAAGAACAGGAAGACGCTTTCTTTGTGAGACGTACCGTCTTTGTGGACGAGCAGAACGTTCCTGAAGAAGAAGAGATCGACCAGTACGAAAAGGATGCTGTCCATTTCGTTGCCTATGACGGCGAAAAGCCGGTTGGGGCAGGACGTCTCAGAATTCTGGATGACATCGGTAAAGTGGAGCGGATCTGCGTGTTAAAAGAATACCGCACCCAGGGTGTCGGAGTGGAAATCATGGAGAAAATTGAACAGGAAGCCAAAGGGTATCCAATCGAGGATATAAAGCTTAATGCGCAGATCACTGCAGAACGCTTTTACACCCGTTTAGGATATGAAACGATATCCGGGGAGTTTTTTGATGCCGGCATACCCCATGTGGCCATGAGAAAAACGATCGAGACAGTCTCTTAGGAGGCTGTCTTTTTTTTGAAAGAGGCTGGTGTTGATTTCCGCTCAATTGCAATCACGCACGGTTGTGAGCCCCCGCATGATCTGCGAGGCAGCTGAAAAAAGTCAACCACTGAACTTAACACTGCCACTCTGTGGTCGCATGGTCTTTAATGTGGTAAAGGTCATTGTTGTATAAAGCGTTGATTGGAGCGAATGTGCGACACTCCTGCGGGAAGAACGAATTCCGGGTAGGCCTCGCAAGCGCCTAAAGAAAATGGACTTTTTTCAGTGCCCTGCTTCGCTAAATCTTTAACACAGCCAAAAAATAAAATGCCTGTTTCTGTATGGAATCTTTTGGCTCATCACACACTACACTAATAATAAATGGTTTGTTTAGAGGCAGGTGAAGTGAGCATGCGAGTGATCTTATTAACGGTCTCAGCCGGAGCCGGTCATGATGCTGTTTGTGATGTCGTGAAAGAAGAATGGGAAAAAAGAGGAGCCCGCTGTGAAGTCATCGATCTTTTCAGCTGTCTGCCTCCTGTTTTAAAAAAACGCATTCCTTCTCTTTACCTTTCGATGGTACAAGTCTGTCCTTCCCTGTGGCGTACCATTTACAAACGTTCAGATGTGCCATATAAGTCTAGTGTTTTTACTGGGGAAACCCTCTGGTCCGGTGCCTGGCAGCGGATGAGACTGGGAGCACCTGCCATCATCATCGCAACCCACCCTCTTGCTGCTTCGGTGGCAAGCGGAGCCATTCAGAGCGGTCAATTCAAGAAGCCTCCTGCATTATATTCCCTGGTTACCGACTATTCGTTTCATGGGATGAGTCTCACAAAAGAAGTCACTGCCGTTTTTTTACCGTGCAAAAAAGAGGTAGACGAACTGCAGCATGCGTTTCCTTTTGCCCAGTTCGTCCACGGCTGCATCAGTGTAAGAAAGAAATGGTTCCAACCCGAGGAAAAAACAGAATTGAGACACCGTCTCGGCCTCCCGGTCAATGGAAAAGTGGTTTCCATCAGCGGAGGGAAAGAAGGACTTCTTCATTATAAAAATGTCATTAAAAGCTTTGAAATAAAGGCTGAGGGTGTTTGGACGATCCTCTGCTTTACAGGGGAGAACGTGAAAGCAGCCAAGCAACTCATTACGTTGGAAACGCGTCATGATGTAAGAACTTTTCCCTACACACCGGTGTTTTCCGATTACGTTAAAGCGTCGGATGTGCTCATTTCAAAGCCCGGCGGTGTAACCATGACAGAAGCCATCGCCGCCCGAATTCCGACGATTATGGTCTCACCACTTCCGGGTCAGGAAGAGGAAAATAAAAAAAGACTGGCAGATCTTTTTATTTCATCGAACGTAAGCGAAGCCGGAGCGGCAGCGGAAGAATGTATAAACAGCCACCATGAGATCCCGGATATCCCCCAGGTGCAGACGTGTGAACTGGTGGATAAAATGCTTCTTCTGCATGAAGGATTTGAAGCAAAAAAACAGGCGTACGTCGGCCGGGGAAGCATCTACCGGTTGAATCACATTCTTGCCATGCGTGAGAAACAGAAGGAAAAGGGAGAGTTTCATACGTAGCTGTTTAGGAATGATTTGGCAGGGGTAAAATGATTGTGATAGAGAACGTTTGTTTGTATAATATAAGTACCATTTTTACAGGAGGAGGGGCTCTAATGGAAGGACTGTTCAGACGGAGTATTGCTGACCGGACCCCCGTTGAAATGATTTATATGAGTGAGAAAGGCATTGTCACTAAGCGTGTCGTTACAGTCAGGCAGGTGAACGAAGATGCGATTACTGCCTTCTGCCATATGCGGCAGGCTGTCCGTACATTTAAACGGCTGAATATTCTTTCCGCTCTTCCTGTGAAACGCCGGTCGTGGAGACAGGACGATCAAATCGGGTAAAACGCTCTTCATCATGAAGCGCGTCTTTTTTATGGAGAAGTTTCTGCGGTTTATGGAGAACTTCGGACAGTTTATGCAGAATTGGCGACGGTTTATGGAGAACTTGCCCGATTTTATGCAAAGTTTTTAAGGATTTAAAGAGAATTAGTCGAATTTCGACAAAGCACCAATGGATCTTCCATGAAAAACTTTAACATAATTTGAAACTTCTTCCTTATTTGCGCCGTAAACATTACCGTAACATAAAAAGGGGGAGGAATGTATCATGTCAGAAGCTGTACATAATATAGACCCGGTGCAACCTGAGAAAAAGAAACCATCTTTATTTAAAATCATTACGAGCCCGGCGGAGCAGTTCTCCAGAATGAAAGAAAACCCGACGGTTGCCCTGCCGCTCTTAATAGTGACGGCGGTCTTTGCCGTTTTTGGGGGGATTTTTGCCTACACAACGGATTTTCAGACACTCATTGGGGATGTGCCTGCAGACGAAGCGGTTTTCATTGAAGCGGCGGAAGGGATTATGCGACTCACGACTTTTATTTCTATGTTGTTTATTCCGGTAATCGGCTCTTTGTTTGCTGCCTTTGTTATGTGGATCGCTGCTAAAATCACAGCTGGGGAAGCAACATTCAAGCAACTGTTTTCATTAAATGTATTTGTCAATCTCCTTACAGGGATCGGTCTTTTAGTGAACCTTTTGATTATCTTGGCATTCGGGCTGGACCCGTTGCAGACATACACTGGTTTAACGGTATTTTTTGATCCTCTCGATCAAGTCTTTCCTCTTGTTGCCATGTTTGAAGTGTTCGGCATCTGGCTTCTTATTCTTACGGTAATTGGGCTTCGTATTGTAGTTTCCATGAGCCCTGCAGCAGCATGGATAACCGCTCTTATTATTTACGCAGGCGGGTCGTTTATCGCCTATCTATCTGCGGGACTGTGAGGCTGACATGTAGAAATGAGGGAGGGGAGACAAAGATAATGAAACGTTTACTTATAGCTGTATTGATGTGCAGTGTGATGATCATGGCTGCTTGTAGCGGTGGTGAGAGTCTTACCTGGTATGAAACGAAAGAGGAAGCGATTCAGGAAGGAGTGATAAGTGAAGGTGCTGGCGGGTATGCGGTTCTTTCTGTAGAGGAATACGATGGAGAAACGTTTATTTTTTACGAATACAATGATGCTCTTGGTGTAGCTTCTATTGCCGAGAGTGACAAAGGATATGCCTGGTACCGAAGTTCGGCATACTACGGTTTTGAGGGTGACTCTCCAATACACACGATTGGTTTTCAGACAGAAACATATTCCAGATTTGAGGTGGCTGTTATTGCAGGGGCAGTTAATGATTCAGCGATAACCTCGGTTCATGTTGCCGGCGGGGAACCTTTGGATATACATGGCCCGAGTGGCTTCTTTTATCTGATTCATGATGGAACTGTTGAGCTGACGGAAGTGGAAGCTGTGGAGGGGTGAAACGGGAAGAAGAGAAAAAGGATATCATGAATCCAGGAATTATGACCCTCCCCGAAACACTAAAACCCCCTCCGGTATCAACATGCCGGAGGGGGTTCGCCTTATTTACTGTCCAATGCCTGCTTCAGGTCCTCAATCAGATCATCAGCATCTTCAATACCAATGGAAACGCGGATCAATCCGTCCGTAATACCGAGTTCCGCCCGGCGGTCAGCAGGGATTGAGGCGTGGGTCATTTTTGCCGGCAGGCTGATGAGACTCTCAACAGCTCCGAGGCTTTCTGCCAGGGTAAAATAACGGGTTTGTGCAAGCACATGTTCTGCCCGCTCACCGCTGCCTACGTCAAATGAGATCATGCCGCCAAATCCGGATGCCTGCTTTTTGTGGGTTTCATGACCCGGGTGGGACGGCTGTCCGGGATAATAAATCTTGGACACATCTTCACGGCTTTCCAGAAACTCAACGATCTTCGCTGTATTTTTCTCCGTATGCTCCATACGAAGGCCGAGGGTTTTAATGCCGCGGATAAGAAGCCAGGAGTCCTGAGGTCCCAGAATCCCCCCAACGGAATTTTGCACGAAGTGAAGCTCTTCGCCCAGTTGTTCACTGTTTACAACCGCAAGACCGGCAACAACGTCACTGTGTCCGCCGAGGTACTTGGTTGCGCTGTGGAGCACAATATCCGCACCTTGCTCAATCGGATTTTGGAAGTAAGGCGTACTGAATGTGTTATCAACGATCAAGTGAAGGCTGTATTCATCAGCAAGCTTCTTCATCTCAGCGATATCCGTTACTTTAAGGAGTGGATTCGTCGGTGTTTCTACGTAAATGGCAACTGTGTTATCCTGGATCACTTCGTCCACTTTTGCCGGATTGCTTGTGTCAACGAATGTGACGTCGAGGTTAAATCTGTTGAGTACTTTTGTCATAAGACGGTATGATCCGCCGTACACATCATCGGTAAACACGATGTGATCGCCTGCTTTATACATGTTCATCACAGCTGCAATGGCCGCCATTCCAGATCCGAAGGCAAAGCCGCGGTGGCCGCCTTCAAGGTCTGCGATGAGCTTTTCGAGTGCTTCACGGGTCGGGTTTCCTGTCCGGGAGTATTCGTAGGCAAAATTGCCGACTCCGTCCTGTTTATAGGTGCTTACCTGATAAATCGGGGTGCTCACAGCACCGGTATGTTTGTCACCGAAAACGCCGCCGTGAATGAGCTGGGTTTTCTTTTTCATTACGCGTCAGTCCCTTCATAAATCCCTGTGCTTAAATAACGTTCGCTGCTGTCTGGGAAGACCGTGACAATATGAGCCCCTTCTTTTGCCGTTTTGGCTTCACGAAGGGCAGCGTCAAATGCCGCTCCCGAACTGCTAGCAACGAGAAGGCCTTCCTTACGGGTAAGCTCTTCTACCCGGGCGAACGCTTCTTTGTCCGTGATGGTGTGGATGGCATCAAAATATGACGTATCCATATACGGAGGGAGAAATTCCATGCCGATCCCTTCTGTACGGTGCGGACCGGACTTTCCTCCGTTTAAAATCGAACCTTCAGGCTCAACGATAACAGTTTTTACATTGTTAATATGATCTTTCAGATATCGGGCCGTTCCCATAAACGTGCCGCCGGTACCGGCTCCTGCAACAAAGACGTCGATTTTGCCTTCTAAATCGGCAACGAGTTCCGGACCGAGGGTTTTGTAATAGGTCATGGGATTGGCATTGTTGGCAAACTGGGCTGGGGAATAGGAGTCCGGTGTTTTCGCAAGGAGCTCCTTTGTACGGGCGATTGCCCCTTTCATCCCCAGTTCTGTAGGTGTATTAATCACAGTGGCTCCCATTGCCCGCATGAGCGTCTGTTTCTCCATGCTGAATTTCTCCGGGACAACAAAGATGACGTTCACTTTTGTACCGACAGCGGCAAGGGCAAGGCCGATACCGGTGTTTCCGGCTGTCGGTTCAATGATTGTCCCGGTTTCAGAAATATGACCGCCGTCAATAGCGTCACGAATGAGCTCCTGGCCGAGGCGGTCTTTCACGCTGCCGCCGGGGTTGAAGTATTCTAGCTTGGCGAATAGTCGTACCCGGTTCGGCAGAGGGATTCTGGTTATTTCAAATAACGGTGTATTACCGATGAGTGTATGAATACCCTGATAGATGGTCATGGGCGAATCTCCTGATTAACGGTTTTCTTCAGCAAAAACAGTTGTCCACTCATCTTTGCGGGAAAGCATAAGCTCAGCAATCTCTTTTGCTCCTTCGAGGGAGTGAGAAGCAGCCCATCCGCACTGGACTTCGTTGCAGGCTGGAACTTCATCTGCCACGAGGACGTCATTGAGCGTTTTTTCAACAAGGTCAATAATCGCATCGTAGCTCTTGTCATTAATCACGCTAAGGTAAAACCCTGTCTGGCATCCCATTGGTGAGATGTCAACGATCTGTCCGTGGTGGTTCCGGCTGAACTCTGCCATCATGTGCTCAAGTGAATGAAGTCCGGGCATATCCATATGTTCCTTGTTTGGCTGGCAGAAACGGATGTCGTATTTGTAAATCGTGTCTCCATTTGCACCTTCTGTAGTACCCGCCAGACGGATATAAGGTGCCGCCACTTTCGTGTGGTCCAGGTTGAAACTTTCTACGTTCATTTTCTTTGTCATATTAACAGCCTCCTAAGGTTATTGGAAGGAACTGGAAAAATTCGATCTTTAATTTTTTCAGTACCTTTAAGCAATGAGCGGAACGGTTGCATGTTGTAAGAGCCTGTTATGAGTGGGTTTCTCGTAACAGACGCGCAACCGGGTGGAGCCATTGCCACTTTAATAAAGGCATTGAAAAAGTTGGTTTGCACTTTTTCAGTGGCCTCTTATTGGGTCTTCTTCACCGCACTCATGAGCCAGACGTAAGGATTGAGGGAAGTAAATTCCACTTCAAACCCTGCCTCCCGAAAAATTTCGGATAATACCGGAATCGTCGTGTAGTATTCCGTACGAAGATCCTGGGCAAGGTTAAAGAACTCTTGTTTTTCCGCCTGTTTGATCATACGCTGTTTTGCGGTGTCATCTATAAACATTGTATCAGCGAATACGACTTTTCCGCCACAGTTGAGTGACTCAAAGTAACGCTTTGCTGCCGTTTTTTTCTCTGTATCGGTTAAATGGTGAAAAGCATAGGTGGAAACAAAGGTGTCGACGCCTCCTTCAATGGAAGTGTAGTCAAGAAAGTCTCCTTCAATAATCGGCACATCCGGATGTTTTTCCATGGCAATCAAGCGCATTTTTCCTGAAGGCTCCACACCTGTAACGCGAAGACTCTTTGCCTTTAAAACCGAGGTGAGGTTTCCCGTACCTACACCAAACTCAACCACTGTGCCGCCTGAGGCATTTGCTACAGCCTGCAGAATAACATCGTAATTCGAAAAAACCTCTTTATATTCTTCATCAACACCATGTACCGTCTCATCATAAGACTCGGCCCACCGGTCGAACAGATCAACAAATTCACGTCCCATTACTCATTCACCTTTCTTCTGGACTCCCCCCGGACTTTCTTCGGGGGTCTGTCCCCGCACAATTTTGTGTAACATTGTGTAAAGTGGGATAATACATATAATTCGCATTGATTAGGTCGGGATTAACTTTATATTAGCATATGCGAAACGGGTTGGCAATGTTAAAACTTCGATGAATATGTGGAGATTGATTGTTTGCAATAGTCTCTTAATGATGGAAATGATGTGATAGAATGGAAGGGACTAACCAGGAGAGAACGGGGTTTTGTGAATGAAAAAGAAGGTGTATGTGCTGTTGGCCGCTGCCGTGGCAGCGACACTTCTCTTGTGCGGCTTTCTCTATCAGGAAAAGCAGGACAGACTGAACCTTGAGCGTGTCTTGTTTGCGAACGAGCTGGCTGAACGTACGATTACAATGAGGGGTTTTGTTGCAGCACTGAATGAGTACCCGGGGAATGAAGATGCTCTTGATCAGCTGGAGCAGTACCGGTTTAGGAATGATGTGAATCTGATGCACGATTTTACCAGCTATAATATGGAGAAGTATCCGAGGTTTTTAAGAGATTTTGATATGCTGCTTTATCAAACCTTACATAATGTACAAGAAATGGCTCCGGAGCTTTCTGATTCCGAACTGGAATTTGTCAGAAGTGAAATTGACGATGTAAGAAACACTTTGGCCCGCTCTGTCACATGGGGCCACGGGGGAAACAGGTGGGGAAATAATATCGACCTGGAATTCCCCGCAGAAGATATGAACCTTATCATTGATAGTCTGTATGACATCAACCAAAGCCTGAGCGAAAAAGGCTAAGGGAGGGAGACTGGATTCGAAAGCTTATTTTGATATTCGTGGTTATAACAACAGTTGCAGCCTGTAGTTCAGGTAATGGCAATCCAACCGCAGGTGATATTCTCAGTGATAATCCCGATGCGGATATCCTCCAATGGGACGGGATCGTCTATTCCAAATGATGCGGAATATGTACGGGAATTGGGGCACGAGCCTGTTGAGAAGCTTGGGGAAATAGAAAGACAGTCCGGTAGCAGGTGGTTTTTCAGGAACCGGTCTGCCACCCATCTGCCTGAAGGTACAAATATTTTCAACGTAAGTAAGGGCGGTATTTATTATTTAATCGGAGTGGCTGATGACGAAGAAATTGTATACCGGGCACTCGTTGAAGGCTGATGCAGCGTCACGAGTCAATTACATGCGAAGCGAGGGGAAAGACCATGTTTATTGTTAACGTTGAAGCGGCGATTTACCGGGCCGGCAAATGGCTGGTCATTAAAAGGGGAAAAGAAGAGTCCCACGCGGCAGGCACGCTCGCACTCGTTGGAGGCAAGGCATTAAACGAAGGGGCCGCTTCTGACATTCTGGAAAGCACAATCAAGAGGGAAGTGAAAGAGGAAGTGGGAGTGGACATTTCCGGGCCGCTTCATTATGTACACAACACGTCATTTCTGGCCGGCGAGGACCCTGTTGTGGATGTCGTGTTTCTCTGCGGAAACGTGCAGGGAGAGCCGTGGGTAAAAAGTCCGGAAGAAGTGGGTGGAGTCTATTGGATGACAACAGAAGAAGTTCTCAATCATCCCGATGCCCCGGTCTGGACTAAGGAAAGCATTAAACGAGCAGAAAAGGTGCGTGGGACTTTAACATGAGAAGTGTAGGAATCGGTTTGAATACATTACTATTTGGGTTAATTGCATTATTTTTATGGGTTGATTTTTTTCAGCCGGACTTTATTTTATCCAAAGGGATGATTATTGCCGCTCTTGTGGTTGTGGTTATCGGAAGGGTTTACGTCTTAAATTCACTCAGAGCGGGAAAAGCAGAAAACATAATTTTCGGTATCATGTTTAATCTTTATTTTATGTTAATGCTGATTCTTTTTAACTTCATGGGCGGGGAATCCCAGGCAGGCTTTGGCTTTGATGGATTCCTGTTCTGGATTATCGTCGTGCTGTTTGTTTATGATACGCAGAAACGGTGGTCAAAGCTCAAGTACCTGAAGAAAGAAGCGAAACCTGCATAACATGAAACTTTTAACGCCTCCTTTTCGTAAAAAGATCAGGGGGCGTTATCCATGAAGGTAAAGAAATTTTTCGTTTTTATGATCAGTTTTAATGTTTTATTTGTCGTCTTCCAAATCGTGTCTGGGCTGATACTGACGTCAAATCATACACCGGCAGTGGCAGGTGGGACACATGGTAATGCAGCTGCTGCAGTCACCTTTGGACAATACTCGTTTCTGCCTTTGGTCTTTTCAAACATGGCGGCCGGGATCGCATTTCTGTTTTCAGGTAAGATCATCAGCCGGTCCTGAGTGCAATACGAATAAGAAAAGGGGGATGAGTGATGGGGTATAACGAACACGATCATCAGATGATACAGGGGCGGCGGGAAAGTGAATATGAAACGTTAAAAGGGAGAAAGACTGGATCAAATTCCCGTGGTTCGAGCAGACGGTCAGCCATTTTGGGTCTTGCCGTTCTGGCTGGTTTCTTCGGGCTTATCTGGCTATATTTCACGTACTGAATAAAAATAACTGATAAACTACCAGACGAAAACTGAATTACAGATTAAAAAAGCACCTGCCGGCGGATTAATCACTCCGCAGCAGGTGCTTCTCTTTATCAATGCTTCATAAAGCCTTTTTTCTCAAGGTAGCCCTTCATATGAAGGCGCTTCGGCTCTTTTAGCATGCCGGCCATCTGCTCGGTCCAGCGGTCTTTTCGTTTACCGGCAGTACGGAGGTCGTAGTAGGCAGAAATGGTGCTGTTATATTCCTCAAGCCCCTTCGTGAAAGCTTTTTCATTTCGTTCGTAGCTGTCTTCGTGATAAATATGTGTAAGAGGCAGACGCGGTTTAATACTGGATTCTGCTGCAGGCTCCCCTACAGCCAGTCCGAATACAGGGATTACATAATCCGGAAGGTTCAGTAATTCTCCTACAGCTTCAATATCATTTCGAAGACCCCCGATGTAGCAGATTCCAAGTTCCATTGATTCAGCAGCAATCACGGCATTCTGGGCTGCGAGGGCAGCATCGACGGCCGCGACCAGGAATTTTTCGGTACTTTCAATCGATGCCGTAACATCGGTGTTTTCCATACTGCCTGCTGTCTTATGACGGTGGAGGTCGGCACAGAATACAAAGAAGTGTCCGTTGTGTTCAACATAAGGCTGATTGCCGGCAAGTTCGGCAAGTTTGGCTTTTTTAGCCTCGTCTTTCACTCCAATAATGGTATAGGCTTGAATAAAGCTGGAAGTAGATGCCATCTGTGCACTTTCAACAATGGTCTCGATTTGTTCACGGGTGAGCGGTTTTTGTGTAAATTTACGGATCGAACGGTGATTTAACAAGGTTTCAATCGTTGAATTCAAGGTAATCAGCTCCATATTTGGTATGATAGTAATAAGTCTATCACAATGTGCTGAGAGACCTCACGCAGCAGGGTCCCGATAAATAAGAGTGGGGGATAAGACTGGTATCAAAGTTAAAAGGGAAAAGGGAATACATACGAAGAATACTATTCTTAATCTGCAGAACATCATGAATTTCAACATCATTTTAAGTTCTGAAAGAAAGAAGGTTTTCCAATGAACAAAAAAATGTTTTATGGGTTTCTTCTTGTGGTTGCTGTAACGACTATTGTGATTTTAATCGGAATTTTTACGGAATAAAACAGGACCTGAAGACTTTCACCAGGTCCTAAGGGGTCAAGTTTGTAAAAAAGCTTCCTACTTGTTTCATGAGGGGGCTGATCTGGTTTGCGGTTTTCATCACCTGGTCCACGGTGACGAACGCTTTGTTAAAATCAAACTTTCCGTCTTTTCCCTGGAAGGTGGATAAAATACCGCCGAATTTTGACTGGGGCTGATACCCGTATTGGCCGTACTGGTGCGGGTAATAGCTGCCTCCGTATGGCTGCTGGCCGTAGCCTTGGTAGTTCCCCTGATGGGGGGATCCATGATACCAGCCATGCTGTTGAGGGGCCTGCCACCCTGAATGGCTGTAGCCTCCGGGCTCCGGGAAAGGATGGTGCACGTACGACTGGGGCTGCTCCCACTGACCTTGGTACTTCGTCTGCCCTGACTGGGGCCAGGGACGTGGGTGTGTCAGCCAGCGTTGCTCTTCTGGGTACATAAACATTCCCCCTTGTTAATCAACCTGGATCCGTTTCCGGCGGTTGGGAATCCGGATTACGAGCAGGCCGTCTTTCAGCGTTGCTTTCACTTCACTTTCATTTACATAAAAAGGAAGGCTGATTGTGCGCTCTGCCCGCTGAAACTTGCGGCTTTGAGAGACGTAACCTTTCTTTTCGTTACGGGTTTCTGAAACTTCATGGTCATTTACTGCAATCCGGATGTAATTGTGATAAATATCAATGGAAATCTGATTTTTTTTCACACCGGGAAGCTCTGCTTCAATGACGTACTCACGCTTTGTTTCATATTCATACACGTTGATGGCACGCGGGGTACTTATCTGTTTCATCGTATCCTGAAAAAAACCGTCAATCGAGCTCAAAATGTCACCTATGGGTTTTTCGTGAATCGGTTTAGGTGTCCTGCGGTTGTTTTTAAAATCCTCCATGCTGCTCACCTCGTTCGTTATTCCGTTATTACTATATGAAAAGGGCGGGCGTTTTGTTTAGGCAAATGCCCTGACGATCATGTGCAGCTGAATGAAACCTTGGGCTGTGTGTGTAGTATGAAAGAGGGAGAGGGGTGAAAAGATGAGAGGTGCCGTCTGGTTTAGTTTACTGTTTCCATTGATTCAGATGTGGGTCATGTCATTAAGTGATGTGTTGAAAACGGTAAAATACCGTGGCGTGTATAACAACAGTCCCACACTTTTAAACTCGTCGGCAGTCTTTGTGCTCCTCTTAGGAATGGCTTATTTTACCTTCATTGATATTCTGGATGATTTTCAATTTGGAGGAATTGTTTTATTTATCATCGGAGCAGCCGCGTTAAGTTACGGCATTCCTCTGTTAATAAATAATAGCTATCTGATTACAAATGGAACGAAAGATGAAGTAATCAAGGTTCTTGATGAAAAGATAGAGAAGTATAATCTTCCCTATGACAGAAGGGAAACGAGATACGACTATAAGTATAAGGATTACAGAGTGCTGGATTTAGATAAGGGAATTTTTATCAGAGCCGAATGGCGTACGTCAAAAATAAATGATGATTATCCTGTAAATGTGAATCTTGTGGTCAAGGGACTGTCCAAGGTCGATTACGGGCAGGAGATGCTGGACGAATTTCTGGAAGAGATGGTGGAGATCCGGAGAGAGCGCAGTGTTAAAAAGCGGCTTCTGTTACAAATGCTGGGTAATGCGGCCATTATCACGGGAACGGCTGCATTCGTGTATTATAATTTCGTGTAACATTGCCGGCTTTAAAAATGAGGGTGATATCGCTATAATGGAGAAAACAACGATGAAAATTCGATAAGGAGTCAGTATTATGGAGAAGTTTCATAAATTTTTAATTGCGTTTTTCCTCTTAGGTACGGGAGCCGTAATGATGATCTATATTGTTTACGTCATATTCGGACTTATGTTCGGTGTTGAAAACAAAGAAGCTTCTCCTCTTGATTAATGAGAGAAGCTTCTTTGTTTTTAATCTGTCTGCTACAAGGCCCGTTCCCTCGGTTCCAGGGGGATAACCCGGCCGTTATCCATACGAAACGTTCTGTCAGCCTGATCAATAAAATGGTTTTCATTACTCACCATAATCACCGTGGTTCCTTTTCTTCTGGAAAAAGAAAGAAGGCGTTCCAGAATTTCTATGCCCTCACAGCCGCCCAGGGCTTTTGTCGGTTCATCGGCTAAAATAAGCTTTGGTTCGGTCATGAAAATCCGGCCGATTGTGGCAAGCATCTGATCTTTAACATCAAGACCTTCCAAATTCTCATTTATCACCTGCTCATTAAGACCAAGTTCCAAAAGGAGAGCGACAGCCTGCTTCTCAACCCGCTCGTATGCCGGATCATCTGACGGCACTCCCATGAGCAGGTTCTGTTTAGCTGTTAAATAGGGTATAAGACAGCAGTCATCTGTAATATAGCCGATGGTTTCCATCCTCCACTCCGGACGCCTGGTAAGAGACAAAAGGTCCTGTCCAAAAACGCTGACTGTTCCTTTGTTTGGCGGCGTCATGGCAGCAATCATGTTCAGGAGCGTAGACTTTCCGGCCCCATTTTTCCCTTGTACGACAACCAGTTCACCTTCCTGTACAGTGAAATTCAGGTCATTAAACAACACGTTCATCCGATCCCCGCTGGAGAACCGCTTCAGGACGTTTTTGATTTCTACAGCAAACATTTTACACATCACCTCCCAGAGAACAATTCGTTTTCTATTGATAGCGCTGTCAGTTAGAATGGAGCTTATCCACACCCCTCTAATACTATGTGTACGCAGCAAACGGCTTTTCATAACCAATAATTCGGGGGTCTGTCCCCCGACTAATTGTGTAAAAGTGGGTGGAGGGGTTGACAGGGGGGATTGGTTCATTGCAGTCCTCTTGAAAGTGGTGCCCTCAGCTGTTCTTTATCTGGTGAATAACAATAAGCTCGTGAGCTCGATCACAAAAATAGAGCGGCTTAAAAAGGTTATTGTCACCTTGTGAGCCGCTCACGTTCAGACTGTATAACGTTCATGCCATGTTTGAGGAAATGATAATGTGTTAGCGTACCCGAAGCGGATCAGCTGACCATGATGCTGAATTTCGTGTTCCAGTAAATCAAGAGTGAAATTAAGGGTGCTGGGATCTTCAATTGTTTCTTGAAGGAATGTATGTATGTTGTTTTTTGTTTCTTCCAGTTTTGCGAGAACGGCTTTTTTAACCTCTGGTTCTTCCAGGCTGCATGAAAACCCGGCCCAAGCCCCGTTCCTCATGGCTTGCAAGTAGCTTTCGCGAGCCCCGACTATACAATAAGCTTGTTCTCCAATCGTATTGGACGGTACATCTGCAATCTTTCGTTGTAAACTGCTTTCAGGAAGATGCTTATAAAAGTCGTATGTTAATTGAAAAGCCCTCAAAACGCGTGAATGAACAGGATTCATAACCTGACCTCCGATGCCAATAATGTTTAACATTAATACACTGTTAAGTTTAGCATTTATTCTCTCCACGAATGTAAAAAACTTCTTTCAGCAACTGTGTGCTGAAAGAAGTTTTTAGAGTCCTTCTTTTTGAAACCTGCGAAGGTCGTTTTTATGGCCGATCACTACGAGAATATCTCCCGGGTTGAGCCTGTCTTCCGGGTGAGGGGTCACATCAACTTTATTCTTTTGCTTGATGGCAATGATCGTACAGCCGTACTTGGCACGGATATCAAGATCAGCCAGAGACTTGCCTTTTACTTTTTCGGTGGCAAGCGTTTCAACGATACTGAATTCGTCGGATAAATCGATGTAGTCAATAACCTTCTCCGATGTAAGGAACTCTGCAATACGCTCTCCCATATCCGATTCCGGGTGGAAGACCTTATCAGCCCCGATTTTCTCCAGCACTTTATGGTGATGGTCGTTTTGGGCTTTTACCCACACCTGTTTGATATCGAAGTCTTTCAGAATCAAAGTGCAGAGAATACTTGCCTGAATGTCCTCGCCAATGGCCACAATCACGTGATCAAAATTGCGGATTCCGGCTTTACTCATCACGGTTTCATCGGTACCGTCGGCAACCATTGTGTGAGTAGCATGATTTTTAAGCTCATTTACTTTATGCTTATCTTTATCGATAGCCAGAACGTCGTGATTCATACGATGGAGTTCTTTACACACACTAGAACCAAAGCGCCCCAGGCCAATAATGGCAAACTGTTTTTTCATAGATGTTTCCCTCTAATCTTGGTATCATTGGGTAAGTATACCACTGGGTCATTTGCGTTATCAAGAGCACCTCATGACAGTGACCAGGGGACTATAGACAAATTACATACCTTATGTAAAATAAAAAGGATATTATGCTGCGAAAAGGATGAGCTTTATGAATGAGGAAGAAAGAGATCCCTTAATCGACACCGAAGTCGTTGTTGAGACAGTAACGGGTATTTCCCTGTACGATTACGGTATAGCCGCTGGGATTTTTATATTGTTTATAGTCTTCAGGAAGATTTTTACCCGGTATTTATTCCGGGTTATCCTAAAATATTCCGACCGTGCGAAAACGGATGTTCTCCATAATATTCTTATGGCGTTCAAGAGTCCGCTCCAACTGTTCTTTGTCATCATCGGAATATATCTGGCCCTTCTTTACCTTCCGCTTCCGGATGGGTTTAACCAGCCGATGATACGGATCTTCAGAACCCTCGTTATTATTATGATGGCTTGGGGCCTATTTAACCTTTCATCGACGTCATCCACACTGTTTGTAAAAGTAGGCCGGAAACTGGATATTGAACTCGATCAGATCCTCCTGCCCTTTTTATCCAAGCTGGTCAGGTTTGCGATTGTTGCCATGGCGCTCAGTATCATCGCCAGTGAGTGGGGCTATGACGTAAACGGCTTTGTAGCCGGTCTTGGTCTCGGGGGACTTGCCTTTGCCCTCGCTGCGCAAAATACGCTCAGCAACTTCTTCGGAGGTGTTGTAATCATCACGGAGAAGCCGTTTACGATCGGCGACTGGATCAGCTCACCGAGTGTTGAGGGAATTGTAGAGGACATTACGTTCAGAAGTACGAAAATCCGGACATTCGCCCATTCCCTTGTAGTCGTGCCAAATGCCACACTTGCCAATGAACCGATCCAGAACTGGTCGAAGATGGGGAAAAGGCAGATTACATTCAAGCTTGGGGTCACGTATTCTACTTCTCGTGACAAGATGGAAACATGTGTGGACCGGATTAAGATGCTTCTCAGAGAAAGCGAGCATGTGGATCAGGAGTTGATCCTTGTGCGTTTTGAATCCTTTGCCCAGAGCAGTCTGGACATTTTTGTTTATTTCTTTACGAAAACAACAGCCTGGGAAGAATACCTGGAAATCAAAGAACAAATCAACCTTGATATTATGAGAATTCTTGAAGTGGAAGGCGTTCAAATCGCATATCCTACCCGGAGCCTTCATGTTAAGCACGAAGAGGTGTCTGAAGAAAAAAAGCATGAATTTCTTGAACGGGAATATTAAAAAAAAGAGAGCTTGCCATCGCGGCGAGCTCTCTTTTTGTACTGACTGGTGTTTACCCGGACACGAGCCAGCTGTGGGGCTGTACCAACAAGGAGCCCACACTCAAAAAGTGGCGGGATGGTCAGGGCTTGCACCTGAAAGGACCATTTTGCAAGAAAACGGCCGTTTCCCTTTCAAAAGGGTTCATCCCGAGTACACTTAGTTATCCCTTTATTTAATAAAAAAATGCGTATAGCAGAAAAAAACATAAAAATAAAGATTAATGTTCTGCAAATTCGGGAAACCCTCAAAATAGAGAGGGGGACATTCATAATGATGGAACTACATACACGAGTCATTCTCGCTGCATCAGCTTTATTTCTACTATTAAACGGAGGCGTATTTCAGGCAAACAGCGGTGATGTTACGTCAGGTTTTTTCAATAAGCACCATCAGGAACGAGAATTCGTTATGAAAGAGACTGCGTTGGTTAAAGGGATCAGCACCGAAAATCAGGAAGCACCGCTTTACCATAAGATCTTTGAAGAGGCAGACGTTACCCTGGGAGAATCAGCTCAGGAAGTAAGGGAGATCGGCGACTCTCTTATTGATGAAGGTATGTATAATGGAAGTTACTACTTTGACTACGGAACATACACGTACTTTGTCGATCCTGAATCAGACGAGGTTAATGCGATTGCAATAAAAGCCCATGAAATGAACGACACAGACTGGGAACTGTTTACAAGTGAACTTGATTACACGAAGGTTTTCAGTGGCGAAAATAAAATGGACAATATGTGGATGGACATTTATGAAACAAGCGGAGGAGACATTGTCATCGAGCGCTCTGAAGAGAATGGAGAGCCCGAGTTTGTCTGGTTAACCGTTAACGGTTTGTTTCAGTAACGAATCACAATTACTTACCCCGGGGCCGTTTTGCTCCGGGGTATTAAACTCTTTGATTGCATTTTTACTTTAGAGTGACTATCATTAGGGAAGTAAAATATTTTAGCCTGATTAAGGGAGGACGATCCAACCATGAAAATGATGGATGCAAATGAGATCATTCAATTTATTTCAAATGCAGAAAAGTCAACGCCGGTAAAAGTACATATCAAGGGTTCAGACCTTGAAAATGTTGACTTTGGTGCAAATACAAAGTCATTTATCCAAGGAAGCACAGGTGTACTTTTCGGTGAGTGGAAAGACATTAAAAAAGCCCTTGAAACAAATGAAAGCAAAATTGAAGACTTCGTAGTGGAAAACGACCGCAGAAACTCTGCGATTCCACTTCTCGATATGAAAAACATCAAAGCCCGCATTGAGCCGGGTGCTATTATCCGTGACCAGGTGGAAATCGGTGACGGTGCGGTAATCATGATGGGTGCTTCCATCAACATCGGTTCTGTTGTCGGTGAAGGCACGATGATCGACATGAACGTTGTTCTTGGCGGCCGTGCAACAGTCGGTAAAAACTGTCACATCGGTGCAGGGTCCGTTCTTGCAGGCGTTATCGAGCCACCATCTGCTAAGCCTGTCGTTGTAGAAGACGGTGTAGTTGTCGGTGCGAACGCTGTAATTCTTGAAGGAGTTACTGTCGGAGAGGGAGCTGTTGTTGCAGCAGGTGCCATCGTAACAGAAGATGTACCTCCAAACACTGTTGTTGCAGGTACGCCGGCACGTGTGATCAAGGAAATCGATGATAAGACAAAAGGAAAAACAGAAATTAAGCAAGAGCTTCGTAAACTTAACGACGAATAAGTGTCAGAAGGAGACGTTTCATTTATGACAATGCAAACGGACCGACTGATTGAAATCCGCCGGGATCTGCACAGGATCCCGGAGCCCGGGTTTCAAGAAGTTAAAACACAGCAGTACATAAAAAAGACAATTGAAGAATTTCCTCAGGACAATATTGAAATCAAGCCTTGGCGCACAGGGCTTCTTGTTCGTGTAACGGGAAGCGCACCCGAAAAAACCTACGGTTACAGAGCGGACATCGATGGTCTGCCAATTCCCGAAGAAACGGGTGCGGCGTATCAGTCAAGCCACAAAGGGTTTATGCACGCATGCGGACACGATTTTCATATGACCATCGCTCTCGGTGTGCTTGCCCACTTTGCAGCTAATCAGCCAAAAGACAATCTTCTGTTTATTTTTCAGCCGGCAGAAGAAGGTCCTGGCGGTGCCCAGCCACTGCTGGAATCAGAGGAATTCCGTGCCTGGAAGCCTGATGAAATGATGGCTCTTCATATTGCGCCAGAGTATCCTGTAGGAACGGTTGCAACAAAGCCGGGCCTTCTGTTTGCTAATACGAGCGAGCTTTTTATTGATTTGAAAGGGAAAGGCGGCCACGCAGCACTTCCCCATCTTGCGAATGATATGGTCGTTGCGTGCAGTCAGCTTGTTACCCAGTTCCAGACGATTGTGGCCCGTAACGTAGCACCTCTGGATTCCGCAGTGGTAACAGTTGGGAAAATAAGCGGCGGGACGAAGCAGAACATTATTGCGGAACACGCACGGCTTGAAGGCACGATCCGTACGCTGTCCATAGAGTCGATGGACGTGGTAAAAAAGCGCATCGAATCTCTTGTTTCAGGGATTGAAACAGGTTTTGACTGTGCAGCTTCCATTAATTATGGTGCAAATTACTGCCAGGTGTATAATAATCATGCCAGTGCCGAGCGTTTTATGGCTTTTACCCGCAATCGGGAGAACTCGGTGCTTGTGGAATGTGAAAAAGCCATGACCGGCGAGGATTTCGGCTACTTTTTAGAAGAAATTCCTGGTCTCATGTTCTGGCTTGGAGTAAACAGCCCGAGCGGACTTCATTCGTCAACTTTGGATGCAAAAGAAGAAGCGATTCCTTTTGCCGTCCAGCTTCTTATCGATTATTTGGAAGATGTGCAGAAGAAATAGAGTGTGTTTATGGCAGCCCTGCTTCGTGAGCGGGGCTGTTTTTAATTGGGTGGGGTGTTTGAAGCAAAGTGAAAAATAAACAGGAGGAAGTAAAAAATCAGCTGCTGAAAGTGAAAACTAATCGGACGGAAGTGAAAAATAACGCGTGTAAAATGAAAAATTGCTACTTGCACTGAGTAAAATCAAATCCTTTGGGCATAGTAATCGTTGGAAGAACATTCCTAATACCTTAAAGGAGGAATTTACGATGGCTCGAGTAGGAGTAGAACAGTCATTATCGGATATTCAAGAGGCGCTTCAGCAGCAAGGACATGAAGTGATACAGCTTCAGCAGCAAGGTGATGAAGAAGGGTGTGACTGCTGCGTAATCAGCGGGCAGGACCAGAATATGATGGGCATGCAGGATACGCAAAACCAGGGTTCTGTTATTAACTGTCATGGTATGACTGCAGATGAAGTTTGTCAGCAGGTTGACCAGCGCGTCCAGCAACAATAGAGGGTTGAACAAAAAGATGTCCCCAAAAGCGTGTTAGCTTTAGGGGATATCTCGTTTTTATTTCTCTTCTTTTTGAATATAAACCTGATGAGGGAATGGGATGTCGATTCCATTCGCATCGAGGGCTTCTTTAATTGATTTTCTCAGCTTTCTTTCAAGGCCCCACTGCTCCATGTTGATTGTTTTGGCAATTACACGAATCACGACGTCACTGTCATCAAGGCTTTGGACACCTAATACGTTCGGACCTTCAACGACGGTTTCATCTTCAGCTGCAATGCGGTCACACACGTCCTGAATAACCTTCATGGCGTGGTCAATGTTATCATCGTAGCTGATGCCGATGTCCACGAGGGCGCGCATATTGCCCCTGGTGTGATTGCTTAGTGAGCCGATTTCCCGGTTAGGAATGTAATGAACAGTTCCATCAAAGCCGCGGATTCTTGTTGTCCGGAGACCAACTTCTTCGACTACGCCGTCAATCCCTGCGATTGTGACGTATTCATCTACTTCAACCTGCTTTTCGAGAAGGAGGAAGAAGCCTGTTACAACATCACTTACAAGGCCCTGGGCACCGAAACCGATGGCAAGACCGACGATACCGGCACCGGCTATAAGAGCAGTCACATCGTAGTCAAACAGACCGATAATAATGGTGATGAAAACAAAGAGCAATACATAGGAAAAAATGTTCAAGGATAACTTTTCAAGGGTTTTTGTTCGTCCGGGTGTCATACTGCGCTGCTTGCTCATCCGGTCAAAGCTGGATGAAATAATGCGGCGGCCGATGGCACGGACAATCAGATATACGACAAATATACCAATCAACTGCAGGATTAATAGTGCAGCTGCTAGTAAAAGTGCTTCCCAGGTGAAGGAACTCAGCCAATCGTTCATAATCTATCACTCCTTTTACAACGGTAAGGTTATTGGGTTATTTTGGTGAACGATGTCATTCATTTTATCATACCCATCCATCTGAAAAAAGAAAACAGTCTCTTCAAATGATGTGAAGTACAAGGGCTTTTGCTTTAATTGAGTTTCAGGATTCGTTATAATAGGAGACGTTGGTGTTCATCTGTGTTAAAAAATGCACAAATGGAAATACTGACGAAGTGTGAATGATTAGTGGAGAAAAGAAAGAATCGTGTCAAATGTTGACTGATTATAATTCTTTTCTTATAATAATCATTGTAAATTAAACTAACAACATCTCAGGAGGGGTTACATATGTCAGACAAGCGTATGGTAGCAAAACAAGCACCACGATTTGAAATGGATGCCGTTCTTTCCAACAAAGAATTCGGTAAAGTAAGCCTTGAGCAGAACATGAAAGAAGACAAGTGGACAGTTCTTTATTTTTATCCAATGGACTTCACTTTTGTCTGCCCAACTGAAATTACAGCTCTAAGTGACCGTTACGATGAGTTTGAAGACTTAGATGCAGAAGTGATCGGTGTATCTACTGACACAGTTCACACTCACCTTGCATGGATCAAGACAGATCGTGACGAAAATGGTCTTGGCGATCTAAAATACCCACTTGCTGCGGATACAAACCACCAGGTTTCCCGCGACTACGGTGTACTAATCGAAGATGAAGGTGTTGCTCTTCGCGGATTGTTCATCATCAGCCCAGAAGGTGAACTTATGTATTCTGTTGTTAACCACAACAACATCGGCCGTGACGTAGACGAAACTCTTCGTGTACTTCAAGCACTTCAAACTGGCGGACTTTGCCCTGCAAACTGGAAGCCGGGACAAGAAACACTAAAGGTGTAATTATCCTTTAACCAGGGTAAAATAGAATCAGACAGAAAAGGCCTGGCAAATACGATTTGTTCAGGCCTTTTCTATTCCGTACATAGTCTGGAAAAATATTGATATGGAGGGATTATGAATGAAATTACGTTCACCAATGCCTGAGCTTGAAGGCGCAACAGAATGGTTAAACGGACAGCTTACGAAGGATGAACTGGTAGGGGAGAAGCCGACTCTGATTCACTTCTGGTCAATCAGCTGTCACTTGTGTAAAGAAGCAATGCCTGAGGTTAATGCTTTCCGTGATAAGTATAAGAATGAACTGAATGTTATGAGCGTTCATATGCCTCGTTCAGAAAAGGATCTCGACATCGATGAGATCAAGAAAGTGGCAGCAGAGCACGACATTACTCAGCCGACGTTCGTTGACAGCGAGCATAAACTGACTGATGCCTTTGAAAATCAATACGTACCAAGCTACTACGTATTTGACGCAGAAGGGCAGCTGCGCCACTTCCAGGCCGGCGGCGGCGGCATGAAGATGCTAACTAAACGCGTAAACCGTGTTCTTGGTGTAAAAGAATAGCAGAGAAACGTCAGAACCGCTGTGAATCGCACAGCGGTTTTAAATTTTCCTAAAAGGGGGTCTGTCCCCCGAACAAGTATGTTAAATCATGGGAAACGATACACCAAAATGATTACCTGTGCTAGTTAAACACCTGTTTAAGACATGTCAACAGGAATATAAGAAAGTTCGGGGGACAGACCCCCGAATATTTGACTATGGTGTTACTTATCTTGTGAGGTGATAAATTTGGAAAAGCTGCACACACACAAGACGAAGTTATACGGCCGAAGACAACTGCAGGATATTGACCGGATTGCGATTCATCACAGCGGGACGCTGGAAGGAAGTGCTGCGTCTTTTGCCAGGTACCATGTAGACGCACTCGGGTGGCCGGGCATCGGCTATCATTACGTGATCAGTAAGGACGGGTCAGTGAGGACGTCCAACGAGCTTGAAACGGTGAGCTATCATGTGAGCGGCTCGAACAGAAGAGCTGTCGGGATATGCCTGATTGGAAACTTCACAAGAGAGAAGCTCCCAACAGCTCAGCGGCGCTCAGCAGAAAATCTTGTTCTAACGTTAATGAATATGCTCTTTCTACCGGTAAACGCTGTTTTGGGACACCGGGAATTCAGCGGGCATAAATCAAACCAGTGTCCAGGCCTGAACATGCATGCATTTCGCAGGAACATTGCGCCACACTCACACACGACTTTGAAAAAAGGAGACCAAGGAAAGGACGTAGGAGACCTTCAGCAGGGCCTCAAGGATTCCGGATATGATCCGGGCCCCGTGGATGGTCTGTTCGGTCCCCTCACTGAGAAAGCCGTCCTGGCCCTCCAGAAAGACTCCGGTATAAGAGAAGACGGAATCTATGGTCCTCTTTCATCCGCCGCTCTTCACAGAACTCCCAATCCACGCCAGCTGTTTAGAATGATTCCCGCAATGACCGGCGACGATGTCCGTAGTCTGCAGCGGGTGATCGGGGCCAAAGAAGATGGCATCTTCGGACCGGAGACGGAACGGCTCCTGAAAAAGTTTCAAAAAGAAAAAGGTCTCACCCCAGATGGGATCACAGGGCCAAAAACAAAGAGAGCCCTTTATGGAAGCACAGTTTCTTTCGGAACTTAACGGAACATGGTATTGCCAATTTCAAGCAAATCTTGCTATGATAATGATAAACAGTAACTCATTGAGATGGGGGACATAGATGAAAAAGCAATTTGCGGTAATCGGTCTCGGACGTTTTGGGGGAAGTGTATGCCATGCCTTATCCAAACAGGGCATGGAAGTACTTGCGATCGACACAGATGAGGACCGCATCAATAAATATGCGAACATTGCCACTCACGCAGTTGTAGCAGATGCTACTGATGACAATACACTTAAAAGTCTCGGCATCCGTAATTTCGACCATGTTGTCGTAGCGATCGGGGACAACATTCAATCGAGTATTTTGACAACACTCATGCTGGTGGAACAAGGGGTTAAACACATCACTGTAAAAGCCCAGAACGACTATCATGAAAAAGTACTCAATAAAATCGGGGCACATAAAGTGGTACACCCTGAGCGTGATATGGGCGTAAGGATTGCCCATAACGTGGTTTCGAAAAATGTACTGGATTATCTTGAGCTGTCCGATGAATACAGCATTGTGGAGCTAATGGCCGGCGGGATGGTGAGCGGAAAATCCATCATTGAACTGGATATCCGTGCAAAGTACGGATGTAACATCATGGCCATCAAGCGTGCTGATGACATCAATGTGTCTCCTCAGGCTGACGAAATGCTTGAGCACGGGGATATCCTGATCGTTATTGGTGCAGACAGTGACATAAACCGCCTCGAGCAGGCTTTGTTTGACGATGATGACTAAACGGGTAAGAACAGCACTCAATAGCGGGTGCTGCTTTTTTGAAAGGGTGTCTATATGAAAATTGAAGATATTTACTGCGAACTGCCGCAACTGGAAACAAAGAGGCTGCTCCTTAGAAAAATAAGACTGGAAGATTTAGAAGAGATGCACCGCTACGGGTCAGACGGTCAAGTATCGAGGTTCGTCACCTGGGAGACCCATCAATCTCTGGCTGATACAAAAGGGTTTCTCGATTTTGTGTTAAGTCAGTACGAAAAAAAGCAAGTGGCTCCCTGGGGAATCGAACTCAAGGCGACCGGAGAGTTTATCGGAACGATAGATTTTGTATGGTGGAAGCCGGAACATAAAACCGCAGAAATCGGCTATGTGATTTCAAAAAACCACTGGGGAAAAGGCTATACAACTGAAGCTGCAAAGGAACTGCTGAAGTTTGGATTCGAAAAGATGGACCTGGTACGCATTCAGGCGAGATGCTTTGCCGCAAACACAGGTTCAGAGCGGGTGATGGAAAAGACCGGCATGACTTACGAGGGGCTTATAAGAAAAGGGATGTATGTGAAAGGAAAGCATCAGGATTTGAAAATGTATTCGGTACTTCAAGAAGAGTATGCCGCCCGACAAAATCCGGGGTCACCTGTCACTGTCAGGTAAAACCTAAAACAAACCCCCTGAGAATCAGGATCATCCTCAGGGGGTTATTCATTATACTTCCATAATGATTGGAAGGATCATTGGCTTACGTTTTGTTTTTTCGTAAAGGAACGGTCCTAGGACATCGCTGATTTCATTTTTGATCTCAGACCACTGTGTAGTTTTGCGTTCCATCATGCCGTCAAGGTGGGAAGCGAGCATTTTCTGGGCTTCGTTAATTAAATCACTTGATTCACGCATGTATACGAAACCGCGGGAGATAAGGTCAGGTCCGGCAGTCACTTTGAACTCTTTCATGTTCAGGCTGACAACAACAACGACGAGTCCTTCCTCGGATAAAATCCGGCGGTCACGGAGTACAATGTTTCCGATATCACCGATTCCGCTTCCGTCTACATAGATGGAGCCTGAAGGTACCTTTCCTGCAAGACGTGCTTCTTCCTTGTCCAAAGCAAGAACATCACCGTTGTCCATTAAGAAGCAGTTTTCTTCAGGAATGCCGCAGCCTTCAGCGAGAGTGGCGTGCATTTTCTGCATACGGAACTCCCCGTGAATTGGCATGAAGTATTTCGGCTTCATCAGGCGGAGCATGAGCTTTTGTTCTTCCTGGCCGCCGTGACCGGATGTGTGAATGTCGTTAAGAGACCCATGAATCACGTTTGCGCCGGCTCGGTAAAGCTGGTTGATCGTTTTGCTTACGCTGAGTGTGTTCCCTGGAATTGGTGAAGAAGAGAACACAACCGTGTCCCCAGGGATGACCTGGATCTGACGGTGCGTTCCAAAAGCGATACGGGAAAGTGCCGCCATCGGCTCTCCCTGGCTTCCTGTACAGAGAATAACCACTTGCTCAGCAGGAATTTTGTTCAGCTGGGAAGCATCAATAAACGTATTTTTTGGTGCATTAATGTAACCGAGATCAAGTCCGATATTGATGGCGTTTTCCATGCTTCGTCCAAACACTGCCACTTTACGACGGAATTTAACCGCAGCTTCAACAGCCTGCTGAAGGCGGTAGATGTTTGACGCGAAAGTAGCAAAGATAATACGGCCTTCCACGCTGCGGAAGATGTTATCAATGCTCTCTCCTACTTTACGTTCACTCATGGTAAAGCCGGGTACCTCACTGTTTGTGCTGTCCGATAGAAGGCAGAGAACACCTTCCTCACCGATTTTAGCCATCTTTGTCAGGTTGGCAGGTTCTCCTACTGGTGTAAAATCAAATTTAAAGTCGCCTGTATGAACGATGTTTCCAGCAGGTGTTTTTACGACAACACCAAATGAGTCCGGGATACTGTGAGTGGTACGGTAGAAAGAGACAGACGTTTTTTGGAACTTAATGACGTCATCTTCCTGAATTTCAATTAATTTAGCATTACGAAGGAGGCCGTGTTCTTCGAGTTTGTTTCTTAAAAGGCCGAGTGCGAGTTTTCCTCCGTAAATCGGAATGTTTACCTGACGGAGCAGGTAAGGGACACCACCGATGTGATCTTCGTGTCCGTGAGTGATAAACAGACCTTTGATCTTGTCTTCGTTTTTAACGAGATACGTATAATCCGGGATGACATAGTCAATCCCTAATAATTCATCTTCAGGGAACTTAATTCCTGCATCGATTAAAATGATTTCATCCTGAAACTGGACGGCATATGTGTTTTTTCCGATTTCACCCAGACCCCCGAGGGCGAAAACGGCAGCTTGATGGTTTTTAGCTTTCATCGTTAGAGCTGCTCCACTTTATAATCTTCATGTTGTTTTTCGTACTCAAGGGCTTCCTCGCTTAGGGGGGTTACAAACTCAATGTTGTAGTTGCGGTCAGCCAGTTTTTTGCGCACGTCTTCCTGTGAGCTTCCTTCTACGTAAATAGATTTCGTGTTTTCACGAACAGGAACTTCGGTTTTTGTTGTTTGAAAATAAACTTTGAAAATCATAGGATCCTCTCCTTTTTATTTGTTTACTGCAGAATAAAAGAAAGGCTGAACAAAATTGAACGGCAGGCAGGGCAGTCCCTCGCTTCATATTGCCGGTTCAATTTGCCGGTTACAGCGTTTCTTTTCGCAGTTTTTAAGTAAAAGTATGCATTGATAGAAATGAGTTAATTATACGTATGTACGTCTATGAAATGCTGAGTTATGTCTTCCTGCACTTCTACGCATAGAAATGATAAACCTTCTTTCTCCTCGCTGAGAAAGAAGGATCATTTCAATGACTACGCGTATATCTTTTTAGGAAATAAATCGCGACATCGTTTTAATAACCGTTCTCTCCACCTTTTCAACATTTTAAACCCTCCTCGCAACTTATTCAAGACTAGCGCTCTGATTTTATTTATAGTATGGAATCATTTTCATGTTTTATTGAAGGGAATCGCTGGCAAATCGGGTTGGGGCAATTCGATGAATACTCTCTTGTATAAGGGGGTAATAGGGTTGTAAGAGATAATGGAGGGGATAGAATGAACAAGCAAACATACTTTATTTCCATTAATCAGGGCAGCAGGATCGAAATTTTTACCGAGCCGACAGATCCGGCCCTGATTCAATATGAAGTTGAAGTAGATGGGGAAGAAGTCGAGGACTTTCTTAATCTTATCCGCCGCTTCAGGGAAAAAGATGTGGAACCGGAACAGATATTTGTAAGGCCTTTTAACGAACCGGCGGCAGACAGAGATAAGCAGGAACTGAAATATGACACCCGTGAACTCTTTGAAATGATTTACCGTTATGGTACGGAAAAGACAAGACGGGAGCTGGAAGAACTGCAGCGTCAAAACACGAGAGCATAGAATAACAGGGTGGCAGAAGGGATGTACAGCCTCTTCTGCCACCTCTTTTTTATGGAGGAAAGTGCAACATAGCCGTAAAACTAAGGATAACATGACGGGTTCTATCATGTGGAGTATCAGCAAGTGATTTACATTTTTTAACAGAAAAAACACAACTTTAGGAATGGGTTACTCAAAAAAAGCTTTTGTTTTGCACAAGGATAATAACAATATGTAAAAGCCAGAGGCCACTTTCGGACTTAAACCTGCTTATTTTGGATGTGAGAAGCAGTGAAGCCGGAATGTTCGAAGACTCCTGCGCTAGCAGGGACTGGGAGAGACCCCGCAACGGAGTGAGGAGGCTCGAGGGCCCAACAGTGGAAAGCGATGGACATTCCGACTGCATTTTTAATCTTACGCTTAAAAAACGGTTTCTTCTTAACTTATAATCCTTGGGAACGGTCACCCGCCTGTATAGACGTGAACGGGGAAAGGTGGTACGATTTAACCCGTAATAACCGACACCTCAGACGAAGAAAGGACGATCCTTGTGACTGATAAGAAAGTCGTTTTTTTAGATATTGATGGTACTATTCTTGATGAAAATAAACAGCTTCCAAAGTCCACACGCGATGCAGTTTCCAAGCTTCATGCAAATAATATTAACGTAGCGATTGCAACGGGCCGTGCGCCTTTTATGTTTAAAGAGCTGAGGGAAGAATTAAAAATTAATTCGTTTGTAAGTTTTAACGGCTCCTATGTTGTTTTTGAAGGGCAGAAGATTTCAGGGTCTCCTCTTGATTCAGAGCGTCTCCTCGAACTTGAAAAAGATGCATGGTATAAAGAGCATCCGATGGTGTTTCTTGATCATGAAACGGGCCGTGCCAATCACGGGAATCATCCGTTAATTCAGGAGTCCATGGGCAGTCTTAAGATGGCTCATCCGCCTCATGACGAGTCGTTTCATAAACAGCGGGACATCTATCAGGCCCTTCTTTTTTGTGAAGATGGTCACGAATTGCATTACCGGGACAATCATCTGGGGTTTGACTACATTCGCTGGCATGAAAAAGCCATTGATGTTCTTCCTCCGGGCGGATCAAAAGCAAAGGGTATCGAAGCTGTACTCGAAAGACTCGGCATTTCACTTGAAAACAGTTATGCCTTCGGAGATGGCCTGAACGATCTGGAAATGCTCCGTTATGTTGGCACAGGTGTCGCTATGGGTAACGCCGTCGAGGAAGCAAAAAAAGCTGCCAACCTCGAAACAGATCACGTTGGTAACGACGGAATTCATAAAGCCCTTGTAGAACTCGGACTTATAAAAGCATAATTTATATGCGGTACTTTTCCTGCAAAGGAAGGTAGCGCTTTTTTCTTTTACATGAGTTAAAATAAGGTGATTTTCAGGATAAATGAATGATTGTTCCAGATAAAAGATTATTTTTCAGGATAAAGCTGCATTTGTTCAGGATAAACAAAAAATTGTCAGGATATCTCACGAAATGTTCAGGATAAAAGGTGCTTCTCCCGAGTGAATTCTGTTTTATCCTTGGCCCCGATCTTATATAGCTCAATTTTCAGGCGGAAATCAACCAGTTAATTTTACTTAAAATGAGTATCCCTGTGAGTCAGTAAATTTCTTTTACAAAACCGAAAGTGTAATTAAATCCTTTTTGTATCATGCGCAGCTGAACGCCAGCAGCGAGACTCCTGCGACAGTGACTAGCATCAACATCGTGAGTCCTCTGCGAGTTGCTTCGACGCATAACACTTCGAAGCGTTACTTATAGAGGAAGAAGCAGGGTTCTTTCTCCCTGCCGGCACCGCCGCGGAAAGCGAGCGGATGGCGTTCAGCGGAACTTCATCACACATAAACTGACGTAAGGGTATACTCATTTTACTTAAAAGTACATCTAAATAAAAAATCCCGCTTCAATTAAGAAACGGGACCGTGATCATCGCTTAGTTTCATGACTTCCTTTGGAGGGAGGGACTGTTTGTGAGGATCGTTCCCTTCAATACGGTCATAAAACATAATGCCATTCAGGTGATCAATTTCGTGTTGGAACACAATAGCAGCGAATCCTTTCAAACGAAGAGTGATCTCATCACCTTCAAGAGTGGTCGCTTTTACTTTTATCCGGGCATAGCGGGGAACCTCACCTTCCACCATGCGGTCAACGCTTAAGCAGCCTTCTCCACCTTCAAGATAGGTGGTTTCCACAGAATGGCTCACGATTTTCGGATTGTATAAACCCAGTTCAATCAGTTCATCGTTGTGGTCGTGAGTTCTAACAGCGATCATCCGCTTGCTCACATTGATCTGGGGGGCTGCAAGGCCGACACCTGGACGGAGGCCGTATTTTTCTGCCGTTTCCTCGTCCTGACTATGTATTAAATACTCCACCATTTTTTGCAGGATTTCTTTTTCTTCATTTGATGCAGGAAGGGACACTTCTTCCGCTCTTTTTCTGAGTGTCGGGTGACCTTCGCGGATAATATCATCCATGGTAATCATGCATTACACACTCCTTTGACAGTTACTTTCCATGCAGATTCGTTTTCCATCATATAATATTATATAATAAATGAACAGGCGAAAGACGGAGAATAACCTGTAAAAAAAAGAAGAAACGAGAGTATTAACCCCCGTTTCATTCCATATTGGTTATTAGCAGCCGAATTTAGACGCACCAACGATGATAAGCAAAATGAAAAGAACGACGATTAACGCGAATCCTTTTCCTGCACCGTTATAGCCTGCTCCAGCTACCTGACCACCATATCCATACCCACAAGGGTCCCAACATCCACAACCGTTTCCATATCCGTACATATGCAATTGCCTCCTTTGTTTTCACCGCTTTTTATCAGCGATTTACTACATGCTATGCGAATTGGCTCTGAGTGAATGGATGAATACCCAGAATTCAGAGAACTTATTGGTTAAAGGTCCAAAACACTCAGAAATACCTTGTAAAATCGGGAAAAATAAGGTAGGTTGAAAAAGGAAGTTTATTGTAGTTTTTTGAAGGGGGATTACATAAGTGAAGAAAGGTATCCAGCTCCTGGGCACGGTTGGTCTGGCTGCAGTCCTGACAGCCTGCTTTGGAAACGACGCTGCCATGGACATGCACGAACACTTAGAGAACGCAGTAGAAAAAGAACAGGTGTTTCAGGAACAACAGTCTCCGTTAACTGAAGCCGAAAAGCAGGAGCACGAGCTTTACGATGAAATGCTCACTCTTACAGAAGTTGAAGAAATTGAGCCTCTGGCTGATGAAGCGATTGCTTCAGCAGAAGAGCGCCGTGCGCTGATTGATAATGAAAAACAAAGTATCGATGATGCCTATGAAGAGTTTCAGGAAGTAGAAGGTCACGTCAGTAATCTTGATGAGGATGTGCAGCCTGCCGCAGAAGACATGATCGCAGCAATGGACGCACGATACGAAGCCTACCAGGAGCTGTACGAGGAGTATAACAACACAATTGATATGGACATTGAACTCTACGAAATGATTAAACGAGAAGAGCTCACAATAGAGGAACTTCAGGAAAAGCACGATGAAGTAAATGAAGCGTATGACCGTATCAATCAGCTGAACACAGCTTTTAATGAACGGACACAGGAATACAACGAGACCAAACGGGCGTTTTACGAAGCGGCTGACATGGGCGTTGAAGAACCTGTTTAAGGACACTCAGCCGAGTGTCTTTTTTTGTCTCTGATATTTCTCTTTGTTACTATCTTATTTGAGAGCGGCACTGTTTTCATAAACTTGCACCGCAGCGAAGGACAGAAAGGCAGCTTCAACTACATACCGGAATCACCCCTGTCTGTATAACAGTAAGTTTTTTTCAATATAACAGTTCGCTGATCCTGATTTTTATTTAAGAACAAAAACACGAGCAAAACCATTGACGAACTGCAAAAGCTTAATGTAAACTTATTGTCGAATAAGAAAGTTGTATCACTCATTTTATAAAAACAGTAATACAGTGTTGCTTTGACGTGTAAAAGTCAGCTGACTTTTGGTTAAGGGAATTTTGTATTGGGTATACAACCATTAGAGGTTTTTGTCGGAACAGCTGGATTTCTCATTGTTTTTAGGAAGATGGGTAATCTATAAGATGGTGAACACCGGAAAGCAGGCGAGTCAGACAGCGCCTTGATTGCTGCCGGCTTTTGCAGAATAGTCAAGTGTTGTTGAAGACAGCCTTAAATGTAATGTGAAAAGAAAGGAAGAGGTGAAAGGATTCATGGAAAAGACAAAAGAACTACAAGAGATTGAAAGCCAGTTTGAAACCTTCCAAATATTAAATGAAGACGGTGAAATCGTTAACGAAGATGCGATGCCGGACCTTTCAGATGAAGAACTTAAGGAGTTAATGACGCGTATGGTCTACACGCGTATCTGGGACCAGCGTGCGATTTCCCTTAACCGACAAGGCCGTCTTGGCTTCTACGCTCCTGTAGCAGGTCAGGAAGCTTCAATGATCGGTTCGCAGTTCGCTCTTGATAAAAAAGACTGGATCCTCCCGGGATACCGTGACATTCCTCAGATTGTTTATCACGGAGTACCAATGGACCAGGCATTCCTATGGTCCCGTGGACACTACGGCGGAGGGCAGATGCCTGAAGGTGTAAACGTGATGATGCCACAGATCATCATCGGTGCGCAGATCACTCAGACTGCCGGTGTAGCGATGGGGCTTAAGCGCAATGACACAGGCACAATTGCCATTACTTATACCGGTGACGGTGGTGCTTCTCAAGGTGACTTCTATGAAGGTATGAACTTTGCAGGTGCATTCAACGTACCAGCCGTATTCGTTGTTCAAAACAACCGTTTTGCCATCTCTGTACCGGTTGAAAAGCAGTCTGCTGCCAAGACAATTGCACAAAAAGCAGTTGCAGCCGGAATTCACGGTGTACAGGTAGACGGAATGGACATTCTTGCTGTTTACGCATTGACAAAAGAAGCGCGTCAGCGTGGGCTTGACGGTAACGGTCCTACTTTAATTGAAACACTCACATACCGTTACGGCCCGCACACAATGGCCGGGGACGATCCAACAAGGTACCGTACGTCTGATGAGGACGACGAGTGGGAAAAGAAAGATCCACTTGTGCGTTTCCGTAAATTCCTAGAGTCGAAAGACCTTTGGAGTGAAGACGAAGAAAACAAAATCGTTGAACAGGCGAAAGAAGATATTAAAGAAGCAATCAAAAAAGCAGACAGCGCTCCTAAGCAGAAGGTTACTGACCTTATCGGTTTCATGTACGAGGAACTTCCTCAGAACCTGAAGGAGCAAATGGAACAATATAAAGAAAAGGAGTCGAAGTAAGCTATGGCGCAAATGACAATGATTCAAGCGATTACGGATGCGATGCGCAACGAACTTAAGAACGACGAAAGCGTCCTCGTATTCGGTGAAGACGTAGGTCAAAATGGCGGAGTTTTCCGTGCCACAGAAGGTCTTCAGAAGGAATTTGGGGAAGATCGCGTATTTGATACGCCACTTGCAGAGTCCGGTATCGGCGGATTGGCTTGCGGTCTTAGTGTAACTGGCTTCCGTCCGGTAATGGAAGTTCAATTCTTCGGTTTCATTTTCGAGACATTTGACGCTGTTGCAGCGCAAATGGCACGTATGCGTTACCGCTCCGGCGGCGTGTATAACTCTCCTGTAACAATCCGCGGACCATTCGGCGGTGGAGTTAAAACGCCTGAGCTTCATGCGGACAGCCTTGAAGGACTTATGGCACAGAGCCCTGGGATAAAAGTGGTGATTCCATCTACTCCATACGATGCAAAAGGACTTTTAATCTCTGCAATCCGTGACAACGATCCGGTTGTATTCCTTGAGCACATGAAACTTTACCGTTCTTTCCGTGAAGAAGTACCTGAAGAAGAGTACACTATCGAGCTTGGAAAAGCAGATGTTAAGCGTGAAGGTAAAGACATTACCATTATTACGTACGGTGCAATGGTTCACTCTTCACTAAAAGCAGCTGAAGAGCTTGAAAAAGACGGTATCGATGCAGAAGTAATCGACTTACGTACTGTAAGCCCGATTGATATTGATACAATTATTGAATCTGTTGAAAAGACGAACCGTGCCATCGTAGTACAGGAAGCACAAAAGCAGGCTGGTGTTGCAGCAAACGTTGTAGCTGAAATCAGTGACCGTGCGATTCTGAGTCTTGAAGCGCCGGTTCTTCGTGTAACTTCCCCTGACACAGTATTCCCATTCGGTGCAGCAGAAGACACTTGGCTTCCAAGCTACAAAGACATTGTTGAGAAATCAAAACAAGTCATCGAATTTTAATCAATAGAACCTGCATATAAGGCTAAGCTGAACGAGGGTGTTCATACCCTCTTCAGCATTCCTGCAACAAGTGATAAGAAACGGAGGCGTTACGATTGGCTTATAAATTTAAAATGCCGGATATAGGTGAAGGAATTCACGAAGGCGAAATCGTAAAATGGGAAGTAAAAGAAGGCGACGAAGTAAAAGAAGACGACGTGCTGTGTGAAGTGCAGAACGACAAAGCCGTTGTTGAGATCCCTTCCCCGGTTGACGGTACAGTTAAAGAACTTCATATTGATGAAGGAACTGTAACGACAGTAGGAACAACAATTATTACATTTGAAACCGACGCTGAACCACCTGAGGAAGATGAAGGTGAAGAGGAAGAAGCGAAGGAAGAACCAAAAGCGGAAGAAAAATCTGAAGCTAAAGCAGAAGCGGACACAGAAGAATCTGAGCCGGCAGCCCAGGACGAAGAAGTGGATGAGAACCGCCGCGTAATCGCAATGCCTTCTGTACGTAAATTTGCCCGTGAAAAAGAAGTGGATATCCGCAAAGTAAGCGGCTCCGGGAAAAACGGCCGTGTTGTAAAAGAAGATATCGAAAGCTTCCTTTCAGGAGACCAGGGCAAAGCGGAAGAGCCTGCTAAAGAAGAAACTGCTCAGGAAAGCAAGCAGGAGAAAAAATCTGTTGCTTCTTACCAGCCGGCTAACGAAGAGCTTGAAACTCGTGAGAAGATGTCCGGTATCCGTAAAGCCATCTCCAAAGCGATGGTTAATTCCAAGCACACAGCTCCTCACGTAACATTGATGGACGAAATCGAAGTCACCGAGCTTGTTGCACACCGTAAGAAGTTCAAGCAGGTTGCTGCTGACAAAGGCATCAAGCTGACTTACCTTCCATACGTGGTTAAGGCCCTTACTTCAGCACTTCGTGAGTACCCGGCACTTAATACGTCTGTTGATGATTCAACTGACGAGATTGTACACAAGCACTACTTCAACATCGGTATCGCTGCAGACACTGAAAAAGGTCTTCTTGTACCGGTTGTTAAAGATACGGACCGCAAGTCCATCTTCAAGATTTCTGATCAGATTAACGAACTTGCCGGTAAAGCACGTGACGGTTCCCTTGGTTCTGATGAAATGAAAGGCGCTTCCTGCACAATCACCAACATCGGATCCGCAGGCGGACAGTGGTTTACTCCGGTTATCAATCACCCTGAAGTTGCGATCCTCGGTCTTGGACGTATTGCTGAAAAAGCAGTTGTTCGCGACGGTGAAGTTGTCGTAGCTCCAGTTCTTGCCTTGTCATTAAGCTTCGATCATCGTATCATTGATGGTGCGACTGCTCAGCACGCATTGAATCACATCAAGCGTCTGTTGAACGATCCACAATTACTTGTAATGGAGGGCTAAACTTATGGTAGTAGGAGATTTTCCGGTTGAAGTAGATACGCTCGTCATTGGCTCCGGTCCCGGTGGCTATGTAGCTGCAATCCGTGCAGCTCAACTCGGGCAAAAAGTAACGGTAGTAGAAAAAGGAACCCTCGGTGGCGTTTGCTTAAATGTCGGCTGTATTCCTTCAAAAGCACTTATTGAAGCAGGTCATCGTTTCCACGATGCAGGCAACTCTGAAGATATGGGGATCAGTGTTGAGAAAGTGAACCTCGATTTCTCAAAAGTTCAGGAATGGAAGCAGGGTGTCGTAGAAAAACTTACTGGCGGCGTTGAAGGTCTTCTGAAAGGCAACAGCGTTGACATCGTTAAAGGCGAAGCTTACTTCGTTGACGAAGAAACAGTACGTATCATGGACGACAAGAGCTCCCAGACTTACAAATTTAAAAACTGTATTATCGCTACGGGATCCCGTCCTGTTGAGCTTCCTGCATTTAAATACACTGAGCGTGTTGTATCTTCCACTGGTGCTTTAGGTCTTAAAGAAGTACCGGAGAAGCTCGTTGTTATCGGTGGCGGATACATCGGCGTTGAACTTGGTTCTGCATATGCAAACCTTGGTGCTGAAGTAACCATTCTTGAAGGAACAAAGTCCATCCTTCCAGGATTCGAAAAGCAAATGAGCCAGCTTGTGGCGAAACGCCTTAAGAAAAACGGCGTAACGATCAAAACAGAAGCTTTCGCACAAAGCGTTGAAGAGTCTGACAGCGGTGTGAAAGTAAAAGCTGAGATCAAAGGTAAAGAAGAAACATTTGAAGGAGATTACCTTCTTGTAACAGTCGGACGTAAGCCTAACACAGATGAGCTTGGTCTTGAACAGGCAGGTGTTGAACTTGATGACAAAGGTTTGATCAAGATTGACAAGCAGTGCCGCACAAAATCAAGCCACATCTTCGCAATCGGTGACATCGTAGCAGGCCCTCAGCTTGCTCACAAAGCGTCCTACGAAGCGAAGGTAGCTGCTGAAGCTATATCCGGCGAGCCAGCTGAAATTGACTACACAGCGATTCCTGAAGTCGTATTCTCAGGCCCAGAGCTTGCTTCTGTTGGTCTTAAAGAAAAAGAAGCGAAAGAACAAGGCTACGACATTGAAGTTGCCAAGTTCCCGTTTGCTGCAAACGGACGAGCTCTTTCTCTTAACGCAACAGAAGGTTTCGTGAAGATGATTACGCGCAAAGAAGACGGCCTTGTACTTGGCGTTCAAATTGCCGGTGAACACGCTTCCGACATGATTTCTGAAGCATGTGTTGCGATTGAAGCAGGTATGACAGCTGAAGACTTGGCGCTTACTATTCACGCCCACCCATCTCTTGGTGAAATTACAATGGAAACTGCGGAAGTTGCCCTTGGCATGCCGATCCACATTGTAAAATAATCGCATTTTAAATACCCCGCTCATTTGAGCGGGGTGTTTTTGTGTAGTTGCTGTGAAAAAGGCTGTTAACCGTTGAATGGAGGGGCTTAACCGTAAAAAGAGGGGGGGCATAGAGTTGCAAACCGTAGAAAAGAGCAGGCTGACTGTAAAATAACATAACCAGGCTGCGGAAACAGCCTGGCACTCGATCATCCTCTGTTTAAATAAGAAACATCCTGCACTTCAATTCTCTCGAGACCGGTTTTGAACTCATTTAATATCTGCCGGCTGTCGAGATTTCCCTCAATTTTTACTTTCACCTCGTGATCGGAAATTATAATCAATGTGGGAAACGATTCAATATCATATGACTGTATATATTCTTCTTCGTCTGAATCGACAACTTTAACAGAATCAATTTTGTCAGTGTGGTCTTGTTGTAAATCAAGTACGGCGTCATAATAGTTCACTTCCTGTTCAATCTGGCTCTCATCAGAGAAGAGCACGGCAATAACTTGATTGTCCATTCCAAGGTTGGAGTCGTCGGCGTTTGTTTTTTCAGACTGACAGCTGGAAGACAGGAACATGACTGATATGGAAAAAGTTAAGATGAACATTTTCTCTGTCATTATGTGATCATTCCTCTCGAAAAAGGATCTGAGCTAAGTAAGGTTAGTCAAATAGTAACACGGCGGCACAAGATAAAAACCGAAGTAACATAACTGTTATGTAAATGAAAGCTTATCAAAACCTTATGTTAAGGAGTGTAAAAAGAAAGCGGTAAAAAGAAGGTTCGACTGAAAAAACAGCTCGTTTTTGAGGAAGACAGAAAAATATGCTGGAAACCTCTCTTTTACCGTAATTCTAAAAAAACAGCTAAAAAGTAAGTCCAGGTCAATCATCTGCACCGGCACAGATTCATAAAGTGGCATAATAAAGACGCAGATAACTTCAATGCACTAAAAGAGGAACAAGCTGCATGCTGAAAAGGCGCACGAACGGACCGTATAATGCGTTATAAGCGAAATTCAACATCCAGGTTCAACAAAAATAAAAACAGCCAGGAATGAAGAGTGATCCTCCATTCCTGGCTGTTACTTTTACAGTTTTACTGTTTTTGTTCTTTTAACTTTTTAGGCGGAATTTTCTCCTGCCGTAATGCTTTCATTAAACTTATGACCATAAAGATCATGATAATCGCAAACGGGAAGGCTGCGATAATGGATGCTGTCTGAAGGGCTGCCAGTCCTCCTGCAAGGAGAAGAACGGCTGCAGTTGTCGATTGAATAACACCCCAGACAAATTTAACAGGGTTTGGCGGGTTCAGACTTCCGTTTGTCGTCTGCATACCAAGAACAAAGGTTGCTGAGTCAGCAGATGTAATAAAGAATGATGCGATTAGCAGCACGGCAATGATCGTCATGATTGTACCGAAGTTAAATTGGGCAAGGACAGCGAACAGTGCTGACTCCTCACCGGAATCACTGATCGTTGAGTAAATGTCTATACCTTGCTCAAGCTGAAGGTTCATAGCTGTTCCACCGAAAACAGAGAACCATAATGCCCCGAAGATGGTGGGTACGGCTATAACACCGAGGATAAACTCACGGATCGTACGCCCGCGGGAAACCCGTGCAATAAACGTACCTACAAATGGTGCCCAGGCAATCCACCATGCCCAGTAGAAAATAGTCCAGTCCTCAACCCACGTACTGTCAGGGTTGAATGTATCGATTCTGAAGCTCATGCCAACGAAGTTCTGCAGGTAACTTCCGAACGTCTGGGTAAAGGCGTTCATAATGTAGTTGGTCGGTCCTGCAAATAACATAAACAGCATGAGAAAAGCAGCCAGAATAATATTCGTTTTACTTAAGTATTTAATACCTACATTGAGTCCAGTCTGAGATGAAAACATATACAGAATGGTTACGACTAGAATAATAATCAGCTGCAGTGTGACCGTGTTGCTGATTCCGAATACCTGTGACAGACCTCCGCCAATCTGTGCTGTACCAAATCCAAGTGAAGTAGCAACACCGAAGACAGTTGCAAATACAACAATGACGTTAATAGTTGTTCCGATCGGTCCGTTGACACGGTCTCCCAAAAGCGGCTCAAATGCGGCGCTCATTACGGCAGGAGACTTCTTTCGGAATTTAAAGTAAGCAAGTGTTAAAGCGACTACTGAGTAAATAGCCCATGGGTGAACGCCCCAATGGAAGAACGAGTAACGCAGGGCAACTCCTGCTGCCTGTGCATCATCGTTGATCACCTCAGACGGAGGAGGGGTAAACAAATGATACATCGGCTCTGCGGCGCCCCAGAAAACGAGCCCTATCCCCATTCCCGCTGTAAATAGGAATGAAAACCATGTGAGATAATTGTATTCCGGTTCCTCATTTTCGTCCCCAAGCTTAATACGGCCTAAAGGAGAGAAGATTAAGTAGATGGCAAAAGCAACAAAGGCGGTTGCGGTAAGTAAATAAAACCAGCCAAACTGCCCGGTAATGAACCCCTGTATTTCAGTCGTAATATGTTCCATGTTTTCGGTGGCTGCTACGCCCCAGATGATGAAAGCAACGGCAATGACAAGGGAGATAACGAATACTGGTGTGAGTCTTTTCACAATCAATTCCACCTTTCATAAATTTTGTCGAATATTAGTGCGGATAAAAAGGCAACATGAACCAAAATACCATAAGGCATTTTGTTTGACAACTATTAGACCTTGTCAGACTACGTTTCATCGTTAATCCTTACCCTTACGTATGAAAACAAAAACGTGTAATTAGTAATTTTGACCTACTGGAAGGTGCTGGAATTCGACATTGACTCTATGTAGTATTTCAAAAATTGTCGAATGATATCCTGATTAAAGACAGGGGTTACATATCTTCTCCAAGCCTGCTCTGATAAAATAAATAGCGAGATTAAAAACGAGGAGTAGATACGTGTGAAAAAAGTTGTTGGCGGGCTGACTGTAGCTGCATTGCTGGTTACAGCGTGCGGAGATGAGAACGGAAACGAAGAAGAAACAGTTACTGAAGAGGATACATACGAAGAAACAACGGATAACGAAGAGAGCGAAGGAGCAGAAGGACAGGGAGGCGATGAAGACGAAGACCTCGCTGATGATGATCAGGACCTCCATGATGAAACAGACGAGGAGGAAGAACTGGAGGAAGAATCTGAGACCGAGGTTACTCACCAGATGGCTTCGGATCATACTGTACAGCCCCTTGATGGGAACAACAGTGAACAGGTGGTGCTCCTTACGATTGACGATGCTCCAGCCGATCACGGGCTGGAGATGGCTCAAACTCTCGCAGAGCTCGACGCCGGGGCTATTTTCTTTGTGAACGGTCATTTTCTACAGTCTGAAGATGCTAAGGATCAGCTTAGAGGCATTCATGAGCTTGGGTTTGAGATAGGTAACCATACAATGAATCACCCGAATATGAGCCACCTTACTGAGGAAGAACAGTATGCGGAAATTATTGAACTGAACGAGCTGGTAGAAGAAATTATCGGTGAGCGTCCGAGATTTTACAGAGCGCCGTTCGGGGTTAATACCGATTATTCAAAGCAGTTGATAGAAGAAGAAGGAATGCAGTGGATGAACTGGACCTATGGATATGATTATGAAGCTGATTATATGGAAGCAGACCCGCTGGCTGAAATAATGGTAGAGACAGAACTTTTACGAAACGGTGCGAACCTGTTAATGCATGACCGCTCTTTTACAAGTGAAGCTCTTGAAGACATTGTGAATGGGTTAAGAGAAAAGGGATATGAACCAATTGATCCTGAAAAAATAGAATAAATCAAGCTGCTGCTGTCTACAATTGAATAGGGAAACAAGAAAGGAAAATGTAAAAATGAAACCAAACAAAAGGCTGGTTTTATTCCTCTCCCTATTTATCGTAATTGTAATAGCAGCTGCAGTGAACCTTGCCACAAACGTGGAAGAAGGCACTGAAAAGCAAAAACCCGCAGAAGGCCCGGATGAGAGACATTCTGCTGAAAATGAAATCTACCTCTCAACAGATCAGGTGGATGGGACTCAGATATTTAAGGTAGAAGAATTAATAGAAAAGCAAGGCGGGCATTTTTCTTATGATGAGATTCATCGAAAGCTTGAAATGACTATTGGCAACCGTTCATTCGGCTTTATTTATGACGTGCCGGTTATGGAACGGGACGGGTTGTTTTTTCCTTCAGCAAAAACGCCTCTGCTGCTAAATAAAGAAGGAGACCCTTGCCTGCCAGTCGGGTTTCTACTTGAACTTCCTGGAATGGAAATAGTCGTGGAGGAAGAAAACCAAGTGGTGCTGAAAATGGAGACGCCCAGCGTTGAAGTATTGTCCGAACAAACGGATCGATTTATCCTTGAGGATTTGACGGTGGATGAGATGATTGAATACTTGTCCTTTCTCGATTTTCCGATCAGAGATGCAGCAGTAAGTACGATTGACAGTCACCTGCCCGGTGCTCCTCGTCCGTACCGTAACGGATACCATGAAGGGATAGACTGGTACGGTTACTCCACAGGTGTTGATATTACGACGGATACGCCTGTTTATGGAATGGCTGAAGGGATTGTTGTACGCGTCGACCATGATTATACTGAATTTGAATCCGAACTAATAAGAAATGATACCCTATCTGCCACAGCAGAGCTGGGTTTGACACCGGAGTATCTTCTGGATAAATTACGGGGAAAACAGGTGTGGGTACAATACGAGAACGGCGTGATGAACAGGTTTGCCCATCTGGACCGGACTAATCCGGACCTGAAGCCGGGTGATCGTGTAGATAAGGATACCCTCATCGGTTATGTGGGCAATTCAGGAACCAGTTTTGCTGTTAACGGCGATGGAGGAGGACTCCACCTGCATCATGATTTACTCATCTACGGGGAATTGTTCTGGAAGCCATTCACACCAGATGAAACGAAGGAGATTTTAACAGGCATCTGGGGCAACTGAACCGCTGGTTTTGTGTGGGCGTGCTATCGTGGTTTCCTGCGAGCAGGCTTTGAATAGCTCATCCCGGTAGCATCTGCGTAACCGTCTGCATGAAAGCAACAGCAACAAAGCAGTGTTTTTCTATTATGCAGATGTTTAAAATCGATGAAGCACTGGGAATGGACGGGGGAGGGGAACCCAGGTTAGATCCTGCAATGCGAGAAAGGAACCGCCACGGGCATGCCCTCCAATGAGTGCAAATAAACACCTGAGTTTAACAGAGCGTATTAGGAAAGTCACATTAGTGGCTTTCTTTTTTAGTGCTTTTCACATAAGACTTTACATAAAATAAGTAAAGGTATAAGTACCCGGTAATTTCTAATGTTTTCTAAGATATCCAAGAGTATTACAGTATATTACACAATGTGGAAAAGTCTAAAAAAATCTATAATTAATTCAACTCATCTGACAAAAGACGACATTAATTTGTGAACACATGTGATATGCTCAAAAAAATATAGAAAATCGGATAAAGGATTAAAATGGCAGGTGATAACAGAATGAATAAGTCAGATCTTTTAGACGAATTGCGGTTGGAAGTGGGGCGTGCGTATGATTACGCACTCAATCATGAAGATTTTATCGGCAGAGTAAGCAGAGCAATTTTTGACGGTGCTATGAAAAACATCGTTGTCATTGTATACAAAGCAGATGCAGAAGGCCAGGTCAGTCCTGTACATTTATATGGAACAAAAGAGAGTCTCGGAAAGGAATGTATGTTTGGCTTGGGATTTTCAGGTATGTGCGGAATGAAAAGCTCTGTATTTTTAAAAGAAGGGAAAAAGCAGACGATTCTCATGCCGGTAACAAATAAGAACAGACTGTCCTATATTTTTTCATTGCGCATTTCAACCGATCTGTATGCCATTACCGATCAGGATCTTCTTTTTACAGAGGAACTGGCGAACTTTATTGAAGCCAAAGGTAAGTTGCTATAAGCAAATTAGTTGCTAAGATCCTTTAATTTTCATATAATTATGAATAATTCAATAAGGAGGCGGTTACGGTGAAATGGGATCGGCTTTATGATGAGGTCGAACAGGTGAACGTACGTTTTGTCGGCGTTGCTACTGAATACCATCGCTATGACTTTGCAATCATGTACACAAACATGTTCTTTGGCAAAGCCCTCGTCACCTGTATGCAGACAGGACGGTCGACTCTACTGTGTCTGGATGATACCCAGGAAGCAGAAGCAATTCAGAAGGCCTTTCATATTAAGCAGCTGGATGAAGCAGAACAGATTGGTGCTTTTTTGCAAGGTGAACTGCCACCCGTAACCATCGTTGAGCAATATTAAAGTGGGCACGCGTCTCTTTTTGGAGATGCGTGTTCTTTTTTGTTTATTAGTATGTCACATTTGGTTTAAAAGACATACAATAATATATGAAAAGTAGTTGACAGTTTTAATGTGTCATACTATAATTAAAACTAGCGAAAGCGCTTACAATTAAAATGAAGGAGTGGAGCTGAATGGGTGTCATTGTTTGCCAGAGCTGTGAGAAGGTTATTGAGCATTACGAAAATGAGAAGGTTTCAACACTGTACGGAAACTGCTGTGAGCAGTGTGCTGATGAAGCATCACTTATGAATAACGAGGAATAATGTAAAAGCTGCCCCTAGTGGGCAGCTTTTTTTGTATTTCGTTTTACGTAATCGGTTTGTGTTCCCGGATGACCCGGATGTACGTTAAGCTTGCATCTTCAGGTCCTTGGACAGGAAGTCCGGCATCCATATTTTTTCCAATATAGGAGAGGTTCTCTTCTTCGATAATTTCACCTGGTATCAGAATAGGGATTCCGGGAGGGTAAACCATAACAAATTCTGCACTTACACGGCCCGCAGACTCCCTCAGTAAAATGGATTCCGTTTCGGAATAGAAAGCGTCCCGTGGTGAAAGGGCAAGTGTAGGGATGTTCGGAACATGTACGGACACATGCTTTCTTTCCCCTTTTTTGATATGACTGAGCTGCTCTTCTGAAAGGGCAGTCAGTGCTTCAATGAGGCGATCGGTGGTTTCCTCGTTATCCCCAAAAGAAATAATACACAGGATGTTATACAGGTCGGAAAGTTCCACTTCAATCTGATACTTTTCACGAAGCCACGTTTCCACGTCGTATCCGTTGATACCAAGGTCTTTAATGGAAATCGTGAGCTTGGTCGGATCCATATCATAAATAGCATGATCGTTCAGCATCTCAATGCCGTAGCACGTAAAGCCAGGGATGTCATTGATTCTATCCCGGGTCCGTTCAGCAAGTTTAACGGCGCCATCAACAAGATCGTGTCCATTTACAGCAAGATGCTTACGGGCCGCATCAAGTGAAGCAAGGAGAAGGTAGGATGTTGATGTCGTTGTAAGCATGCTGATGATGCTTTGAACACGGTCCGGGTTTACGAGCCCGTCTTTGACATTTAATACAGAGCTCTGGGTCAGTGAACCTCCAAGCTTGTGAACACTTGTCGCGGCCATGTCTGCGCCTGCCTGCATGGCAGACAAGGGCAGGTCTTCGTGGAAGTGGATATGGACACCGTGTGCCTCGTCTACAAGTACGGGAACGTCATAAGAATGAGCAAGGTTTACAATTTCTTTTAAGTTGGCAGAGATGCCGAAATAGGTCGGGTTAATGACGAGAAGTCCCTTTGCGTCAGGATGAGCGGCGAGGGCTTTTTTAACAGCCCCGGTCGTAATGCCGTGAGATATCCCGAGCTCAGAATCAATTTCCGGATGGATAAAGATGGGTGTAGCACCAGAAAAGACGATGGCGCTCATAATGGATTTGTGCACATTTCGTGGCACAATAATTTTATCCCCGGGTCCGCAGACGCTCATAATCATAGTCATAATGGCTCCGCTAGTCCCCTGGACAGAGAAGAATGTATGATCTGCACCAAAGGCATCCGCCGCAAGATCCTGGGCTTCTCTAATCATTCCCTGGGGGTGGTGAAGGTCGTCCAGTGGTGCGATATTGATGAGGTCTATGGATAAGGCATTTTCTCCGATAAATTCACAAAACCGAGGATCCATTCCTGAGCCCTTTTTGTGGCCCGGAATATGAAACTGAGTGGGGTTGGTTGCTGCATGGTTTAATAAACCGTCGAATAACGGTGTGAGGCTCTGATCTTTTTTGTACACGCGTATTCACCTCTACTGTATAATCAATGTTGGAACGTTTCAAAGAGGTGGACTCTTTGGTATCCTTAGTATAAAACAAACAGAGTATACCAGATTAACCTTTGAAGGGGAAGTCTTATTTTAACCTGAAGAGGTTTTATAACGAATGAAAGAGGTGGTCCGGATGAAAGATGAGGTTAACATTCCCATATCAGTTGAATGGACAAAAGAAGAAGTGATCGATGTGGTGAACTTTTATGAAGCGATCGATCAGGCATACACGAAAGGTGTGGAAAAAGACCTTCTTGAAACCCTTTACGGGCGATATAAAAAGATTGTCCCGTCCAAGTCTGAAGAAAAACAGGCATTTAAGGAATATGAAAAGCAAAGTGGTCAGAGCCCCTACCATGCAGTAAAAAAAGCAAGGGAATCTGAAGAGAATATCATTAAAATGTAGGCGGTGTAAGTTGCGGGCCCTGTCAGGACCTGCAATAATCCAGCCGAAAAAAAAAGAGGCGGCTCCCGGGTATTTACCCACCCGGGGAGCCGCCTTCTCTGTTATTGGTCAAACAGGGCTTTGAGCTCCCTTGCTACTTCAAAGGGAGACGCTGCTTTTGAAATTGCGGAAATGACACTCAAGCCGTCTGCTCCGGCATGAAGAACATCAGAACCATTATCCGTGTTAATCCCTCCGATTGCTACCAGCGGAAGGTCCACACCATTTTCCCTCAGCTCCCGGATCCATCCGGGTCCTTTCACCTCTTCTGCATCATCTTTGGATGACGTTTCATATATCGGTCCGATACCGAGATAATCAGCCCCGGCTTCAATGGCTCTGTATGCTTCTTCAACAGAATGGGCGGAAACGCCGAGTATTTTGTTTTTTCCAATCCTCTTTCGAACACTTGCCGCATCTTCATCTTCCTGCCCGACATGAATTCCGTCTGCGTCAATTTGCAAAGCGAGTTCCACATCATCATTTACGATAAAAGGAACGTCAGCTTCTTTACACTGGGTAAAGAGCTGGAGGGCCAAGGCTTTTTTCATCTGACCTTCGAGTGCTCCCGGACCTTTTTCACGAAATTGAAACATCGTGATTCCCCCTGCAATGGCTTCATTAAGAACAAGGGGAAGAGGGGAGGTGCAGTCACGGCTTCCGGCAATAAAGTAAACGTTCAGCTGATCAGACAGAAGTGTTAGATCTATTCGTCCCATATTTTCACCTCTTCAGTTACAGATATCGCTTCTTCAGGGTACTGCCTCACAGCACCGTGATTCGTCGGACCATGGCCGTCTCCCATAGGTACTGTATGCTGGATTGCCATCTGGACAAAGATCTTCGCTTTTTTAACAGCTTCAGTAACGGAAGAACCGTGGGATAGCCCTGAAGCCAGGGCAGCAGCAAATGTGCACCCTGTACCGTGTGTGTTTTCCGATTGGATACGCGGCAGTGAGAAATAAGTGAAAGCACTGCCATCATATAAAAGGTCAATGACGTTTTCGGCTCCATCATCATGACCGCCTTTAATAACAACGTGGGAAGCGCCTGCTTTGTGCAGGCGGATTGCCGCTTCTTTTCGGTCAGCCAGTGTATGAATCGTCATGTTTGTAAGTACTTCCGCCTCCGGTATGTTCGGTGTAATTACATCGGTGATTGGAAGAAGGTTTTTCATCAGGAACTCATGAGCGGATTCACTGAGGAGACTGTCGCCTCCTTTTGCGATCATGACGGGATCAACCACGATATTGGACCACTCATAGCGGTGAATCGCATTCACAACCGCTTTGATCCGGTCCGCGTCAAAGAGCATTCCTGTTTTTACCGCATGGACGGGCATATCATCCCCGATCGAGCGGAGCTGTTCTTCCAGCCCCTTTACCTCAACAGGAAATACCCCCTGAACGCCACGTGTATTCTGTGCGGTTACTGCTGTCAGTGCGCTCATACCAAATACATGGTGTTCCTGAAAAGTCTTTAAGTCAGCCTGTATACCTGCACCGCCCCCGGAATCGGAGCCGGCAATGGTTAATGCCGTTCTGCGCATTTATATCTCCTCCTCTCTGCAGGACAGCCTCTGTTTTATTTCTTCATGATCAAGGGTTTCAAGTTCATTAAAAAAGAAAGGCTGGAAATGTCCGATTCCAAAATCCCGTGCTTTTTCCGCAGCTACTTCTGCTGCAATTCCGTAATAGGCAATGGCAGAGGCAACAGCCTCCAAAGGATCATCTTCACCTACAGCCAAAAAGGCAGAGGTAACAGAAGAGAGAAGACAGCCAGTGCCGGTAACCTTGGTCAGGCGGGGCGAGCCGTTTTTGATATAGTAAGTTCTCTCTCCGTCAGTGACCACATCCGTTTTGCCGGTTAATGCAACGAAAGTGCCAAACTCCCTGGCCGCTTTTCCAGCGACAACTACGGCGTCTGTGAGTTCCTGCTTGGAATCCACACCTTTCATGTCCACCTTTTCATTGATCAAATTACTGATTTCACCTGCATTCCCACGTATGAGTGTCACGTTAATTTCGTTCAGGAGATTTCTTGCTGTCTCGGTTCTGTATGTAGTTGCGCCGGCACCGACAGGGTCAAGGACCACAGGAACATTGTTTTCATTGGCGGATTTCCCGGCCAAGTACATGGATTCTACCTGGGTTTCGTTGAGCGTTCCGATATTTAGCACGAGTCCCTGTGAGATGGATGCCATTTCCCCCACTTCTTCTCTGGCATTAGCCATGACAGGTGATGCTCCAATGGCGTACAGGCCGTTTGCTGTGAAGTTCGTGACAACGACATTGGTGATGTTATGAATAAGCGGTGATGCTTCTTCAACGGCCTGTCTGAGCTTTATTACTTTCTCTTCCATTTCTATCCCTCCGTAATAACACTGTCTTTATCTTTTCCCGTACAACCGGACATAAAAACAAAAAACTGTTTTGAAATGAACGTTTGATCCTCTTATAAGTATTTTAGTTGCTCCAGGCGAACGATTTCAGCGAAATAAAAAGCGCCGTTTTCATAATGGAAAACAGCGCAGTAAAGATGTATTAGTTTACGCCACTTTCCTACGTCAGTATTAACTGAACAGGTTCAAAGGGATCAAACGATGGTTTGTCTCAGCCCAAGCGGCACCCCTAGTGGATTTGTATATAAAATTATTCCCCGACGCGCTTCGCAATCTGATACAAAGGCATAAGGGTTTCAAAAGCCTGTTCTACTGTCTGGATGAACTTCTCACTGTCAGAAACAACGTCACTGTCGTTTGAAAGCTGAATGCCGCAGAGGATTTCTGCTTTTTTTACATTCTCGAGACGGTCAAACATCTGGTCAAAATCTTCAGACGAAAGCTCGCTCTGTTTTTTTACTTCGGGCTTCGTATGATCCAGGGACCATACAAAGGTATTCGGGATGTTACTTGTGATTTCCTCTTTTTGTTCTTTTAGTGCTTTTGCGAAATCCTGTTTGATGGGAGATTCATAAATGACGGCAAACCATACGAACACGTGGGTTTCCCAAAGGCCGATCTGAAAATGAGGCAGCTTTTTGTAACCTCTTTTACTTTCAGCGATCGCTACCCATGTGTCATCAGGGGGATTCACTTTTCTTCTGGCATGCTTGGCCACATGCGGATACATTTCCTCACCGGTTCTTTTTGTAAACCAGGCGGCGAAATGCTCGCCAAGGTCTTCGAGTTTCGGTCTTACCTGTTCTTTTATTGCTTCCATTCTCGGTTCAAGGCCATCAATGGTAAAAACGTCAAAGTCTTTTTTTGAAAATCCATTAAAACTCATTGTCAGCGGTCGCTCCTTTTACGTCAATAGTTATATGCCGATAGTTTATCATAAGGGTAGGGAAAATAAAAAAATACCGCTTGACGAGGCTCTATTGGTTTAGAAATAGAAAATTGGTGGAATGAAAAAAATAAATCAAATAATTTGTTGCAACTTTTGAAGACCTTTCATAACTTATAGTAATCCATAGGAGACGCGGACATAAATCGTTGATCGCGAGAATGTAACCAAACGAGAAGGGGTGTGGAGAACATGGAAAAAGTCATTCAAACACTAAAACGAAGAGACGGTGAGAGACGTATTCCGGTTTTAAAGATGGAAATTGACTACGAACTCCAGACGCTCTTTGATGCCATGCAAGCCAGCGATCAGAAGCAGATTGAGAAAAGCAAGCGCATTCTGGAGAGGCTTCGCAATGAACTTCAACGATTGGAAGGATAAAACGTGAATGAAGAAAAATGAGCCTCAATGGTTCATTTTTTTTGGTTTCAGAGCCTTTTTGGAGATTAATGTCACGTTCTGACAGGTCCTGTCAAACGGTGACAGATGTTTGCAACACAACATGGCTTATGGTATAGATTGTTCATAGCAGAACCGAGGAGGAATCACATTGACACAGGAACAGTGGCAAAGCATTTATGAGACTGCAATTTCGTGGACGAAAGAAGCAGGTGAAAGCATCCGGAAAATGATGGATGATACATACGAAATCCATACTAAGGTAAACGAGCACGACCTCGTAACCGATGTGGACAGGGAAACGGAATTATTCTTTAAAAACAAAATAAATGAAAAATATTCAACCCACAGAATTATGGGAGAAGAGGGGCTTGGAGATGTAGTTGACGACCTTGACGGTACCGTTTGGATCATTGATCCGATTGACGGCACGGTAAACTTTGTCCATCAAAAATGCTATTTTGCGATCTCTATTGGGGTTTTTCACGAAGGTAAAGGTATGGTAGGGATCATTTATGATGTGATGGCGGACGAGATTTTTACTGCCCTTAATGGTGAAGGTGCCTTCCTGAACGAGGAACCATTGCCCCGGCTTGAGAACGTCACAATGAACGAGTCACTTCTGAGCTTCAACGCAGGTTGGGTCATGAAAGACCGCCGTCTGGAAGCTCTCGTGAATCAGTCCCGCGGCATCCGCTCATACGGTGCGGCTTCACTGGAAATGGCCTATGTCGCATGCGGCAGGATCGAAGCCTATATCAGCTTCAACCTCGCTCCCTGGGACATGGCAGGGGGATATGTCCTTCTTGAAGAGGTAGGCGGGATCGCGACAAACTATGAAGGAAACAAGCTCACCTTTCTTAATAAAGATACCCTTCTTGCTGCAAACCCGGCTATTTACAAAGACATAATGAAAGAAATACACGGAAAATAGTAAAGCTGTCCGAGAAGGTTCGCCTTTTCGGACAGCTTTTGTGCTGCATTTGAAGGATGCAGGGTTGTTAAAGATGGCGGCTGATTCTTTTGTGGGTGGTTTCGGAGCAGAGGTGTCGAAATATGACGAATTCTCTTTAAAACGACCAAAGTTCTGTATAAAAGGGCCGAAGTTCTCCATAAACCGTCCAAACTTCTGCATAAAACATGCCCGGGTCTCCAAACCCCGGCCCCGAGCCTCCTTAAACCGTCCAAACTTCTGCTTATCCTCCTGGAATTATCCATAAAAATCAAATAGTCTGCATAACCTGAACTTCACGAGGGATGAGATACAAAAAAACGCCCCTTTCAAAAAGAAAAGGACGGTTTTATGATGATCAAGTCAACGTGTAAAGAGATATGCTTCTGATCGATTGTAAAGCTCGTCCTGCATCTGCCTCAAATGCCGAAATCCCTGACTGCTCACCTTTATCTCACGTGACTTGAACTCGTTACCTAATCTTCTGCAAGAATTTTCTTCCGGATCGAGAATCCTCCGCCCACAGCAGCGATGGTTACAACAACCGAAATCAGGATGATGAGTATGCTGCTTTCAGCAAGACCGATTCCAACGCCTGCAATTCCACAGGCTGCAAAAACAGAAAGTATAAATAATGGCCAGTTAAACGTTTTCATAATAGCGTACACTCCTTCCTTCTCTAGACTCATTTTACATGAAATCTAAATTGATGAAAAGGTCAGTGGTCTAGACAACTTGGCAAGTAATCTGTACAATTTATAACAGGGAAAAGACAATACATACGAAATGAGGCGTGAGCATGATTGATAAAAGCTCTCCTGTACCGATCTATTACCAGCTGGAAGAGTTGCTGAGAAACAAAATTGACAGCAAAGACCTGTGTGAAGGAGATCTGATCCCTTCCGAGAGAGCCCTCTCCGAAAAGTATGAGATCAGCAGAATGACCATTCGTCAGGCTGTGACAAACCTTGTAAACGAAGGTCTCTTAGTGAGGGAGAAGGGAAAAGGGACGTTTGTAGCAAAAAGGAAAGTTGAACAGCCGATCATAACGTTGACCGGATTTTCTGAAGACATGAGAAGCAGGGGGATGGACCCGGGAACAAAGCTTATCCAGTTTGAAGAAACAACATTCCCTCCATCAGTGTGTAAAAAATTAAAACTGGAAACGGACGGGAGAGGGTATCAAATGAAGAGGGTTCGGCTTGCTGATGGACTGCCAATGGCCTATGAAGTACTCTCAATTCCTGAAACGATCTTCTCTGAACTCTCCCCAAAACGGATCAGCAACTCTTTTTATGAGTACGTAGAAAGCCTCGGTCTCGTCATTGGTGGTGCAGAACAAACCATAGAACCTTCTATCGCTAAAGAAGAAGAGAGCCGTCTTCTGGGTATAGATAATGGGTCTCCGGTATTATTAATGAAGAGAGTGAGCCGCCTGGATAACGGTGTACCTTTTGAATTTGTAAAATCTGTTTACAGGGGAGACCGATACAAATTTTTTACAGAAATGAGGCGCTGAATTTTAACAGTCGGAGGCGTACTGATATAAACAGGTTTAATCGCAGACAGGTGGTATAGACAACTGTACATTATGGTGCTACGCTTGTATAACAAAGTAGTGCTTAATCAGGAAAATACTAATTTGAGTGGAAAGATAGATGGGAGTCATGAACATAACCATGGAAAAAAAGCGGGTATGAGAGGAGAAAATATATGAAAACGTTGTTTTATCCAGGTTGTGAATTGGTTTTAGATGAAGGCGTCATAAAAGATCCGTTAATTTCGATGGACAAAGGCATCTTTAAAGAGATAGGATCAGCTTCTCCATCAGGGGTGACCGGTGCCGAAGTAATCTCTTATCCGCTAGGCACGAAAATTGTCCCCGGATTTATCGATCTCCATATTCATGGAACGAACAGAGCAGACGTAATGGATGCGAAGGAAGATACGATACCTACGATGGTTCGTCATCTTCCCGGGGAAGGTACAACAGCATTTCTTGCTACAACCCTTACCCAGAGCAAGGAAAAAAAGATACAGGCGCTTCAAAATGCAGCCTCCTATATGAGTATGCCTACTACCTTGGGAGCCGAACTTTTGGGCATACACCTTGAAGGACCATTTATATCTTTAAAAAGAGCGGGAGCGCAGCCGAAAGAATTCATTCATAAACCTGACGTATCTTTGTTCAAAGAATTTCAGGAGGCGTCAGGAGGTGCAATTAAACTGGCCACCATCGCCCCGGAAGAAGGGATGGGTTTCGTTCGGTTTCTGGCACAAAATAATGTGATTCCTTCGATTGGCCATTCTGATGCCACATACGTGGAAGTGAGGGAAGCAGCCGAGCAGGGAGCTGTCCACGCCACTCATTTGTTTAACGGAATGAGAGGGATTCATCACAGGGACATAGGTACAGCCGGGGGGATTTTTCTCCACGACAGTATTAAAGCTGAATTAATCGCCGATGGTATTCACGTCAGCCCGGAAATGATCAGGCTCACATACAAGAACAAAGGAGCAGACGGTATCATCCTTATTACAGATGCCATGAGGGCGAAAGGACTTCCTGATGGACAGTACGACCTGGGGGGACAGGCAGTAACGGTAAGAGGTAAAAAAGCAGAGCTCTGTGACGGTACTCTTGCAGGAAGTGTATTAAAAATGAACGAAGCTGTAAGGAACATGGTCACATTCAGCGGATGTTCCTTTAATGAGGCAATAACGATGGCCAGTTTAAACCCAGCCAGACAGCTCGGTGTTGACGACCGTAAAGGCAGTATTCAAAGAGGGAAGGATGCTGACTTTGCCGTACTGGGGAGTGATTTTACGATTCTTGAAACCTATTGTCTGGGTAAAAGAGTGTATACATACAACGGGGGGAGGGAAGACCGTGAGAGTAATTAAAGTAGAAGATTACACTGAAATGAGCAGGTGTGCAGCTCTCCATTTTATAGGCAAGCTGTCAGACGAAGAAGTGAATGTGATGGGACTTGCTACAGGGGGCACCCCTGAGGGGATGTACAAAGAGCTCATCAAAGAGTCAAAGAAAAGAGGGTTTTCCTTTAAATATATCCACACCGTAAACCTTGACGAATACGTTGGTTTACGTGCAGACGATCCGCACAGTTATCACACTTATATGCGCCGGCATTTATTTGATCATATTGATATACCGGAAAAAAACGTTCACTTACCTGACGGAGCCGCCGGGAATCCTGAAACAGAATGCGAGCGGTATGAGCAGCTTATAAGGGACTTGAAAAAGGTCAATATTCAGCTTTTAGGCATTGGGGAAAATGGACACATAGGATTTAATGAACCGGGTACTTCCTTTAATTCCAGAACTCATGTCATTGAGCTCACTCCCTCTACCAGGGAAGCCAATGCCCGTTTTTTCTCCGGTATTGATGCAGTGCCAACCCATGCCATTACAATAGGAATAGAGACCATTATGGAAGCCGAGGAAATCGTGTTGCTCGCTTCAGGAAAAAATAAGTCAAAAGCACTTTATCACCTTATTTGCAGCAATAAGGTGACAGAGGATATTCCGGCCACGGTATTAAAAGAACACCCGAACCTGACCATTATTGCAGATAAAGAAGCTTTAGCCTTAATTGATTGTTGATGGTTAGAGTGATTTCACTTTAACACTTTATGGATTTTCTTCATCGATTTTCGCCGGTTGTTCATCGAACAAGGGCCCGCAAGATTGTTACGGCTTTGTGAGAAACGATTTCCGGTAGTTTTTAGCACGCATTATGTGTGGTATAATAGCTGTGTTTTGATGTACGTTTTGTGAAAACTGGAGGAATGTCTTTGATGCTTTTAGCTACTCAGAAAACGCCTGGTGAATTTAACCTCACTCCTATTGCGGAGTTGTTTGGTGCACAAAATCCGGAGAATTTCCTTTTCGCATACTGGATGCTGTTTTTACTTATCAATATTATGACTGTTCTTGTATTTAACCTCGGATTTGCAAGGAAATTGCCTGTATTGAAAATGGTTGTGGTCTACGTGATGATGCTCTTTGGTAACTTGTTTATCACGTTCCTGGCTTTTTCTCTTCCGATTATTGAATCACTGTTCGTTGCAGCTGTCGTCCTGGGTGTCTACAGAATCCAAATGAGACGCAGAAAGAAAGAGGACGGGGAAACCGGAGAACCGGCAGAGAACCGCCAGTAAAAAACGAAGACGATGCTCAGATGAGCCACTCGTCTTCGTCTTTTTTTTCTTCATATGTTTTGAAATTGCCGGTTGCTTTCCGTTCGTTCGTCCGTTTTTCAATACGGTTGTGGCATTTGTCACACATGTAGGTATGAATAGGCCGGTTTCTTAATTTCTTTGCCAAGGGTGAGTAATCATCGATATCTTCAACGATGTTACACATTACACATTGAACTCTCATGCGACACCTCTATTTTTTTGACTTTTTATACTATAAAGTGAAGTTGGATAATTTGAGTCTTCCTTTACAGTATAACAGAATCAGTGTACTTGAACGATTGTATCAAAAAAATTACGCCCTTTTTACATGGGGACTTATGTCTTTAAAATGATCAACGCGGAGTGCCCAACACACTTCACAGCTTATGCCCAGGGAGAACACCGGCACCCCGCGGAAAGAGATTACAACGTTAATCAACACCTGAGTTTAAAACAGAGCTTTCGGTTAAAGAGATGGGATAGAGATAATCAGACAAAAATTACGACGGATTTGACCGGGAGTCCACGTACTGGAGAAGAGTGGAGATCCAGTCGCCGATAAGAGGCAGGTCCACAAACTGGCGCAGAATAAGGCCGACAAGGGAAATGACCACAACCGTTCCGATGGTCAACCCGAGCCCCCGTCCAATACCGACTAGAATGTTCATCATGAAAACACGCCTCGGATTTGTGTAATTTAAGAGGATATCCCGTATTTTTGCCCTTTCCAGGGCATAATTAATTTTGTCCATATTATGATCCAGGTGTTCCAGCTTCTCAAGGCGCCTTGTATAGTACTCGAGTTTTTTTACGAGATGCTCGATCTCGCTTTTATCTTTAAACGGCCCACTCATGTTTTCCCCTCCGGTTACGGATTTTTACCAGGGTTTAATGAAACTGCAGTTTTATCTTCATGAAAATCTAGGTATAGTAGTATTATAATGGACAAAGGAGGCGATATATTCATGGCAAATCAAGTAGAAACATCCTTAACCGAAGAATTACTTCCTCTCTTGCAGCAGGAGCGCTATGTAACACTCGCTACAGTGGACTATGAAACAGCCGGACCGAATGTGAATGCCATCAGCTGGGTATTTGCGCCGCACAGGGAAGCCATTCGCTTTGCAGTCGATAACCGTTCCCGAATTGTAGAAAACATCCGGCAGCAGCCGAAAGTGACACTCACTCTTGTTGGCAATGGCTCTACATACTCCGTTGCCGGCAGTGCAAAGATCCTCAGTGAAAAAATGGAAGGTGTACCTCTAAAGCTTGCTCTCGTTGAAATTCAGGTTGAAGAGGTTCGTGATGTGATGTTTTACGGATCACGGATTTCACAAGAGCCTAAGTATGAAAAAACGTATGATAAAGAAGCTGCGGATAAACTTGACCGTCAGGTACTGGAAGCGGTCCGTACCCTTTGATTTATAGAAACTGTCTCATAACCATTCTGGTTGGGGCAGTTTTTTTAGATGTACCCTAAGTCGATACGGAAAACGAAGATAAGAAAAAATGCCCGAAACGATTGTTTCAGACACCTTTTTCAAACATTTAGTTATTCGCCTTTTTTCAGCTTATTTTTACGTCCTTTACTTTGCTTGTTCTGTACGTCTTCGAGTTCATTCTGACGCTGATTGTTAAGGCGGTCATCGTTTACGTCACTTGGGTCGCCTTCTGTATCTTTACGGTGCTCGGGTCCTGGAGTAACCGGCATCAGCCTGCCGACAATGGCAGCCAGTTCTTCCATAATACCTGATACTGGTTTCCCGTCTGCAATATCCTTTTGCATTTCGTTAAGACGGGCGGTGATGTCAGGGTCTGCCGTTACAAGGGCCTCGGCTCCGTATGGGTCATCGGCAAGAGTCTCAGTGGCAGCATATTTAACCTGTCCGGCATCACTCTGGTCCATATCAGGCTCAATGTCCAGCCCTACTACAGCATAAGGGCCCAGGACAACAGCCGTTGCATGGCTTACTTCCGGAAGCTGGGTACAAAGGTGTGCGAGGTGGTTGGCAATCACATTAGCGTTATGGCCACCCCACTGGTTATACGGGTTTTCAGTCGGTTCATTATAACTTTGTCCTTCCAGCGGATCTTCATCATTTTGCCCGTCATCGGCCGGCTGACAGCCCGTTGCGGCAATGGAGAGAACAAGTAGTGTTATTATCCATTTCTTCAAAGGGAATCCCTCATTTCAAAAGGTGTTTTACCTATTGTTTGTTTTAGCGTCTATCTTTATTCTCTTTCACATACATTAGGAGTAAAGGAAAGGCTGAAAAGTAGAAGAGACCGCTTTATTATTTCCGGCTGATGTTCTGCATTCCAATTGAAACCAGGAGGCGAGAAGTTGAAAAACATTTACGTCCTCGATACAAATGTCCTGCTTCAAGATCCGCTTGCGATTTATTCCTTTCACGAACATGATATCGTCATCCCCGCCGTTGTGCTGGAGGAAGTCGATTCAAAGAAACGATATATGGATGAAATAGGAAGGAATGCTCGTCAGGTTGCGAGACTGCTTGATGAATTCAGAGAAAAAGGAAAGCTGCACCTTGGTGTGAGTCTGCCGAGCGGGGGAACACTCACCGTCGAACTTAACCACCGTTCGTTTGAGAAAATGAAACAGACCTTTCTGGAAATGACCAATGATAACCGAATCCTGGCTGTGGCGCTGAATATTAAAATAGAAGAAGAAGAAAAGAAAACCGGCGGCAGAAAAGTTGTCCTTGTGAGTAAAGACGCGCTGATGCGGGTAAAGGCTGATGCTCTGGGGCTTCCTACAGAAGACTTCCTGAGCGACCGTGTTGTTCAGTTTGACCGGATGTATAAAGGATACGAAGAAAAGTATCTTGCACCGAAAAAGATGGATGAGCTGTTTGAGAAACGTAAGCTCGGAAAGAAGGACTTTACACGGACAATTACCCAGCCCCATCAGTTTTTTATCTTCCGTGACGAATCTGCTCCTTCCCGTTCCGCCCTTGGAAAAATGGACAAAGATAATGATTATGTGGAACTGTTTATTGCAAATGAGGATCCGATCTGGGGAATCCGAGCTCGAAACGTGCAGCAGCGAATGGCGCTGGACCTTTTAACCCGGGATGACATCCCGCTCGTGACGCTTGCAGGGAAAGCGGGTACCGGGAAAACACTCCTCTCTCTGGCAGCGGGACTGTACCAGACTGAGGACCTGCAGAAGTACAAAAAGCTGCTAGTAGCCCGCCCGGTTGTTCCCGTGGGGAAAGACATCGGTTATCTGCCGGGGGAAAAAGAAGAAAAGCTCCGGCCGTGGATGCAGCCAATCTATGATAACCTTGAGTATCTCTTCAATGCGAAGAAGCCTGGAGAATTGGACAAAATTCTTGCAGGCATGGGATCTCTTCAGGTTGAGGCTCTTACGTATATCCGGGGACGCAGTATTCCGGACCAGTTTATCATTATCGATGAAGCCCAGAATCTGACGAAGCATGAGGTGAAGACCATTCTTACCCGTGTCGGCGAAGGAAGTAAGATTGTGCTCATGGGTGACCCGAAACAAATTGACCATCCGTATCTTGATGAATATACCAACGGATTGACGTATGTAGCTGAGCGGTTGAAATCCCAGGGACAGACGGCTCACGTGAAGCTGGAAAAAGGCGAGCGGTCCGGCCTTGCCCAGATGGCAGCGGATTTGTTGTAGAAGCGCGGGGCATGGAGCCCCGCTTTTTTTAGTGAGGCAGCCCCATTAAAGGGTCGTTTTTTCCTTTTAAGAGAAACTTTTTTTAGTGAGGAGGAGAGGCGGGGCGGAAGCGGTGTCGCATAATGACGAATTCTCTTTAAGTGGTGTCGAAGTCTCCATAAATGTCTGATAGTTCTGCATAAACAAGCCCAAGTTCTCTATAAATCCACTAAAGTCCTGCATAAAACACAAATAGTTCTCCATAAAAACTTCCACATCCTTATTACGAACGCTTCTCTGCTTTTTCAATCACCTGAATCAGCCCCCTGACTACCCAACCCGTTAAATAATAACCCCAACCCGTTAATAATTGAAAGAAATCCGTCAATCAGCTCGAATCGCCCCGCAAGATGTCCCGAAACATCCTTAATATCAATAAAATCACCCTCCCGGTTAAGAATTTTCAAATAATTATTGCATTATTTATTACACAAATATATAATGACGTTAAATAAACGTTATATAAAGGAGGAGCCGGCATGGTGTTGAAATTGATGACGACAGACCTCTCTTACGAGGAAAAGTACCAGCGGTTCATGGAAAGAATTGAAGCTGGAGAGCGGATTGAAGCAGATGACTGGATGCCAGACGATTATAGAGAAGCACTTATCAGACTGATCAGTATGCATGCAGTGAGCGAAATTATGGGAGCGCTTCCAGAAAAGGAGTGGGTTCCTAAAGCACCGACACTGCACCGCAAACTCGCCATCATGGCAAAAGTTCAGGACGAGATGGGCCACGGCCAGCTTCTTCTGCGTGTTGCGGAAGATCTGATGAAGCCACTTGGACGAAATCGTGAAGATATTTTAAAGGACCTGTTCAGCGGCCGTCTCAAATTCCACAATGTGTTTCATATGAAGGCACCGACGTGGGGTGATGCTGGGATTATTGCCTGGCTTGTCGACGGAGCAGCAATTATTACCCAGAGCATGTCGTTAAACAGCTCATACGGACCATATGCAAGAGCGCTCCAGCGTATCTGTGCAGAAGAAGTGTTCCATGCCCAGCACGGGGAAAGCATCATTCTGGCACTCGCAGAAGGTTCTGAAGAGCAGCGTGCCATGATTCAAAAATCCCTTGATGACTGGTGGCCTGCACTTCTCATGTTCTTCGGGCCGCGCTCGAAGGAAAACGTCGGGAAGTCACACGTAAACAAAAACATTAAATACAAAATCCGTACGAAAACGAATGAAGACCTCCGTCAGGAATTTTTTAATAAGTACGTTCCGAGAATCAAATCAATCGGCCTCAAGATTCCCGATGAAACAATGCATTATGATGAAGAAAAAGGCGAGTGGATCTACGAACAGCCTGACTGGGAAGAATTCAAAAAAATCGTTACCGGTCATGGGCCGATGTCAAAAGAACGCCTTGATCTTCGCACTGCGTCCTATGAAAATACAGCGTGGGTCCGTGATGCCCTTGCAAACCCGGCAGTGAAGGAGGCGCACTAAATGAGCAATGAATTTTACGAAGAATACGAAGTGTTCAGCAAGCGAAATCAGATGGCTCCTTTTCAGCACCAGTTCAGCCTTCTTGCCCCGAATAAGGAGATGGCCATGGTCATGGCGAAGGAAAACTTCCTCAGAAGAGAGCCGTGCGTAAACATCTGGGTCGTAAAGCGCAGTGATATCTCAAGCCTTGGTGAAGAGGAACGCCAAGTGCTGACCCGCCTTGATAATAAGAGCTACCGTGAAACAAAAGGATACGGCTATTTAAAGAAAAAATGGCGTGAGTACGAGCAGGAACAATTTACAGAAAAGAATCTTCTCAAATAGGAGGTGGAAGCGTTGATTTTTGAAACGAAAGAAGAACTCAAACAACATACGAAAGCATATGAAGCGGCCAAAGCCCTTCTTTACCAGCTTGCCGATGATGACTTCATGATTGCATACCGCGGTTCCGAATGGCTCGGTCTTGCCCCGCACATAGAAGAAGACGTAGCTTTCTCTTCCATAAGTCAGGATACAATGGGCCACGCTGTTATGTATTATCAGCTCCTTGAAGAACTGGGGGAGGGAAAAGCAGACGATATCAGTCATCTCCGTAACCCTGTGGAATACCGGAACGCGATCATTCTGGAAGAAAAGAACGGAACAGGAACGTACCTGGAGAAGCCTGATTACGACTGGGCGTTCGCAGTTGTACGCAACCTTTTCTACGATTATGCCAAAACGATCCGCCTTCAAAGCCTGAAAGACTCTTCCTACAAGCCCCTCGCCCACATTGCACGCCGGGTGATCGGAGAAGAATATTATCACCTGATGCACTGGGAGCTGTGGTTTAAGCAGCTAATGCAATCCACTCCGGAAGCGAGACAGCGGATGGAAGCGGCGATTGAGCGGGTATGGGATGAATTTGATGGTGTGCTGACCCTCGGACCTGAAGGTGAAGCCATGAATGAGTACAGCCTCATTTCAAGTGAACAGAATCTTAGAGACCGATGGGTGGAGAAAGTACAGCATATTCTTAGCGAAGTTGACTACAAGATTGAGCGGAAGCCGGGAATGAAAAGCGGAAACGGCCGGATGGGCGAACATACAGAAGATCTTAACCAGGCTTTATCCATCCTTTCAGAAGTGTACAGGACAGATCCGGTCACAAGCTGGTAATAGTGAGTGCAGTCACCAGCGCGAGAAGCGAATGGCACTGAGGCAAAAGCCTGACATCTGTAAAAATGAGAGGGGGAAGTAAGGTGGTCATTGAACGCGCACAACTGGTTGAAGAAATTAGGGCAGTGCTTCAGGAAGTGAAAGACCCTGAAATCCCCTCGATCAGCATCGTTGAGCTGGGGATGCTCGATACAGTGGAAGTGGAAGGAACGAAAGCTCGTATTCAGGCAAAACCGACCTTTGTCGGCTGCCCGGCTCTTGATATTATTAAAAAGAATATTGTAAACGCTGTCATTGGATTAGAAGGGATCGACGAGGTGGAAGTGAAATATGTATATGACCCTCCCTGGACGACGGATTCCATCTCTGAAGGAGGAAAAGAAAAGCTGAAAGTATACGGCATTGCGCCTCCTCCGTCAGAACATACGCCTGGTGAGCCGTGGCATATTGACTGCCCCTATTGCGGATCGACCTATACGACGATGGAAAACATCTTCGGTCCGACAGCATGCAGAAGTATTTTGTACTGCCGGAGCTGCAAGAATCCTTTTGAAGCCATGAAGCCGGTTGCAAATATATAAAACTACTAAAATCTGAAAGGGTGTTTAACATGGTAAAACTAATCGCACTTTACAAGAATCCGGAAAACAAAGAGGAATTTGATGAGCACTACTTTAACACACACGCACCAATTACAGAGAAGATCCCGGGTCTGAGAAAAATGGAAGTAACAAAAATCGTTGGCTCACCGATGGGCGGTGAAAGTGACTATCACCTTCTTTGCGAAATGTACTACGACGATCATGAGTCACTAAGAAAAGCGATGAAAACCGATGAAGCTAAAGCAAGCGGGAAAGACCTTATGGGATTTGCCGGCAGTCTTGTGACTATGATGATCGGTGAAGAAGTCGATGAGTCTTAAAGAGACGATCAGGCATTGGACGGAAGGCCCGGTTGGCGTCATTCAGCTCTACCGTCCGGACGTCTACAATGCATTGAATCGGAAAATGGTCGATGAGGTCGTTGAGCAGCTGTTTGTGTATGACCGGGATGACACGATTCGCGTCATTGTGCTCACAGGCTCTGACCGTGCTTTTGCAGCAGGTGCAGACATTGAAGAAATGGCCAATGATGATGCGGTCAGTCTTGAGCTTCTCAATCAATTTGCCCAGTGGGACCGGATGGCGTATGTGAAAAAACCGGTCATAGGGGCTGTAAGCGGTTTTGTATTCGGGGGCGGCTTTGAGCTTGCGTTGAATTGCGATCTCCTTTTTGCCTCCGAGACTGTCGATTTCCGCTTTCCGGAAGTAAACCTCGCAGTGATGCCGGGTGCAGGGGGAACACAGCGGCTCACAAAAGCAATGGGGAAAACAAAAGCGCTTGAATACCTTTGGACAGGGGATACGATTCCGGCAAAAGAAGCACTGGCGTGCGGGCTTGTGAACCGTCTAATCGCACCGGAACTGGTGATGGAAGAGACGATGAAGTTTGCAAAACGCCTCGCCGAGCAGCCGCCGCTGGCAGTAAGGCTCATTAAGGAGGCCGCTAACAAAGCCGTGGATCAGCCATTGCAAGAAGGTATGGAACTGGAACGGAAAAACTTCTATCTGCTGTTCTCGTCACTTGACCAGAAGGAAGGCATGCAGGCGTTTTTGGAGAAGCGGAAACCTCGATTTACAGGGAAGTAGAGAGGAGAATGAAGGATGTTCGAAACCATTCTTTATCAGGTTGAAAACAATGTTGCCTGGGTCACAATGAACCGTCCGGACAAGCTCAATGCCTTTACTGAACAAATGAACAAAGAGATTATCAAAGCTTTAAAGTCAGCTGGAAAAGACACTGAAGTGAGAGCGGTCGTACTTACAGGGAAAGGCAGAGCCTTTTGTGCCGGGGAAGATCTGGCTGGTGTAAACGAAGACACCGATCACGCTGAATTTTTACGAAAACGCTATAACCCGATGATTCGTGAACTGGCCTCACTGGAAAAACCGGTCATCGCTGCCGTTAACGGTGTTGCTGCAGGTGCAGGGATGAGTCTTGCTCTGGCTTCTGATTTCCGTCTGGCTTCAGAAAAAGCTGCGTTCGTTGAAGCGTTTATTCATATCGGCCTCGTACCTGACTCCGGTACTCTTTACTACCTGCCGAGGCTTGTAGGCCATGCAAAAGCCATGGAGCTTGCCGTGTTTGGTGAAAAGGTGCCGGCAGAGAAGGCAAAAGAGCTTGGGCTCGTAAATGACGTGTATTCCGAGGAAGAATTTCAGGCAGGTGTAAAAGCGTACGCCGAACGCCTAGCCCATATGCCTACGAAGGCGATAGGGTTAATCAAACGATACTTATATAAAAGCTGGGACCATGATCTCGCTGACATGCTCGAATACGAGGCTTATGCCCAGCGCACTGCCGGTAAGTCCGACGACCACCGGGAAGGAATGAAAGCCTTTTTTGATAAAAGGCAGCCAAGTTATTCAGGAAAATAACCTACTGGAGGGATAATGAAATGAAAAGCGTAGAAGAGAAAAAGCTTGATAACGAAGTCATGAAGCGTGATCTTTATAAGATGGTAATCAACGGCGAATCCGTGGACAGTCTCAGCGGAGAAACGTTTGTCACATACAATCCGGCAACGGGTAAGCCGCTGGCTGAGATTGCAAAAGCAGGCGTGGAAGATGTGGACCGTGCAGTAGAAGCTGCCCGAAACGCGTTTGATCACGGAAAGTGGAAGCGTTATCCGGTTGGGAAACGTGCACGTGTCATGAACAAAATTGCGTCTATTATGCGCTCCCGATTCAATGAACTCGTTGAACTTGAAGTACTGAACAGCGGTAAAAGTGTAGGTGCTGCCCAGGGTCAGGTTATGCAGTCAATCGAAGACTTTGAATTCTATGCAGGTGCTATTGTAGGTCATACAGGTTCTGTAAACAACGTTCCAGGCGGATTTTTCAACTACACACAGAAAGAGCCGGTAGGTGTTGCGGCACAGATCATTCCGTGGAACTACCCAATGATGATGGCCGCATGGAAAATCGCTCCTGCGATTGCGGTTGGCTGTTCAGTTGTACTAAAGCCTGCAAGCCTTACACCTGTCACGGCCATTGTTCTTACTGAAATCTGCCACGAAGCCGGCGTTCCTGAAGGTGTCGTTAACGTTGTAACAGGACCGGGATCGACTGTCGGATCTGCACTTACAGAGCACAAAGGCGTGGACAAAGTAGCTTTTACCGGTGAAACCGGTACCGGGAAAGACATTATGGCAAAAGCGTCTGAAACACTAAAGCGCGTGACTCTTGAACTTGGAGGGAAGTCACCAAACCTCGTGTTTGATGATGCAGACATCGATGCAGCAGTAGACGGTTCACTGTTTGGAATCTTCTACAACACAGGTCAGTCGTGTGAAGCACGCTCCCGTCTGTTTATCCATGAAAATGTGTATGACGAGTTCATGGAAAAGTTCGTAGCTAAAACGAAGCAGCTTAAGCTTGGCGATCCGATGGACAAAGGGACTCACCTCGGCTCTATCGTTAATCAGAAGCAGGTTGATGTCATTGACGGCTATGTGAAACAGGCAGTGGCAGATGGTGCGACTGTAATTACAGGAGGAGAGCAAATCCATCCTGAAGGATTTGAGGATGGATACTGGTATGCACCAACAGTCATTACTGATGTAACAAATGACATGACAATTGCTCAGGAAGAGATTTTTGGTCCGGTTGTGGTTGTGATGACATTTAAGGATGAGAAAGAAGCGCTCAAGCTTGCCAACGATACTGAGTTCGGCCTCGGGTCTGCAGTATGGACGAAAGACAACGGCCGTGCAAACCGTGTAGCCAGCGGTATCCAGGCTGGTATTGTCATGGTCAACTGTCCGTTCTCAGCATTCCCTGGTACACCGTTTGGAGGGTATAAGCAGAGCGGATTCGGACGTGAGCTGTGTGTGGAAACCCTCGACCTTTATACAGAAACAAAAAGTGTGCTTTCCTACGTTGGAAACCGGCCGTTAAACCCGTTCGGACTGTAGGATAGAAGATGAAGAGGTTGATCCGGAAGTTTGGATTTTACCTTATGTGTCACCCTCGAAGCAATGAGCGGAGCCGCAGCTAAAGAGCCCGGCATCTGCCGGGCGAGCAGCGTGCGGAGCCATTGCCAGTTTGAAATACCTGTGTTTTCACCTGAACCATCCTTTTGCGAGGGCGTTGACAAGCGCGCCTCGCCTTTTTTTCAAAACGGAAAGATTGAGAAAGGAATGCAGCCGGTGTGTATTGCTTTCCCCGGTGGTGCTTCGGGTATCAGGGGAGATTTATCAACCCTTACTGTGAGTTTATCAACCTTTAATTGGGATTTATCGACCTTTAACGCGAGTTTATCGACCCTTAATCAGGATATATCGATCCTTAAGTACAATATATCGACCGTTCGACAAAATCCGCCCTCATTTGCATAAATCTAAGGAATTTTATAGGAGGTTACATAGATGAACATCAACAACATTGCCGTAATCGGTTCCGGTGTGATGGGCAGAGGTATTGCCTATGTAAGTGCCGTTGGAGGATATAAAACAACACTCGTGGATATTAACTCTGAGGCTCTTGAAGGAGCCCGCCGTGATATTGACGGGATCTTCCGGAAAGGCGTGGAACGCAACAAAATCTCTGAAACTGAGGCATCAGACGCAAATGATCGACTTCTTTACAGTTCCAGCATGGAAGAAGCCGTGATGCAGGCTGATCTCGTAATCGAAGCGGTTCCGGAGAAGCTCGAGATTAAACAGCAGGTCTTTGAGACTCTGGAGGAGCATGCACGGGAGCATTGTTTTTTTGCCACCAACACTTCCACAATGAGCCCTACAGAGATTGGTTCATTTACGAATCGCCCGGAAAAAACCATTGCCATGCACTTTTTTAACCCTGTACAGAAAATGCCGCTGGTTGAAATTATCCGCGGTCTTGAAACGAGCGATGAGACAGTTAAATTGGCTAAGACTGTCGCTGAACGGATGGGAAAAGAAACGGTTGTTGTAAATGAATTTCCGGGATTTGTAACAAGCAGAATCAGTGCACTTGTGGGGAACGAAGCGTTTTACATGTTGCAGGAAGGTGTCGGAACGCCGGAGGAAATCGACCGTGCGATTAAACTTGGTCTGAATTATCCGATGGGGCCATTTGAACTCGGGGACCTGGTGGGCCTTGATGCCCGTCTGAACAACCTCACCTATCTTCATGAAACCCTTGGGGAAAAGTACCGGCCATGCCCTCTTCTTGTGAAGTATGTGAAGGCGGGGCGTCTTGGGAAAAAGACCGGTAAAGGTGTGTACGACTATTCGGAACAAAGGGATGTGGTCAGATGAAGAGCGTCGTCATAGTAGATGCAGTCCGGACCCCGATAGGAAAATACAAAGGGGCGTTAAAATCGGTTCGCCCCGATGACCTGGGAGCAGTTGTCATTAAAGCCCTGGTTGAGCGAAACAGAAGTGTTCCGGCTGATCAGATTGAGGAAGTGGTTTTCGGCAATGCCAATGGGGCAGGAGAAGACAACCGTAACGTGGCACGGATGAGTGCCCTCCTGGCGGGCCTGCCGGTAGAAACAGCAGGAACAACGATCAACCGTCTTTGCGGCTCAGGTCTTGATGCAGTCAACTATGCTGCGAGAGCAATTATGGCAGGAGAAGGAGACATCTTTATTGCCGGGGGAACAGAAAGCATGACCCGTGCGCCCTTTGTGATGGCTAAACCCGAAAGTGATTTCCCCAGAGGGGATCTTGGCATGCATGATACAACGATCGGCTGGCGTTTTGTAAACGACAGGATGAAAGAAATGTATGGAACGGATTCGATGCCACAGACAGCCGACAACGTGGCAGAGAGATTCAACGTGCTAAGGGAAGACCAGGACCAGTTTGCGTATAACAGCCAGATGAAGGCGAAAGCAGCTATGGAAGCAGATCGGTTCGCAGATGAGATTGTGCCTGTGGAGTATAAAGACCGTAAAGGAAATACGGTTACCGTCGATAAAGATGAACATCCAAGACCCGAAGTAACACTTGAAAAAATGAGGAAGCTTCGTCCGTTATTTGAGAATGGGACGGTAACGGCAGGGAATGCTTCCGGTGTTAACGACGGCGCGTCTGCACTTCTTCTAATGAGCAGGGAAAAAGCAGGGGAGCTCGGAGTGGAGATCCTGGGTGAATACGTAACGTCGGCTGTAGCTGGTCTTGAACCGTCGATTATGGGCGTCGGACCCATTTATTCTACCCGTAAAGCGTTAGACAGAGCAGGGCTAACTGTTCAGGATTTAGGACTCGTTGAGTTGAATGAAGCCTTTGCAGCGCAATCCCTTGAGTGCATGAGACAGCTTGAGCTGGATGATGAAATTGTGAATGTGAACGGAGGGGCCATTGCGTTCGGACACCCGCTTGGGGCAAGCGGAGCCCGGATACTGACTACGCTTTTGCACGAAATGAAGAGGCGGGAGGCCGATTACGGTCTTGCAACGATGTGTGTAGGGGTTGGACAGGGGATCAGTACAATTGTGAAACGGCCATAAGCCTTACGAATTTTTCTAGGGTCGTTAAATTTACATTGCATCCATTATTCGCTATAATATGCGGATAATCAGCTTTTTCCGACACAGGGGGAGTATGAAGAGAGAAGGTTATTGCAATGGAAGAGAATATGAATACACGATCAATGATATTTACCCTTTACGGGGATTATATCCGGCATTACGGAAACGAAATATGGATTGGCAGCCTGATTTCACTGCTGAAGGAGTTCGGGCATAACGAGCAGTCCATCCGTGCCGCTATATCGAGAATGAGCAAACAGGGGTGGGTTCAGTCCCGGAAAGAAGGAAACAAAAGCTACTATTTCCTTACTGAGCGCGGTGTTAACCGGATTGAGGAAGCAGCGGACCGTATTTTTAAGCTTAAAAATGAAAGCTGGGACGGGAAATGGCGGATGCTTATGTATACGATCCCGGAAACGAAGCGCAATATTCGTGATGAGTTAAGAAAAGAACTCGTGTGGAGCGGGTTTGGTACGCTTTCCAACAGCTGCTGGATTTCACCCAACCCTCTGGACAAGCAGGTGGACGACCTGATTAAGAAATACGATATCTCCAGCTATGTGCACTTTTTTGTTTCTGACTATAAAGGACCCAGGGACCATCATCAGGTAATTGAGGAATGCTGGAACCTGAGTGATATCAATGATCGCTATCAGGCATTTATATCAACGTACAGTGAAAAGTACATTATTGATAAAAACAAGATTGCAAAAGGGGAAATTACAGACGGGGAATGCTTTGTTGAGCGGACGAAACTCGTCCATGAGTACAGAAAATTCCTCTTCGTGGATCCGGGCCTTCCTGAAGAGCTCCTTCCAAAGAAATGGCTCGGTGAATACGCAGCCTCGTTATTTGCGGACTATTACAAAGCCCTCGCTGAGCCGGCAAGCCGTTTTTTTGAATCGGTATTCCGTGAAGGTAACGAACTGACCCGCAGAAACAAGGAATACAATGCTTTTTCCCATCCGCTGATGGTGAACGATTAAATAAAATACGACAAACTTCTACGAAGGAATCCTCATTCGCGTTATCGAATACGTTGAGGATTCCTTTTTAAATGAAACAAAGGAGGGCGGGTGTGATCTTAGACATTGCATTTTTTGTTATAACAGCAATCTGGCTGTTGGAGTTTGTCTTCTTCCGGGACCGTAAGCCATCAGGCAGTACAAAAAGGGAAAAACGCTCCTTTTACTGGATTGTAGCGGCTCTGGTCTTTACCATTGGGGCCTCTGTTATGAGCAGGGAAGGGTCTTTCCTCGTCTTTCCCGAAACAACCGGAATGCACTTGTCCGGCCTTGTTGTTTACGCACTGGGTGTGGCTCTGAGGTACTGGGGGATTCTGGAGCTCGGCAAAATGTTTTCAAGAGATGTAGCCGTTGAATCAAGTGTGGACTTAGTCAGTTCAGGCCCGTACCGTAAGCTCAGGCACCCTTTGTATACAGCCATTTTTCTTTGTGTGGCAGGGATTGCTCTGTTTATGGGCAGCATCATTGGTCTTCTGTCCATTGCGGTAACGGTCGTTCCCGCACTTCTATTTCGCATGATTATTGAGGAGCGTATGCTTGCCGGTGAACTCGGAAACGGATATAAATCCTGGTGCCAGAAGCGCTACCGGTTTATTCCTTATCTTTATTAACTGCTTTTTTAAATGTTTTGCTATTAAGATATTTTCATCATTAATGATAGAGATGTAAATGCAGCGGAAAGCGCAGGACATGAGGGCTACCTCTTACCTCTTTTTTACTTCTCCTTAACTTGAAGCCTATGGAGGGAACCACCTCCGAACAATCCGCGAAAAAAGAGAGTAGTGAGAGGAAATGAACACTTAAATTTAACCCAGCTTATTAAAATTGAAGTTCGAGGGGGAATCAGTGATGGGACAACGGCGTGCAGTAGTTATTGGTGGAGGTTTGGGAGGTCTGTCCTGTGCGGTCAGGCTTGCAGCAGACGGGCATGACGTGACCGTACTTGAAAAGAATGAGCGTGCCGGAGGAAAGCTGAACCAGCGTTCAGGACAGGGATTTACATTTGATACAGGCCCTTCGATTCTGACAATGCCATGGGTACTGGAGAGACTGTTCAAAAGTGCAGGAAAGGACATTTCCGACTACATGACGATTACCCGGATCGAACCGGGCTGGCGTTCCTTTTTTGAAGATGGCACAACAGTAGACATGGTGGCAGATATACCTCAGATGCTACATGAATTACGGTCGGTAAATCCTGATGATGCCAAAAAATACTTCGATTATTTACAATACGCTCAGGATTTATATGAGCTGTGCAGGAAGAGTTTTTACAAGGAGAGCATCTCCGGTTTGTCTGAATTAAGACAGCTTCATTCCTTAAAGGAGCTTCTTGGTTTTGATCCGATGCGAACGGTTGCAGATGGTACAAGCAGGTATTTTAAAGACAAGCGCCTTCAGCAGATGTTCAATTTCCTTGTGATGTATGTAGGCTCATCACCGTATCACGCACCTGCTGTTCTTTCCCAGCTTGCCTACGTACAGCTTGGAATCGGGGTTCATTACGTGGAAGGCGGGATGTACAATATTGCGCGGGGAATGCTTAGGCTCCTGGAAGAGCAGGGAGTGGAAGTGCGTACAGAGGCTGAAGTGACCGGCATTCAGACAGAAGACGGAATAGCAACAGGTGTTGAGCTTGCGGACGGGGAAGTTGTGCAGGGAGATGTGATTGTTTCAAACCTGGAAGCAATCCCGGCTTACCGAAACCTGACACATTCGCCAGAAGCGGTAAATAAATCCTATGAACTCGAGAAGTCGTTTATCCCGTCTGTATCCGGTCACGTCCTACTCCTTGGTGTAAATAAGAAGTTTCCGAAGCTGGCACATCATAACTTCTTTTTTGCCAATGACATGGAGCAGGAGTTTAGACAGATCTATGATCAGGGAGTACCTGCTGATGATCCGACAGTATATGTGGGCATATCATCAAAGTCAGATTCGAGCCAGGCGCCTGAAGGAAAAGAGAATCTGTTTGTCCTCACTCATGTCCCTGCTCTTAAAGATGGGGAGTCATGGGAAAAGTACAGAGAAGCGTACCGTGAAAAGGTCATTGCCAAACTTGAGCGGCAGGGCCTTACCGGCTTAAGAGAAGCGGTTGAATTTGAATACCAGTTCATCCCCGATGATTTAAGAGACCTTTACGGGCCGAACGGCGGTTCCATCTACGGAATTGCTGCAGATAAGAAAAAGAACGGCGGCTTTAAAATTCCGAGCCAGAGTGAACTCTATGAAAACCTCTACTTTGTTGGCGGCTCCACCCACCCTGGCGGCGGGGTACCCATGGTGGCCCTGAGCGGGCAGCTTACTGCTGACCTGATTAAAAAGAATCTTTCTAAGGTTAATGTAAATCAATAAACAAATATGATTATCCCCTTTGCTCAGAATAACCAGACGTAAGGAACACATGTTTTGTATAATTTGAAACAAACTTACGTGCTTTAGGGGAGACTCTTTATTGCCACCTGAACTACCAATTTTATACTAAGTTATGATTAAGTCCTCTTTGAACATCAAAGGGGACTTAATTTTTCTTCTTAATTATGATATGAGATGTAGTTTAAGATAATCAATTTAAAACTATGTTAGAATTGTAAGAAAATTGCTTCAGCTATGTAGCAAAAGGAGTTTGAAAGTGAGCATAAGAAAAAGATTCTATCTGTTATTTATTCTTACAATAGTAGTTCCTCTCGTTCTTATAGGCTGGATCTCTTATGAGTTTTCAACCAATATCTATAGAGATCAAATTAGTAGCCATATGCTGGATACTTTGGATGCCATTGATTTAAATGTTAACGCTACATTGAGTGAAGTTGAATCATTCACTGAATATATAGCAACATCCCCATCCGTGTACAACTATTTGACTACTGAAGAATGGCCATCCACATTAGATAGGATAAACAATGAAAGTACCATTTCACGACTAGTGTTTAATAACCAAAATACATTCGATTTTTTTATTCTAAGCAAAAATAATGACCCTCTATATTTTCTGGCTGCTCCAGAAGAACGATTTCAAGACCTGGAGGGGTCTGTTTTCTTTGAAGAAGTAACGAAAAGACGAGGGGGGCCATATTGGATTGGACCAGCGAGTGATGACTTAATTGAAGAGAACAGTACCTTCTTCACCGTTGGAAGAAGTATTATTGATCCCCGAACGTTAGAAGAATTAGGTCATTTTGTTTTATTGGTAAAGCCCGAGATATTAAATCAAACAACAACATTAGGTAGTAACAGTGATAGTGAGTGGTTGATAATCAATGAAGAGGGTCGAGTCATTCACCAAAGTGCCCCTGATAAGTTAACTGGTCCTGTTGATACAAGATCTCTCATTGATACAGAAGGCATTTATACGGATAGTGACGGGCGAGAATTTCTTTATGCACAAGAATCAACATTTCAGGATTGGACACTGGTTTCCATGAAAAGTATGGAGAGTGTGAACAATATTTTAATTCCAGTACGTTTATTTACAATTGGCATCATTGTTGCGTTATTTTTATTACTCGTATTGTTTCACCGTATGTTTTCGGAAAGGTTAATCCTATTTATTAATACCTTCAACAAAGGGATGACAGAAGCAGCTGGTGGAGACCTGAATGTACGTATGGAGGATTATAAAGAACAAGAGTTTACTACACTTACCACAAGTTTCAATGATATGGTTAGCCAGTTAAGAGATATGATAAAGAAAGTAGAAGAGGAACAAAACAAAAAACAGGCTGCTGAATTTAAGGTTCTTCAGCATCAAATTAACCCTCATTTTTTATATAACACATTAGAGTCTGTTAATGCTTTGGCAAGTTTACAAAAAACTAAGGAAGTTCAACACCTAGTTACAAACCTGGGTAAGCTTCTTAGAATTAGCTTAAAAGGGCCTTATGAAATCCAATTGCAAGAAGAGATAAAGCACGTCTGCAGTTATTTGGAGATTCAGAAGATCAGACACATGAATCGGTTTGATTATGACGTTGAGGTTGATCAAGGTGTGCAGAACAACAGCGTTTTGAAACTCATTCTACAGCCGATTGTGGAAAACAGTATTGAACATGGTAAGAAACACAAGACGTTTAACCATATTTCAATTCAGGCTAAAAGAAAGGAAAATAGGATCGTCATTCATGTTACTGACAATGGGCCTGGCTTCACTGAAGACATATTACTTCAGTTGAATAATCGCCATGAATCATCTTTCACTGGACTTGGACTATTAAATGTACACGATCGAATTCGAATGTATTACTCAGGCAATAGCGGACTCGTAATTTGCAGTACCAAAGGTCAAACGACCATTCAGATCACTATTCCTATAAAAGGAGAGGGTTAAGTGTTTAAGGTAATGCTTGTTGATGATGAGGAATTAATCATGGAGAGTTTAAAAACCACATTACCTTGGAAGTCTCTTAATTGCTATGTAACAGGGACGGCAACTTCAGGTGTGGAAGCATTAGAGCTTTATGAAGAACTAAAACCAGACATTATTGTTACTGATATTAAGATGCCAGATATGAGTGGCATTGAATTTTTAAAACGAATATCTTCGAAGCGATCGACAGATGAAGTCATTGTACTAAGTGGTTTCGACGAGTTTGAATATGTTCGTGATGCTCTTCACTTTAAAGCATTTCAATACTTGTTAAAACCAATAGATCGGGATGAATTTTTTACTGTAATTAAAAAAGCAATAACTGAAATTGAAGCTAAGGTTAAAATTCAGAAATCTACCCTTAAGCAATTGGCATTAGATTTAATATTTCAAGAAGATATTAAAGATATAAATCTTGTGACTGAATATCCAAGTTATACCCTCATGATAACGGATAAAGATAAAATTGGAACGATTGAAGAAATACATACAAAAGATGAATTTGTATATATTTATCCTCTTGGGAATGAACAGAAAATATATGTAAGTGGTGGACTGTCATCACGTGAAAAGATAGAAAACATTGCAATGACATACCTTGAGGATAAACTGGTCTCCACGGTTGCAATTGGGCCAACCGTTAATGAATTAAAGGAGATCACTCAGTCTTATGAATGTGCTATTCACTATTTAAGCAAAAAAGAGTTTATAGATAAGCCATTGATAACTGAAGGTATTTTCAAAGAATATCAAAAGAATGAAAGTGAAACGGTAAATGCACTTCGAGAGGCCAAGAAGTATGTCGAAACCCACTACGATCAGCCTTTAACCATTGAAGTCGTTGCTAATCGGTTTGGGTTTAATGGTAGTTATTTAAGTACGTTGTATAAGAAGGTTCACAAAATAACGTTTTCTGAACACCTTAAAACCGTTCGTATTAATCAAGCCTGCAGGCTTTTAGCTGAAACTAATAAGCCAGCTTATGAGATAGCAAATTTAGTAGGATATGAAGACCAAAGATACTTTAGTCAGGTATTCAAAAAAGTATTGCATGTAACCCCGAGTGAGTATAGAAGGAAGTATTCAAATTCATAAAATCAAATAATATTAAACATTAAACAAATGATTACCTCCTTATGAAAGCGTTTTCCAGAAAGTATGATAGTACCAAGGAGGAGATAACAAATGAGAAAGAGTTTTTCGTTATTATCGGTTATGGGCGCAGCCCTTATTTTAGCTGCTTGTAACAATACTGAATCACCAACAGAAGGTGCGGAAAGTGCCACTACAATTGAATTTTTCCAGGTGAAAGCGGAAGCAGTTAATACTTTTGACACGTTAATTGATCAATTTGAAGAAGAAAATCCAGGTATTAAGGTAGAGCAAAATACTGTTCCAGACGGGATGACTGTTTTAACAACACGTTTTTCGACAGGCGATGTCCCAGATATTTTTATTACTTATCCTGTTGAGCAAGACTATGTATTACGAGCAAACAACGATTACCTGTTGGATATCACGGATGAGGACTTTATAGAAAAGATTAATCCAGAAATTCAAGATAGATACCTTGTAGATGACAGAATGTATGGTGCCGCCTTATCTCTGAATGCCAATGGAGTATTGTATAATAAAACTATTTTTGATGACCACAATTTAGAGGTTCCAGAAACATGGGACGGACTTATTGAAGTAATGGAAGAGTTGGATGCAAATGATGTTACCCCAGTCATTATGGGTAACCAGAATGTTGACCAGACATCAATTTTTAATCTGAACTTTATTGCTCAACAATTCGATGAAGATTATTGGGAGCGCTTCAATAATGGTGAAGAAAATGTAGTTGGCAGCTCTGAGTGGGAAGAAGCGTCTGAGAAGATGTTAGAAGCTCTACAGTATGCTCAAAGAGATCATATGGGAACAGACTATGATCAAGGTAACGACTTATTTGCCAATGGTCAAGGAGCTATGTACTTTATGGGTGCTTGGATACTGCCAACTCTAAGAGACATGAATGATAATTTTGATGAAGAGTTTGGTTACTTTCCATTCCCTCAAACGAATAACCCAGAGGAAAACGTTACAATTTCAGGGGTAGACGTAGGATTATCTATTGCAGCGGACACAGATCATCCTGAAGAAACGTTAAAGTTTGTTGAGTTTTTAATTGATGAGGCCCAACAATTCGCTGATATGGATGGATCTTTTAGTGCAGTGGAAGGTGTGGAGGTCAATGACGAAATCTTACAAGGACTCCTTCCACATGTAGAGAACGACCAAATTACAAACTGGCCAAATCATTATTGGGCAGGTGGAACTGCGGCGGAAGCGGACTTCCGTGGCCATACTCAAAACTTCTTTAATCATCAAGACATAGATCAGTACTTGGAAGACTTAGACAACATGTTTGAAAGCTATCGAAATTAACGTAAACACGCCCTCTCATGATCGGTAGTGAGAGGGCTTTTACTTAACACCTGGAGGTAAAAATAATGAAGAACAGCGCTTATACAAGCTTAAAAAAGGGGTACCTTCTTCTATTAATCCCAGGACTGGTTTTACTCATGTTATTTTATGTCTATCCAGTACTCAGTGCGATCTATATGAGTTTAACGAATTGGGATGGCGTGAGTAGGACGAGGGATTTCATAGGAATTAGCAATTACATCACGATCCTTCAAGATAATCGATTTTTAAATGCATTAATGTTTACTGTGAAATATGCATTTGTTTCCACTGTACTTTCCAACGTAATCGCGTTAGCATTTGCAATGGCATTGGTCAAGAAGATTAAATTTCGTAACACATTTCGAGCTATCTTTTTCGTGCCGGCAGTTTTAAGTCTCTTAATTATAGGGTATATCTGGAAGCAAATTTATTACCGTGTCATTCCTTATTTAGGTGATCGGTTAAATATTGAAGCACTTCAAATGAATATGCTTGGTAATCAAGATACTGTGTTTTGGGCATTGGTCGTAGTTACTGTATGGCAAGGAGCGGCTATCTTAATTGTTATCTACATGGCTGGTCTTCAAACAATACCTGAAGATATCTATGAATCTGCAGCCATTGACGGAGCAAGTGGGCTAAGAAAGTTCTTTAAAATCACCTTACCGTTGATTGTTCCTTCAATTACAATATGCCTTATTTTGGCGATGAAGCAGCATCTGATGGTCTATGACTACATTGTAGCCTTGACGGGAGGCGGGCCTGGATTTGCGACTGAATCAGTCACACTACTCATCTATAACCTGGGCTTTTTAAATAACCGTTTTGGTTATGGGTCTGCAGTCGCCATCGTATTATTCATTTTCATCATCGTTGTTTCCGTTATTCAGATCAGTATTTTAAGAAAAAGAGAGGTGCAGTTGTAAATGTCATCCAATACCTTACGTAAGATAGGGCTATATCTGTTCATTGGAGTTGGTGCGCTTTTCATTCTGTTCCCTCTTTATTTAACAATCGTAACGGCATTTAAGACACCTGAAGAATCATCCAGATCCTTCTTTACTTTACCGAGCAGTTTAAACTTTGGTAACTTTATACAGGCAGCAGAAATGTCAAACTACTTTGGCGCATTTTTGAACTCTTTTTTCATCACGAGTATTTCTGTTGTCTTAATCATATTTTTGGGTTCGATCGCTGCTTTTGCAATCGCTAGAAATCAAGACCAAATGTTTTATCGTATTATGTACTACTTTTTTGTAAGTGGATTGTTTGTTCCCTTTCAAGTTATGATGCTGCCACTCGTCCAACAACTTAGCACATTTGGATTGTTGAACAAATGGGGTCTGATTATTCTGTATGCAACATATGGACTTTTCCAATGTGTCTTTCTCTACGTAGCATATTTTAAATCCATACCTAGAGAAATTGAAGATGCAGCTTTAATTGACGGGTGTGGTGTGTTTCGGATGTATTGGTATATTATTTTCCCAATGCTTAAGCCAATGACTGTGACACTCTTAGTACTAAACATTATTTGGATTTGGAACGATTTCTTAATGCCATTAGTCATTTTACAACGATCAAGTGATTGGACTTTACCTCTGATGCAGTACGTATTTGAATCACAGTATGCAGCTAACTACAATTTAGCTTTTGCATCTTACTTAATGGTTCTGTTGCCAGTAATCATTATTTACCTATTCTTGCAACGTCATATCATTGGTGGCGTTTCTGACGGAGCAGTCAAGTAACGGGAGGACAGTAAATTGAATACTAGGACATACTCAATTGAACAAGCAAATCACTTTATTAAAGAAAAATGAAAATGAGGTCAAGAATACTAAATATCGTCTTGGGTATCATATCGCAGCTCCAATAGGGGGGATTAACGATCCTAACGGTTTAGTGTTTTTCAGAGGGGAGTATCACGTTTTTTATCAATATTACCCTTATGAAGCTGAATGGGGACCCATGCACTGGGGGCATGCAAAGAGCAAAGACCTTATTAACTGGGTGGCACTGCCTGTAGCCCTGGCTCCTGAGTTTGATTACGAAAAAGGTGGATGCTTTTCAGGAAGTGCTGCTGTGTTTCAAGATAAACTGTACTTGATCTATACAGGGCATAATGAGGAAAAAAATCCTAAAGAAGTACAGTGTATAGCTGTTTCTGAGGACGGAATTCATTTTGTGATGGGAGAAGGCTGTCTCTCCGAGAATACCAAGATTATAGATAGAAAGGGAAAATCACACATGGAATATTGTGTGATTTTTGTTTACATATGTTTACATATAATGGTAAAATTAAATAAAGAAGGGTTTTATTACCAAATGACAGCCTATCGTAAGAGAATGTTTCGCGGGGCAAAAATAGAAGACTGTATTTTGGACTTTTCTAAGATGGCCCGGACAACAGCAAGGGATAAACAGCAGGGAGATGCAGATGAAGCATTGTTTAATGCGGGAATGAACGCAGCTTTTACGTTTGTAGTAAACCGTCTTGCAAGGGAATTTGATTATAAAAGAGGAGATGAAGCTTTGATTTACGAATTGAAAAATATTAAAACGATGTTTTTGAAAAAAGCTGAAGAAGCGATGAAACAAAGCAGGGAAAGTGTTGGTCTCCAGGCCGATAATGCTTTTTATGACCAGATCCCTGAAGAAGCAAAAGCAGAGATAAACAATATCCCCCAGGAATTTCAGCAAGGCATGTTTGAGGGGATTGCCATGAGCTATGAAGGAACAGTAAAAGATCTTGGAATTTTAATTGAAAGTGACGGCGAAAAGACGCCGGAGACAATCAAGGAACTTATCAAAGCTCTCGAGGGGTCTGCAAAATCAAACAGAAAAAAAGGAGGAGGGGAGGGTCAAACATACCGCGACGGTCTTTATCAGGGCCTTGTTGCAGGCTTTGAGATAGCTGCTTATGAAATAAAAGAAACGTTTCAAGGAACTCTTTCTTAGTAATAAGCAGAAGAATTCGAATGCCATAGCACCGATTGTTCCCGTAATCAATCATAAAGAAGGATGTGATCAGGTGGACTTTATCAGCTGGTATGACTGGATTACTCCGACCAATCCTCTGGCAGCACTGTTTTTCGGAATTTTAGGTACGGTAGTTGTCAGTGTTCTGATCTGGCTTGAGATGAGAGATACGAAGATAATACTCATCACCTTGGCTGCAGGAGTTACCGTTTCCATAGCAGGTGTTTCATTTTTACACCTATTGGGGGTATACGGATAAATAAAGGTGGCAGGGGCTGTATATACAGGGACTGGCACCTTTAACTGCATTTACGGGTATAAAAGCTGGCGAACCGAAAAATATGTGGAACGAGGATGGTGGTGGGTGCAAACAAGAAGCAGATGAACGCTTTCAATGTTTAACAGCCGGGGTTCTCAGTATACCTTGTAATAGAAATTATTAACTCATTCATTGATAGTCATTCGATACTAACTGACAATTTCTTTAATAGTTATGACTGAATTATGAGTCCTGTTACTTGAATTAAAAAAATTTCCTTTTTTGTTTATTTTCCAGGTGAAATTTTGTAAGATACGGATAGGTTTGCTCAGAAAGGAAGGGTTCAGGATAAAAAAAAGTGGTTAGGGATATCAATGGCAGCGGTGCTCGCACTCGTCGCCTGCGGAAGCGGTGAGGAAGAAGTTGCTGTAAACGAAACGGATGATCAGACAGAAGAGAGTATGACTTCAGAAGATGACAAGCCCGGGAGCAGTGAGGGATCAGATGAGGCGTCAGCTGAAGCTTCTGAAGAAGATGATACTCAACCTGAAGAAAGCGAAGAATCCACCATTGGATCAGATGGTGAAGAGGCATCCGGAGAAAACGAAGAGGATAATGGATTTGAACGTTTTGAATATGAAGGTGCCTACCCTGGAATCGGAATTGCTGTGGAATCCAGTGAAGAAGATTTAGAGAATGATATGATTAAATTCATTGAAGTTATTGAGGGTGAAAACGGCCATGAATATACCTTTAATTTGGAAAACGTGGGCAAATCATTGGAGAATAATGTTAATGTAAACTATCACTATGAGAGATTTGCAGAAGTTGTGGCCAAGGCTCACCGTGATTTACAGCGGCTTGAGCTGGAAACAGATGAGTGGGATTTTGCACGTCAGGAGTATCTAAAAGCGATCGAGTCACACAGGGACGCAGCTGAAAAACTGGAGCCGCACGCACCTCGACGATATTGAAAATGAACAGCATGACGGGGCTGTGGTTGATGATTTTTATGAAGACTTGTCCGAGGGCAACCACTACTATTCTATGTTTTCTGTTCAAATGGTTAAAATCGCAGAAGAAACGAATCTTATCGATGTAAACGAAATGCACGACGTTGAAGATATGATTGCCGAGCATCTGGATGAGGACAAGCTGTAATATACAGATTAAAAAAAGGTCAGTTCCAATGGTATTATTCTTTTGGAACTGACCTCTTTGTTAATTCAGCGTACAAGCTGTTCCTTAAATTCCTTGCCCTTCTGGTAATATGTATCAATGGTCAGACGGATAAGAGCAAAATCATCAGCTGTTAACTCCCGTACGACTTTTCCCGGAGAGCCGATAACCAGTGAACGGGGAGGGATTTTTTTGCCTGAAGGGATGAAGGTGTTGGCCCCGATGAGTGACCATTCACCGATCTCCGTACCGTCCAGAATCGTTGCACCCATCCCGATAAGCGATCCTTTTCTTACTGTACATCCGTGGAGGATGACATTATGTCCAATCGATACTTCGTCTTCTAAAATAAGAGGAAACTCATCATACAGGTGAAGTGTGGAGTTGTCCTGGATATTGCATCGTTCACCGATACGAATAGGTGCCTCGTCCCCCCGGAGGACGGCATTAAACCAGACACTCGATCCTTTCCCGATCGTTACATCACCAATAACTTGAGATCCGGGGGCCAGGAATACACTTTCATCAATTTGCGGTGTTTTGTTATTATACGGATAAATCATAGGAACGCCTCCTGTTTTTATGATAAGCTGAGTATAACATTTTTTTAACGAGGGGAGAAAAAATATGAATAGACTTACAGATTTATTACATATCGACTGCCCGATTATCCAGGGGGGAATGGGGAACATCAGTCACGCAGAGCTTACAGCGGCTATTTCGGAAGCGGGGGGACTTGGAACGTTCGGCGTTGGTACATTCTCAACAGATCACGTGAGAACGGAGCTTGCAAGAATGAAAGAACTGACGGACCGTCCGTTTTGCGTAAATATTCCGATCCGCGTACAGCCCGATGTGAAAGAGATGCTCAGACTTATCCTGGATTTCAACGTCCCGGCAGTTTCATTATCGGCGGGCAATCCCAAGCCCCTCGTTCCCGTTTTGAAAGAAGCTGGCGTTACAGTGATGGTTGTGACTGCTTCTGTTAAGCAGGCGGTTAAAGCAGCAGAAGCAGGTGCTGATGTTGTTATTGCAGAAGGATACGAAGCTGCCGGAATCAACTCCAATGATGAAACGACAACGATGACACTTATTCCGCAAATCGCTGATGCTGTGAGTGTGCCCGTAGTGGCTGCCGGAGGCATTGGTGACGGGAGAGGTCTAGCTGCAGCCCTTTGCCTCGGAGCAGAAGGTGTCCAGATGGGTACGCGGTTTATTGCAACGAAAGAGGCTCTTGTACACGAGGCTTATAAGAAGAAGCTTCTGGAGTCCACTGATGTGGATACAATCATCGTAGGCCGCTCAGTGGGTAAAATACGACGGCTCGTTAAAACGCCCTATGCATCACTTCTGGCTGAAGTTGAAAAAGAAGGGACGACTCTGGAGGAGTTTGATACAATAGCCGATGAAGCAAGCCATATCCGCGGAGCGTTGGAAGGGAAGCTTGCAAAAGGGCATATCAACGGCGGTCAGATTGCAGGTCTTATACGTGATGTCCCAACAGTTAAAGAGCTTCTCAACCTGATGATGGCACAATACAGAACCGTAATAGAAGGGATTAATCAGAATTTATAAAGATAACGCTCCTTTTTAACATCCTGCTCCGGGTATGTTGAGGGAGGCGGATTGCCTGGAGAGCACCAGCACTAGCGAAGAAAGCGAAGGGTATGCGGGATTTATCTTCGAACAAACAAGACGAAATCATAAGTTAAAATCCGGCTGAGGACAGAAATGTTCTCAGTTTTTTTGTTTCTGGATTCTTTTGAGAAATTATTCTGATTTTTTATCCCGCGATTCTGAAAATTGTGAAATGTAATTGACGTTTTTATAACGCGGTGTTATTCTAACGTTATAGAATCGTCATTTCCGTGTAAAGGAGGTTAAGCGATGAAACCTGGTATGAAAGCAGGGCAGGAGGCGGCAATCGATGTGGTTGTCACGCCTGAAATGTATGCGCAATTTGAGGGGAACGTTGTTCATCCGGCCTATTCAACAGTGACGATGGTCTATCATATGGAATGGGCAGCGAGACAGATCATTCTGCCATACATTGAAGCGCACGAGGAAGGAATCGGGGCTGAAGTGAAAGTAAGACATTTATCGCCTACACCTGCAGGAGAGCAACTCACTGTCAAAGCAACACTCACGGAACTGGTCAAAAATAAAATCGTTTGTGAGCTTGAAGTGAAGCATGGCGACACCTTTGCAGGAAAAGGTGAAGTTACACAGTTTATTTTACCGAAAAAAGACCTGAGGGAGAAAATCGAGCAGGCGAAAACCAAGTCTGTCTGATTATGAAAGCGCTTACTTACTTTGCTGTACTAAAGAGATTAGAAGACTCTCAAAGGGTGTATAAAAGGGGGCAGACCGATGCTATCATTTGAAAAAATCAGTGAACACGAGCAGGTGGTGTTTTGTAACGATGAAGACACAGGGTTAAAAGCAATTATTGCCATACATAATACAACACTTGGCCCGGCTTTGGGCGGATGCCGTATGCGGCCGTATGCAAGTGTGGATGAGGCACTGGAGGATGTTCTACGGCTGTCAAAAGGGATGACTTACAAATGTGCCGCAGCAGACGTTGATTTCGGCGGGGGTAAGGCGGTCATTATCGGTGATCCGGACACAGAAAGGTCGCCGGAATTGTTTCGGGCATTCGGACAGTTTGTAGAGTCATTGAACGGACGTTTTTATACAGGAACAGATATGGGAACCACGCCAGACGATTTTGTTCATGCACGAAAAGAAACGAACTGCATTGTCGGTGTCCCGGAAGCCTACGGGGGAAGCGGGGATTCTTCTGTGCCGACGTCACTGGGGGTTATTTACGGACTGAAAGCCACGTGCAAAATGCTTTATGGTACAGATTCTCTTGCAGGGAAGCGTTATGCCATTCAAGGTCTTGGAAAAGTCGGCTTTAAAGTAGCCGAAGCCCTTCTTGCCGAAGGGGCCGAGCTTTTTGTTTCAGACATCAATCAGGAAGCGCTTCTTCAAATCAGCATGCGATCCGAGCAGCTCGGGGGAAGTGTCAAAATTGTTTCGGGTCCCGATATTTACGAAGCAGAAGCAGATATCTTCGTACCCTGCGCCCTCGGAGGAATTATTAATGATGAAACCATCAGGCGCTTTAAGTTTGAAGCGATTGTAGGTTCTGCAAACAACCAGCTCCTTCATATGAAACACGCAGATATGCTTTGTGACCGGGGAATTCTTTACGGACCGGATTACATCGTGAACAGCGGCGGTCTTATTCAAGTGGCAGATGAACTGTACGGACCTAATAAAGAACGTGTTCTCCGGGGCACGAAGGCGATTTATGAAACCCTCACAGAAATCTACCTGCAATCAGACATCCGGGGTATTTCCACCAATGAGGCGGCAAATGACTTTTGCGAAGCAAGGATCGAAAGCCGCAAAAAACGAAACAGCTTTTTTTCTCATAATAAACGGTTGAAGTGGCAAGTGCGCAATTAAAAAAGCCTTTGGAGGGATTAAGATGACGGAAATGGAAAACAAGTTCCCAATCAGGCAGGTCATGGATGGAGAGGGAAACCTCACTGATTCATCGTATCACCTGACAGAAGAGTTGATTAAAGAAATGTACACAAAAATGCTCAGAGCCCGAACGCTCGATAAAAAGAGTGTGAACCTCCAGCGGCAGGGAAGAATCGGTACCTATGCACCATTCGAAGGACAGGAAGCGGCCCAGGTTGGCAGTGCCTCGGCCCTTGGAGAAGGAGACTGGATGTTTCCTACATACAGGGATCATGCTGCAACACTTACATTCGGGCATTCTGTTTCAACGATCATGCTTTATTGGAAAGGCCGTGTCGAAGGGTGTGTGCCACCGGATGGAAAAAACATATTCCCGCCGGCGGTTCCGATCGCCACACAGCTCCCCCATGCTACAGGGGCAGCCCTGGCTGAAAAAAGAAAAGGCACAGACCGTGTTGCCATTGCTTATTTCGGTGACGGAGCGACGAGTGAAGGGGATTTTCATGAAGGGCTGAACTTTGCCAGTGTCTTTAAAGCACCGGTCGTCTTTTTTAACCAGAACAACGGGTATGCCATCAGTGTCCCGATCGAGAAGCAGATGAACTCCAAAACCATTGCCCAAAAAGGGCTTGCCTACGATATGAATTCAGTACGAGTGGATGGGAACGATGTGTTTGCTGTGTACTTTGAAACACAAAAAGCGATTGAAAAAGCACGCAGGGGTGAAGGGCCGACACTCATTGAAGCTGTTACATGGCGGTACGGGGCTCACACGACAGCCGATGACCCGACTAAATACCGGGACCAGGAACTGAGCCTTGAAAAGCGGAATCAAATTGATCCTCTCCTGAGACTGGAGCGGTATATGGAAAAACAGGGTATGTGGGATGCGGCCTGGAAGGAACAGATGTTAAAGCAGTGTGACGAAGAGATCGAAAAAGCGGTAGGGGAAATGGAAAATTACCCAGAGCCTGACGTGAACGATATTTTTGATCACGTATTCAAGGAGCCTGTCTGGCCGCTGGAGCGGCAAAAAGAAGCGTACCTATCTCAAAAACGGGGTGAAACGGTATGACCACAAAAACGATGACTGAAGTAAAAACAAATAAACTGACTCTCGTTCAGGCTGTAACGGACGGGATGAGGACGATGATGAGAGAACATGACGACATCCTCGTGCTTGGTGAGGACGTGGGACAAAATGGCGGTGTGTTCAGAGCAACTGAAGGCCTTGTCCATGAATTCGGTGAAGACCGTGTGATTGACACGCCCCTTGCGGAAGCAGGGATTGTCGGAACGAGCATCGGTCTTGCCATTAACGGGTTCCGCCCGATTGCAGAAATGCAGTTTCTCGGGTTTGTTTATCCTGCGTATGAACAGATCATGACTCATGCTTCACGGATCCGCAGCAGAACCTTGAGTAAGTTCAGTGTGCCAATGGTCATCCGGGCACCATACGGGGGAGGCATCCGGGCACCTGAGATTCATTCGGACAGTGTAGAGGCTCTTTTTACACACATGCCGGGGATCAAGGTTGTGGTACCTTCGAATCCGTACGATGCAAAAGGACTGTTAATCGCAGCCATTGAAGATCCGGATCCGGTATTGTTTATGGAACCCATGAGGAGCTACCGGGCTTTTAAAGCAGATGTTCCTGAATCTAAATATACGGTTGAAATCGGCAAAGCCGCGACGATCACTGAAGGTGAGGATGTGACGGTTATTGCCTGGGGAAACATGGTGAGCGTTGCCCAGAAAGCAGTTGAACAAATGTCCGGGGAGGGCGTTTCCTGTGAGCTTATCGATCTTAGAACGCTGTACCCCCTCGACCGGGAAACGATCGTTGAGTCTGTCAAAAAAACCGGACGGGTCGTTATTGTTCATGAAGCTCCTGAAACAGGAGGCGCCGGCAATGATGTGATGGCGCTGGTTAATGATGAAGCGTTTTTATATCTACGTGCACCAATGACAAAAGTGGCAGGGTTTGACGCGCCATTTCCGTTTTTTGCCCTGGAAGAAGAATATCTGCCAACACCGGCACGAGTGAAGCACGCAATTAAAGAAGCGGTCACGTTTTAGGAGGGGAATGGCTATGGTCGAAGTAAAACTGCACGATGTAGGAGAAGGAATGACTGAAGGAGAAATTACCCAGTACCTTGTGAATGTAGGCGATCAGGTGAAAATCGATCAACCGCTTGTCGAAGTACAGACAGATAAAGTGAGCGCCGAACTTCCATCCCCGGTAGCCGGGACGGTAAAAGAAATCCTTGCTGAAGTAGGGGAAGTTGTTACCGTCGGGACAACGGTCATTGTTCTTGAAAAAGAGGGGGCTGCTGCACTACCTCACGAAAGCAAGGCCTCACAGGAAAAAGAAGAACCTGTTTCTTTTACAATGAAAATCAACAAAGGCCGGGCCGAAAGACAGTCAGAACGGGTTCTTGCTACTCCGTACACAAGACGGATTGCGCTTGAAAATAAGGTGGATATTGAACAGGTCTCCGGGACCGGCCCTGCAGGACGGGTAACGGACGAAGATGTAATCCGCTTTATGAAAGAAGGACCGACAAAGACAGCTGAGGAGACCTCCCATGAGGAAGCGCCGCAAGCCCGAGAGCCGGTCTCAGAGAAAAAGGAAGAAGCTGCTCCTGTCCGTGCCGGAAAGACGATTCCTTACCGCGGACGGCGCAAGCAGATCGGAAAGAAAATGACGCACTCCCTTATGACAATCCCTCACGTTACCCACTTTGATGAAGTGGATGTCACAAATGTCATGAAGCTTCGTGAAGAGCTGAAGGCAGAAGGGATAAAACCTGTAAGTGTAGCATCCTTCTTTATTAAAGCCCTTGTTTTTGCCTTAAAGGAATACCCTGTATTCAACGCTGTCCTCGATGAAGAAAAAGAGGAAATCGTCTTGAAAGAGGAGTACAATATCGGTCTTGCCGCAGATACAGATGAAGGCCTTATTGTTCCTGTCGTGCAGGGGGCTGACCGGCTGTCCATTACAGCGATTAACGATGAGATGAAGCGTGTCATGCAGCTCGCTAAAGAAAATAAGCTCAGCAAAAAAGACCTCACCGGAGGAACGTTTACAGTGAGTAATGTAGGACCTCTGGGAAGTACAGGTGCTACACCGATTATCAACCACCCGGAAGTGGCTCTTGTTGCTTTTCATAAAACGAAAAAAATGCCGGTTGTGGTCAATGATGAGATTGTGATCCGCCAGATGATGAACATGAGTATGAGTTTTGACCACCGGGTTGCAGACGGAGCGACTGCTGTTGCTTTTACTAGCCGGTTTGCAGAACTTATCGAGAATCCTACTAAGATGATGCTGGAGATGATGTAAATGGTTGTGGGAGAACTGATTCAGGAAAGAGATCTCATTGTCATCGGGGGAGGGCCAGGGGGCTATTCAGCAGCAATCCGCGCAGCCCAGCTCGGTCTTGACGTCACTTTGGTTGAAAAAGAACATCTGGGGGGCGTATGTCTCAATGAAGGATGTATTCCTTCGAAAGTCTTCACCCACAGCACGTCCACCCTGGCTGATACACGTAAGGTTTCCCAGTTTGGAATCCAGACCGGGGAAGTGACTTTTCACTTCCATCAGATGCACGCATGGCGCGATCAGGTTGTCACAGGCCTCCGAAAAGGGGTAGAAGCATTGTGTAAAGCTCACAAAATCGATGTTATTTATGGGGAAGCATCATTTTTATCTGATGACAGAATTGGTGTGGAACACGGTCACCAGTTTGATACGTACCGCTTTAAACAGGTGATCCTGGCAACCGGCAGCACGTATGAAGCCCCGATTTGGGCCAAACCTGACCACAAGTGCATCCTGGATACAACATCGGTATTCAAACTCGAAACAGTACCTGAGCACCTCATCGTGTCAGGCAACGACTATATTGCCCTGGAGGCCGCGTTTGGTTACCGGGAGCTCGGGGCGAAAGTGACCGTGGTGCTTGAAGCAGATAACTTCGGGTTCGATGCAAGCATTGATAAGGAACTGCTGAGAGTGATGAAAAAGCAGAAAATTGCTGTTGTGAAAAAAGCAAAGGTCACTTCCATTGAAAATGCAGGGGACGAGGTTTTACTAAACTATGAATCAGTAAAAGGAAGAGAAGAACTAACAGCGAGTCATGTGTTTGTTTCTTCTGTTCCAAGGCCCCGTATTCAGGATCTCGGTCTCGACAGAGCGGGCGTGGAAGTGAACGACGAAGGCTATATTGAAGTGAGTGACCGGGCACAGACCAATGTTCCCTCCATTTATGCAGTCGGTGATATTACACCTGGTCCGCTACTTGCCATCAAAGCCCTTAAACAGGGGAAAGTGGCAGCAGAAAACGCCGGGGGCAGCCATTCGGTTTTTGATCTTCATTTTATTCCGAAAGTGGCTCATACGAATCCTCCTGTAGCTTCGGTCGGTTTAACAGAAGCCGAGGCAAAAGAGCAGGGATATTCGGTGAAGGTAAGCGAATTTGCATCAGGCGGAAACGGGTTCGCAAGCATTACTGGCAGCAAAGATGGAAAAACAAAAATCGTGGTGGATGAGACGAACGATGTTCTGTTAGGGTTTCATGCGATCGGCAAAGGAGCTGTTGAGCTCATCTCCAACGGCGTTACTGCCCTTGAAATGGCAGCGAGAGATGAGGATTTAAGCTATCCTTATTATCCTCACCCAAGCCTGAATGAGAACTGGCTCGAAGCTGTGGAAGGACTGACTGGTAAAGCAATCCATGCTCCTCCTGCACGTCAGATGGCGAAAAGCGGAAAATAGCAAAAAGGTAACATGAAAGGGAACAAACCCTTTCATGTTACCTTTTTTGTGCACAACTCTCCCGGCATACTTAATTCAGTAAGTGGCTGTAATCTTCTTCGATCGTCTTGAGTATGGCTCCCATGATCGGGTGCTTTTCTTCGTCCGGGATCGGAACCCCGTCCGGATGCTCATAATAATAAGCTTCAAGTTCTTCATTATAGGTAAATCCCAGCTCTTTCAAACGATCTGTTAATTTTTCAGGCAGCCCGTCGAGTCCGGTTTCTTCTGTAAAGTAGTCTGTCGGATAAATCATGACGTCTACATCATTATTACCGGAATGAAGGACAAACAGGTCGTGGGGCTGCCGGGTGATCCATATGCCTTTGGAGAAAATGGAAACACCGAGTTTTTCCATAGACGAAATCGCATCAAGATTCACGCCGAAAATCATCAGGACAACTTCCCGCATCTCGGGCCCGAAGCCTTTTGTCCGGCCGTGAGCATCAAAATAAAGGTCCATTACCTCGGCTTTTGGAAGAGCCATAATTTCTTCATCGAGGTTAGTGGAATGTTTTCTTTCGCCAAGACTTTGGCGGACCTGTTCCATAATTTTGTCCGGATAGGTTGTCGCAGCAGTCTCAGATGAATCTGCATTTGCAAAATGCATGGTTAATGCGTAAGTGAGGGTGATGGCAAGAAAGAGGATAAATCCAAAAATCGTAATGGCCTTTCCATTAATCGACAGCTTTGTCATGATATCGGTCTCCCTTTGACAGAATTTGTTGCAGTTCTTTTTAACTATGACCATTCGTTTCCATCGGGGGAATTTCCTTTTTTGTTTATCGAAATGCAATAAATACCCTTAAAAATGGATAAATATGGATTATTTTGTGTGCGAATATATGCCCGGTGTCTGATGCACACCGGGCAACATGTTATTCAATCGTGATAGTCACTTGTAAGTCTTCGGAAAATTGAACGCGGACCTGTTCGATTGTGACGATCCGGCTGCCATCAAGATCGGTAACCTTCTCCAATGCCAGTCTGTATTCCCGGGTAACCTGATTGAACTCTGGGGACTGAAAGCGTCGTATTCATTCCCTTCTTTATCTTCCATCCACAGAGACTGGCTCTGGTAAGAAACGTGTTTACGCGTCCAGCTTGTAGGTGATTAAGTAGCATGGTCTTCTGATACAACATCAAGAACAGGTACGCTGCCCACTTCTCCCTGCGAGAGAGTGACAGGTTTACTTTCCCAGTCTGCACGCACATGTGTGATCGTTTTTTCAGTTGTATCGAAAAGAAAAGGTGTAATGGTTAGTTGTTCTGGCTTCTCTTTTAAAGGATCATAGAAGAACGTATATTCATTCAGGTATAAGCCCTTTTTCACCTGACGGTTGCGACTCCCGCTTGCATGCTGAATACTACGGCCGCTCTCATCGATAATGTGAAAGTCCAGCAAGTGGAACTCCTCATTATATTCTTCATGGTAGGTGCTGTTCATGGAAATCGCTGTTGAAGTAGGGTGAAAGGTAACTGTGTTATAGGAAAGAGAGGTTTCACCAGATTCTTTCACTGTGTTAACCAGTACCGTCTTTGATTCTCCTTTCTTTTCAACAGGTATTTTAACAAACCAGGCATTTCCTTCGAATGGTCTGATGCCCAGATCAAAAGTGTCGGGTAGGTCATCTATGCGGCTACTGATCGTTCCTGCGTATAAGCCGCTCAGATAAGTTCCAGTCCCGTTCCAGCCGTAGCTTCTGACACTATGCAGTAATCCTCAGACAAATCAATGAAATCAATGTTCTTTTCCGAGGACATATTGTGGGCAATTCGTTTGCCTAAATTAAATTTCGGATGAACAACGAGATCTGCGCCGATCTTTTCATGCACTTTCTTATGATACATGTTTTGTACTTTTACCCAGACCCTCGTTCCACCTATTTCTTTTAATACAAGTGTGGTGAAGATACTTGCCTGTATGTTATCACCAATGGCAACCACCACATGTTCAAAGTTGCCGATTCCTATACTGCTTTCGGCAGGCAGGACACCCGAACCTTTCCTGCCAATAACCAAGTCGGCCAGAGAAGGGGTCAAGAGGCTTAAGACTCTCAGACGTATGTAAACACAGATAAACTAAACCTTTCTAATAATGGGTCATTTGAACGTTTGAACTATAAAAACATATTAATAACAGTATATAAACAAAAGGAGTGAGCTCTATGGGCAGACATAACGGAATCCCTGGTCCAACCGGCCCTTAAGCCAGCCTTTGCGACTGCTGTATCCTCCATGCAGAATGCAATCAGTAGGTCATTCTTGCCACGGTCGCTGATTAACCGAATGAACTCCCATTTTTGTTTTTAGTCACGATTGACAATGTGGACGACTTTTTAGTATCTGTCACCGATGAGACGAACGGTACATTGGTCGTTACCATTTCGCCTGTTACCGGCCAGCTGTTTCTCCCCCGTCCTGAAATCAGCTTGAACCTCCGATGGATTTCCCGGGCGAATGTCATAGTGTCGAGGGACAGATGAGAGAGTTAATGGAAACCCTCATTACTTCCATCGTTAATCTAAGAACGCGGCAAGCTTCCTTTGCTCAAGAGGTTTCCATTAAAAGAGTGGTCCTTGGCATCGTTTACGGACAATTGGATATTGACGTTGGGACCATCGTGAATGTTGCATTCTCTACTTGTGAAATCGCTAAATTACAACTTCCATGATTTTTAGACAATGAGGCCGGTGTGTTTTCAATATTGAAATAAATGAAATGTAGTAATAAGCAATTATATACTTTTTAATAGGGAGATGGATAACTTGAAGAAAGAAGACATGTACACAAATATTGAGAAAGAACTTAAGGAAAATCCGAAAATCAGCAATTTAGATCTTGCTAAGAAATGTAAAATACCAGTTCCTCTCGTAGAGGTTATTATAAGAAAAATGAAAACAGGAAGGTGATAAAATGGGCATTGTACCAATATCTGTATTTGCATATGTGACAGTCTTTTTTGAAAATATCGTCTCGGTGATCGACACCGCTACCAATACGGTAATTGACACTATACCAGTCGGTAACTTACCCGGAGGTATCGTGATTTCATCTAATGGTACTCGGGTCTATGTTGCAAATTTGGATGACAATACCGTCTCGGTGATCGACACCACTACTAATACAGTCTTTTCCACGATAACGGTTGGGGATGCACCGGTTGATATTGCTGTTTTACCCGATGGGACCCGAGCGTATGTCGTAAATAACGGCAATAATACTGTTTCAGTGATTAACACGACATTCAACACTGTCGTTGATACGATAACGGTAGGCGGTGAGCCGTTAAGTATAGCTATTCATCCCGATGGTACTCGAGCTTATGTCACGAATAGTGCAGATGATAATGTCTCTGTCATCAACACGGTGACGAATACGGTTGTTGGCACAATTACGGTTGGGGATAGACCGACAGGTGTAACGTATACTCCCGATGGCACTCGAGCTTATGTAGCAAATTCTATTAATAATACGGTATCGGTCATTAATACAACAACTGAAACGGTCAATAACACGATAACTGTCGGTGACTTCCCGCTTTATGTCGCATTCACTCCCGATGGCACTCGAGCTTATGTCACAAATAGCTTTGATAATTCCGTTTCGGTCATCGACACAACAACTGAGACGGTAATTGACACGATACCAGTGGGTGAAGTACCGGCTATTATCGCCGTTACGCCTGACGGTACCCGCGCTTATGTTGCAAACTTTTTTGATTTTACGGTATCGGTCATCGATACTGCTACTAATACTGTTGTTGACACTGTTACGGTTGGGGATGCACCTTTCGGTGTGGTCATTTCTCCACCGATCCTAAATTAGGTGAGAATTTGTACCTCAAGATATTACCCTGTTTAAGGTGAACCTTATCATAAGTAAATGAGGTTTTGAATCGTGAAAAAGTAACAAGCCAAAAATACAAGTTATGTATAAGAACTTGGATATTTTTGGCTTGTTTAGATCCATTTTTAAGGAAGATAAGCATCCTTTAGTTTGAGAACTTCCTTATCTTAAGGACGGCGTTTTTTGTTACATGGATTGAAATCTCTTACTGAAGCTCATTGTTATTTAAAATATAATGACAAAAGGTATATTGGATGTAAAAACCAATAAATACCTTTTTGATTGAAGAACAAATTATCCTATCACAAATAGGAAGTTTTTTTACTAACTTTTATCGTACTTTTATACCTGTGTGGTTAATTGATCGTGGACTAAGCCAAACATTTACTATCGACAATACATGGAAGGTTAGAGAAACGTCGAAGCAACTCACCGCTTTTCAGGAGGTTAAGCTCGTAGCTGAAGCCTGCATAGCGGCTTCAATCTGATGGACTCCCTCAAATGTCTGTACTAAACCATTAGGGCAACTAAGGCTTTCGCCACCATTGGGAAAAGCCAAGTTTTCTTTATCGCTCGTGATCAAGGCGCTTGCGGATTTGTTCTTACATTCCTGCTTCATATTTTAGTTTTTTGGACAGCTCTCGGAACTGTTCTTCATCAAACCCTGGAGCGAACTCTTCGGGGATTTGCTGAAGATCCGGTATCTCTCCGCCTTCAGGGGTTCCATCAACCACTTCAAGTTCACCTGCAGGCCCGATCGGGGTAGGACCGTTCCATATACGGTCAAGCAAGTTGTAGTCATCATCACTGAAGCGGTACAGCTTTAAGTGTGAACCTTCGTCTTCATATTTTTTGGCGTAGTCAAATTTGGAGTTATCGAGGCTTGGGACAGGAAGCATCTTCATCATATTTACACCTGTTACCGTTTCAAGTGCTTTTGCATACGCAACTGCGTGAACACTTCCCCGGACAAGAAGGTAGCCGGTTAATTCCCTGGCAGCCTCGTTATCTGTCATCTGATAAACCCTCATTTTATGTGTTCTGGCTCCACATTCCAAATAAAAATTATGCAGGAGGTCATCTACAAGGTTACCACTGGAGAAAACATTATCTCCGGTCCAGGCTTTTCCTGCTGAATCTGCAGGAACAGCATTTTGTCCCCCTAAGATAAAATTAAACTTGTTTCCCATTCCAAGAGCATCCCGAAGAGGGGTGTCGTCCGGATTTGTACTTCCGTTGCCAATCGATCCGTCAAGACAGAGGTTTATCGTATTGGAGACGAGTTCCACGTGACCCATTTCTTCTGCTGTAATACTGGCAATCAACTCATAAAAGGGACGCAACTTCTTTTTGCTCCGAAAGTTGAAGGACTGAAACATATAGTTGTTAAGTGTGGACATCTCACCAAAGCGGCCGCCGAGAAGCTCCTGAATCGCGCCGGCAGAATCAGGATCCGGGTGCTTTGGGCGTGGCAGGTCAATTTGAAGCCGGTCAATGCGTTTAAACAATAAAAAAACCTCCTAAAAACGATTTAACTACACAGGTTGACCTTCCCGACTTGTCCGTATGAAAAACGGAAAAATCCTGAAAATTCAAAAATCATCCAAAAGTCTAGGGACTGTCGAAGGATTTGGTAAATTGAGGGTTTAATAGCAGAAAGGCCCGGCAATAGGATGAGTGTCAATACTATTTATAAGGAGAGTGTTAAAATGGCGGATCGTTACAAAACAGGAGAGAAGGCGCCGGCAAATGGAAAGTATGAGTTTGATGGTCTGACAGACGGAAGGAAGAAATCTGAACCTACCGAGCATGAATCACAGATCACCCTTGAATCAGGCGATACGTTTCCACCGCTCAGATCAAGTCAGGAAGCAGCGTACTGGAAGAAGGTAAAGTAACAAGGTAAGAGGCTGGTTTCAAGAGGCCAAAGCAGAGTGGCAACAGCTGCGCACGCTGTTCGACCGGCAGGAGAGAAACCACTCCTGCCGGTCTCTTTAAAGAGGGCAGCGGCTCCGCTAATTGGTTAGAGGTTGACTCGAAAGGTAAGAAACGACCTTTTGAGTCAACCTCTTTACGTTTACGTACTTATTAATTAGGTAATATTAAATCATTGATACATTTAATTCAGCGTACGACAATTTTTACCACGTGTGTGTAAGGGTTCTCGTTGTTTGTTCCGTCATAAACATGCACGGGCCCTGTTTCTTTCAGCGGACCACCTTTGTGGGAAAACTTTAAGATTGTGGTCTTATGTGTTTCATAAGGTACTTCCACTTCTGATCCATCTTGTTTTTCGAATACAATCGTTTCAGCTTCCTGACTGGGGGAAGCGTTTTCTAAAAATGGTGTAAGAGGAATCCCGAAGCTCTGAGACTTAAGGGCATTGCGGTCGACGTTGATATCATTTTCGTTTCGTATTTTCATGCCGCTTCTGTGACTGTCCCATGCCAACGCAGACCGGTTGTCTTCGTCTTTTGTTTCTTCATAGACAGATGGTTCCGCCTGCAGATATTCATCCATATTTACTTTTCGTTTATCAAACATAAACGCACCCGGGTCGAGTGTGATTGTATGTTTGGTCTTTCCGGTAATCGTAACAATCATTTCCTGCTGACTCATATAACTCACTCCTAAAATACGGTTTAACGGATCTACTTTCTAAATTATAAAAGCTATAGCATGATTTGTCACATATCGATTCTTTTCAGGAGGGATATCCATGATCTGTGAAGACAAAGAAGTTTTAAATTATATGATTGAAGAAGCGAGGGTATATACAAAGGATGGGAAAGTAGCTGACTATATTCCTGCACTGAAGGAAGCGGATTCCTCTGTCCTTTCTTTAGCCATATACGATGGCGGGAAGACGTGCGCGGCAGTCGGAAATGTAGAGGAGACCTTTACACTGCAGAGTATATCCAAGGTGTTAAGTCTGGCTCTGGCCCTAATGGATCAAGGTGTGGAAGAAGTTTTTTCAAAGGTTGGGATGGAACCAACGGGAGATCCGTTTAACTCCATTATTAAGCTTGAGACAAATAAGCCGAATAAACCGTTAAATCCAATGATCAATGCGGGGGCCCTTGCTGTTACTTCCATGATTGCCGGAACTACAACGGAAGAAAAACTAGGCAGGCTTTTATCGTTCATCCATGAGCTCACAGGCAATCCGAAAATCCACTATGATGAACATGTGGCAAATTCGGAACTGGCTACTGCACATTTAAACCGGTCTCTTGCTTACTTTATGAAACAGCACGGTGTGTTTGATGATGACGTTGAAGATCTCCTAGATCTTTACACGAAACAATGTGCGATTGAAGTGAGCTGTCAGGACCTGGCTAAAATCGGCTATGTTATTGCGAATGAAGGGAGGCACGTGGAATCTCACCGTCCCATTATTCCCCTTCACATATCGAGAATTCTAAAAACGTTTATGGTTACTTGCGGGATGTATAACGCTTCCGGTGAATTTGCTATTCGTGTTGGTATTCCGGCAAAAAGCGGGGTGTCCGGCGGGATCATGGCATCCATCCCCCACGGACTTGGAATCGGCATCTACGGACCTGCACTTGATGATAAAGGAAACAGCATTGCAGGCATGAAGCTCCTGGAAGCACTGTCATCAAGATACGACCTGAGCATCTTCTGATTCATCTTTAAAGGGTGGCGAAACTATTGCATTTTCTATTCGTAGAAGATAATATAAATAAGTAGGGATAGTTTCTTTTGGATAATAGGAGGGATGACAATGTCAATTGAGACGTTATCCGGACAGAGTGAAAAAGCGTATGCCCTTCTAAAAGAAGATGCTCAGAAAATTTTGAATCTCATTGAAGTGCAGATGTCAAACTTAACCATGCCTCAATGTCCTCTTTATGAGGAAGTTTTAGATACACAGATGTTCGGACTTTCCCGCGAAATCGATTTTGCCATTCGCCTGAACCTTATTAAAGAGGAAGAGGGAAAAGGATTACTCGATCAGCTGGAAAAGGAGTTATCTGCCTTGCACGAAGCCTGCTTGCGCGAAAAGAATAAGTAGCAGCATGAACGAATTCCAAGACCAAGCCTGTCAAAAGACAGGCTTGGTCTTTTTATTTGTTAACTATAAAAAGGTAAGAACCTCATTGACTTGTTTATGCAATCTTCGGCTGTACAACCCAAAACGCCCCCGACCCTTCCTTCTCTATTCTCCGTTAGAAAAGAGAACCTTCCTCCTAAACTTTCCTACGCGACTGCGATAACAAAAAACATTAATCTTCCTCCATTTTAATGCGGCACATGAAAAAGATGGATTAAACCAGAGAGAGCGGCTCACTTTTTGCAAGTCGAAAGAGGGAAAAGAATACCCTTCTGATTCCTGGGCCTTTGTACTTGTTTTGTTTATTAAAATCTTATCGTGGTGGCTATTTTATTGTTCGTGCAAATTCCTATCACAGCAACACTTTAGTGAAGAAATGTGACATAGTGACTGACGCTGGTTTAACAAATAACAATGATAATAGTTCTCAATTACCATTGATTATGAGAATCATTATCAATTAACATTGCAGTATGCACCATATAAGAAAGCTAAATCCCTTTTATAGATTGGAGATGTTGAGAATGAACGTTCAGGAACAAAGTTTAAATAGTGAGCTGCTTCATCAGCAGGAGCTGAGAGAATCAAATGCAAGATCTTATCCGAGAAGAATTCCGTTAGCTTTGAATAAGGCAGAAGGGATTCATGTGACGGATGTGGATGGGAATCAGTATTTGGATTGTTTAGCGGGGGCAGGGACACTCGCATTAGGGCATAATCACTCCGTGGTAATTGAAGCTATAGAGAAGGTATTGAAAGACCAGACACCATTACATACATTAGACCTGACAACGCCTGTAAAAGAAGCATTTGTAAACGAATTGTTCGCTTCTTTACCAGACGGATTTCGTGAACGGGCCAAGGTTCAGTTTTGCGGACCGACTGGAGGGGATGGGATTGAAGCAGCACTGAAGCTGGTTAAAACAGCAACAGGGCGTCAAAGCATTCTCACATTTCATGGAGGGTATCACGGTTCGACTCATGGAACGATGTCTGTGAGCGGAAATTTGGAACCGAAAAAAAACGTACAAGGACTAATGCCTGATACACATTTTTTACCATACCCTTACACCTACCGTTGTCCCTTTGGAAAAGGAGGGGAAGAAAGTCATCTCCTAAGCAGTGCATACATTGAGAACATGCTGGACGACCCTGAAAGCGGGATTCTTCCACCGGCTGCAATGATTTTTGAAACGGTACAAGGAGAGGGCGGTTCGATTCCTGCACCAATCGAGTGGCTCAAGGAAATGAGACGAATTACGAAAGAGCGGGGAATTCCGCTGATTATCGATGAAGTACAAACGGGCATTGGAAGAACAGGAAAAATGTTTTCCTTTGAACATGCCGGTATTGTACCAGATGTGTTTGTCCTATCTAAAGCAATCGGTGGCAGTCTTCCTCTTTCCGTCGTTGTTTACGATAAGGACCTTGATGCTTGGGAACCAGGTGCTCATATTGGGACGTTCAGAGGAAATCAGCTGGCGATGGCAGCGGGAACAGCGAGCCTGAAATACATTAAAGAACAACGTCTCGATCAGCATGCAAAAAAAATGGGAGAGCTTTTTATTGAAGAGCTGACACCATTAAAAGAAGAGTTTTCAGTGATCGGCGACGTAAGGGGAAGAGGCTTAATGCTCGGTGTAGAAGTTGTTGATCCGGCCTTTTCACCGTCTCCATCAGGAAGTCTGCCGGCAAACCCTGAGCTGGCAACCCGGATTCAAAGTGAATGCATTAAACGAGGCCTGATTTTAGAAGTAGGAGGAAGGCACGGCGCAGTTATCCGGCTTCTTCCTCCGCTCATTATTACTGAAAAACAAGTAAAAGAAGTGGCCGCTATTATCAGAAGTGCTGTTGCCGCTTCTGTAAAGGGGTAAGGAGATGGATGCTTTACAATCACATTTACAAAAGACCGTGAACAATTACGACTCCCTGTTTCTCCACCATGGTTTCGAAGGACGCAAAGCGTTTCAAGAGCAAATGGGGCTCGTGGTTCAAAAGCTCACAGAAGTCTTCAGTGTCTCAGATAAACCGTTTAACGGTCAAAGCCCGCAGCAAGTAAAGAATGAAGTGGAGTTTATGATGCGTTTTTCCAATGGCGGCTATTCTCTGGAAGAAGCACTTGATGATATTGAAGGCCCTATCTTAAAGAACAGTTTACACATATCGCATCGAAAAAGCATAGCTCACTTGCACTGTCCGCCCCTTATATCCGGTATTGCCGCAGAGCTTATTATCGGAGCATTAAATCAATCAATGGATTCATGGGATCAAAGCACAGCTGCCACTTATGTAGAAAAAGAGCTGGTCAGGCAATTAGCGGAAAAAGCAGAGCTTCCTGATACAGCGGATGGCACATTTACGAGTGGCGGGACGCAGTCTAATTATATGGGTCTTTTGCTTGCAAGGGACCACTTCTGCCACCGGAATTTGAATCATCTGGTTCAAGAAGAAGGGTTACCACCGGGGTTTGAGAGGCTGCGGATTCTTTGCTCAGAGGAAGCTCATTTCACAGTACAAAAGTCAGCGGCACAGCTTGGTTTAGGAAAGCAGGCTGTTGTCACGATAAAAACCGATGACAGGCACCGCATGAAAATAGAGGACGTTGAAGATACATTAACAGAGCTTAAAGCCAAGGAACTGCTTCCTTTTGCCATCGTTGCTACCTGTGGAACGACCGATTACGGAAGCATTGATCCCCTTATCGAGCTGAAAGGGCTGGCCAGACAGCATGGGTTGTGGATGCACGTAGATGCAGCATTTGGCGGTGGTCTTTTGTTCAGTCACAGCCACAGGGAAAAATTGAACGGACTTTCCTTAGCCGATTCGATCACACTGGACTTCCACAAGCTTTTCTATCAGCCCATAAGCTGCGGCTTGTTTCTCGTTTCAGATCGCCAAAACCTTCGTTACCTCTCACACCACGCCGATTATTTAAATCCGGTTGAAGATGAGGAAGAAGGGATATCGAACCTCGTAAATAAATCAGTGCAGACAACGAAAAGGTTTGATGCATTGAAGGTGCTGCTGACGTTTAAAACAGTTGGGACAAGCCTGTTGGGAAAGATGATTGACGACACCATCGAAGTGGCCCGTGAAGCAGCAAAACAGCTTGATGAACGAGCTGAATTCCTGGTTGAAAACCCTCTCCCGGAGCTGAATACGGTCGTGTTTCGATTTCAGCCGCAAACAACCGTGAAGGACACGGATGAATTAAACAGACTCATTCAGCAGGAGTTGCTGTACCAGGGTAAAGCAGCTATTAGTAAAACATCCATTAACGGCAGGACAGGTTTGAAGTTTACCTTGCTTAATCCAAGAACAAATCTTCAAGACATAAAAGAGGTCATTAACGATGTTGAAGAAATCGGAAGGGAAATCGCACTGGGAGGTTACCGACTTGATAAATGTGAAAGAGATAGCTGAAAATGCGACGATGCAAAGCTTTTTGAATTGTTATTTAAGAGAGACGGGCAACGGCAAGGAAGCACCTGACGTTCTTAAGGAAGCAGTCACGTCGTTGCAAGCCGGGAAATGGGAGCATGTCATTACTGTGGATCTGGACAGGCAAGGAGTGACGTTACTCCTCCCAATTCAGTATTGGTCTCTGACGGGGCGCCATTTGTTCGCTTTTCCACTCTATTACCTGGCAGCAGGCCGAAAAACATGGCAACAACTTGACTATGTCACAGCAGTTACGCTTATCGTCAAAGAGTGGCTTATTGGAAACGGGAAAGAAGGAGCAGAGGATGAGCTTATTCATCGGGTTATCTTAAGCTGTCAGACAACGAAGAGCAGCATAGAATACAGGCTGAAAGATAAGGAAGCTTTGACAAATAAAGATGTTGACTTTATTGATGCTGAGCAATCACTGCTCTTTGGTCATTTAATGCACCCGACACCTAAAAGCAAGCAGGGAATGACAGAAAAACAAGAAGAAAAATACTCACCTGAATATAAAGGAACTTTTCTCCTTCATTATTTTAGCGTTGATAAAGAGTACATTCTTCAAGATTCCTCTTTATCCATAGCGGCATCAGAGGCTGTTTATCATGAGCTTTATGAATCAGACAATGTTGATAAAGAGTGGCTTGAAAAAAATGAAGAGGAGGGGCGGGCATTAATCCCGGCTCATCCCCTTCAAATAGAGACTCTGTTGGAAAAACAAGAAGTACAAAAGCTGATGAAATCAGGCGCTGTAACGTATCTGGGACCTCTTGGAAAGCCTTATACAGCCACGTCCTCATTTCGTACTGTTTACAATCCGGAGTCACCGTTCATGTACAAGTTTTCCGTCCCTGTTAAAGTGACGAATTCCCTTCGGGTGAATCAGCCAAAAGAGCTGGCAAGGGGAGTCGAAGTATCGAGACTTCTTAATACAGAAGTAGGCGAGAGGCTTCATGATGCGTTTCCTCGCTTTCAAATTATAAACGATCCGGCTTACATGAATGTGAAGACAACAGAGTATGTGTCAGGTTTTGAGATGATTATCCGGGAAAATCCATTTTATGAAAAGAGCGAAAATACGAGTGTAATAGCAGCCTTATGTCAGGATCATGCATACGGAGGGAAAGCAAGGATACATGCGATCATCACAGATCTTGCAAAAAGGGAAGGACGGCCTGTCTCTGAAGTAAGCGTTGACTGGTTTAAGCATTATTTATCGATTACCCTCGATCCCATGCTCTGGCTGTATAAAACATACGGTATTGCCTTAGAAGCCCATCAGCAAAACTCGGTTATCCAGATGAAGGGAGGCTATCCGGATACATTCTATTACCGTGATAACCAAGGATACTACTTCTGTCAATCGGCTGCTGAAAAGCTTAAGGCATTGGTGCCCGGGTTAAACGAAGACAGTGATACGGTATGTGAAGATCATGTAGCCGACGAGCGTTTTCGTTATTATTTTTTCTTTAACCATTTGTTTGGGTTAATCAATGCCTTCGGGGCAAATGGTCTTGTAAAAGAAGAAAGGCTGATTGGTGTACTGAGAGCAGAGCTGGAAAAGCATGAACCAAAAGAGGGAAGCCAATTATTGCAAAGCCTGCTGGAGGAGTCCGATCTCCCTTGTAAAGCCAATCTGTTAACCCGGTTATACGATATGGATGAGCTCGTTGGTCCAATGGAGGCGCAATCGGTGTATACAAAGGTTCCAAACCCTCTGGAAAATGAGGTGAAGCTTCATTATGCTTTATGATTTTGAATACCTGGATGATTCAATCTGTCAAAAGATAGCCTTCAAACAAGTAACGGAGAATGACGATGAGCTCATTCACAAATGGATGAACGAAGAACACGTCCATCCCTTCTGGAATCTAAATATCACTTTGAAGGCTTTTAAGTCCCATTTGAAAAAGGCGTTAGCGGACAAGCATCAGAGTCTTTATTTAGGCTTCCTGGACGGCCAGGCGGTAAGTTACTGGGAAGCATATTGGGTGAAAGGGGATGTCGTTGAAAAGGCGTATACAGCACATCCCTATGATCAAGGTGTACATCTTCTTCTGGGTGAAAAAAGGTACCTCGGCAAAGGCTATTCCCTTCCTTTGCTCCGGGCGATGGTCCGTTTTCAATTTCAAGTGAACGATACGAAGAAGATCGTGGCAGAGCCGGATATTCGAAATGAAAAGATGATTCACGTATTTAAAAAGTGCGGCTTCAAGCCGATTAAACCAATTGAACTGCCAGATAAAACGGGACTTTTGATGTTTTGTGAAAGAAAGGAATTTGAAGGGAGGTGGCACGTTTGAGCCTGATAAATGAGCAACAGCCTGTCTTTGATGTGATTGGAGTTGGCGTTGGTCCCTTTAATTTAGGGATGGCCGCATTACTGGAACCGATTGAAGACATAAATGCTCTGTTTTTGGAAAAGAAACCGGAATTTCAATGGCATCCGGATATGCTCATTGAAGGTACAACGCTGCAAGTTCCTTTTTTAGCCGACCTGGTAAGTATGGTTGATGTGCAAAGCCCATACAGCTTCCTTGCTTATTTACAAGCTCACAACCGGTTGTACCATTTTTATTTTTTCGAGAAATTTCATATTCCTCGTAAAGAATACAACCAATATTGCCGCTGGGTCAGCAAGAAGCTAAACGCATGCCGATTCGGAATGAATGTGCAAAAGGTGACCCAGGTTGAGGGGAAAAATGAGCGGCAGACCATTTATGAAGTGACGGTTTTAAATGAACAAACATTATCTGTCGAGACATTTTTGACAAAGCAGCTTGTCATCGGTATCGGATCTGTCCCTGCAGTTCCAAAGACGTTTAAACCGTATTTAGGAGAGTCTGTCTTCCATACCTCACAATACTTATCATATAAAGAGCAATGTCAGGAGGGGGGCAAAGTTGCCATTATTGGTTCAGGACAAAGTGCAGCAGAAGTATTTTTAGACCTGGCAAGAGCACAGTCCGGCCCGGACGTATCCCTCCACTGGTATACGCGGTCGAAGGGATTTTTCCCAATGGAATACTCAAAGTTAGGTCTCGAGTATTTCTCGCCTGACTATACTGATTTCTTTTACGAGCTTTCTCAATCAAAAAAGGACAAGCTGCTAAAAGAGCAGGACCTTCTCTATAAAGGGATAAGCGCTGACACGATTGCCGATATTTACGATCATTTATACGAACGCTCTGTCACAAGCGATAGCTCGGACATTCAGCTTCAAGCAATGACAGAAATAATCGGTATTGAAAAGAAGGGGGAGAACTTCAGGCTATCCGGCTGCCACCATGTAAGTGAAAGCTATTTTGAAGTGGATGTTGACCGCGTCATCTTAGGGACGGGCTACAAGCCGAAGATCCCGGATTTTTTAGAAGAGATGCACAATTGGATTGCCTGGGACGATCAGGGACGGTACAGGGTAAAAAAAGATTATCGATTAGAGACGTTTTTAGAAACCGAAAATCACATTTTTGTTCAAAACGGAGAATTTCATACCCACGGCGTCGGCGCACCGGACCTCGGTCTCGGGGCACATCGGAATGCTGTTATTATTAATCAAATCGCCGGGAAGGAAGTTTATTCTGTTCAGTCAAAAAACGTGTTTCAAACGTTTGGTCTCCATGAACATGCTAAGCGTCCGCTTACGCCTGTCAGTGCGACTAATAACAAAATCGAAAAGAAAGCAGGGATTAAATGATGTTTTCCAAGGATGTCGCTAACGTTCTTCATGAAGAAAGCTGGAAAAAGGTAAATAAGAAGCTGATCGGTAAAATGCTTTCCGAATATCTTTATGAGCAAATGATTCACCCTGTTCTTACGGGTGAATCAGGTGTGACAGGGGATTATGAGCTTAGCACAGGAAAAAACAAAGACTATGCGTTTACAGCAGAGAAGCGGTTATTTGACAGCTATGATGTGAAATGGGAGACCATACGAGTTGTTGAAGAAGGACAGGTAAGAGAGGCGGACAGTGCTGTTGAGCTTCTGACTGATCTCCAGCAGATTATCGGTATGTCTCCTGAGACGACGGGCCATTTAATCAAAGAGATCCAAGCGACATTGATTGCAGATGCCCATTTACTGCAAAAAACATCAAAGACGTCAAAGGAGTTAATCGAGACAGATTATGCTCTCCTGGAAGGGTACATGAAGGGACACCCTTGGATTACCTATAATAAAGGGAGAATCGGCTTTGGCTATGATGACTATCTTTCCTATGCCCCTGAGCAGCAAAACGAAGTGTCATTGTCATGGACTGCAGTCCATAGAGATATTGCCAGCTTTCAATCTGTCTCCCATGTCACATATGAAAAACTGATCAGCGGGGAGCTGAGTGAAAAAGAACAGGAGCGATTTTCAGATCGTTTAATTAAGAAGGGTAAGAATCCCGAAAACTATTATTACTTGCCGGTTCATGAGTGGCAATGGAAAAACATGCTGATTCAACATTTCCCTGAGGAAATCGCAAAAGAAAGAATTATTCCTTTAGGGAAAGGAGATGATGTATATCTTCCTCAGCAATCGATCCGGACTTTCGCGAACCAAAGCAATAAAGAAAAACATCATGTGAAACTTCCCATGAGTATTTTGAATACATTGGTTTATCGAGGGCTTCCATCAGAGCGGACTGTTATTGCTCCGCAAGTGACAGAGCTCATTAAGGGCATTTGTAACAATGACCCGTTTCTGCGAGATGAATGCAGGGTTGTTTTACCTGGAGAAAATGCAAGTGTGAATGTTGATCACCCTTATTACAGTAAGGTTCAAAATGTACCTTATCAATACCTGGAGATGCTTGGCGCGATATGGAGAGAAAGTATTTATACGTATTTGGAAGATGGCGAGCAGGCGATTACCCTGGCAGCTCTTCTTCATGAAGACCATAAAGATCATCCGCTTGTTTTGAGCTTAATTGAAGCATCAGGACTCGAGCCGGAAGAGTGGCTCAAACAGTTCTTCAAAGTGACAATGGATCCTCTCCTTCATTATTTATACCAATACGGAACTGTCTTCTCACCACATGGACAAAACACGATTCTTGTCTTGAAGGATGCCAAGCCACACCGTCTTGCCATTAAGGATTTTGTTGATGACGTGAATATCACGGACCAAAACTTCCCGGAGATTCAGCACGTAACGAATGAACTTAAAGAGGTTCTAAGAACTGAGCCGCCTGAAGGATTGACGCAGTTTATCTTCACAGGATTGTTTATCTGTCACTTACGTTACCTTAGTAATATAACCGTCAACCATAACTTGTTGAAAGAGGAAGACTTCTGGGGACTTCTTGCTGATGCTGTAACCCATTATCAGAAACGTTTCCCTCACTTAAAAGAACGTTTTAAGCTGTTTGATTTCTTCAAGCCGAAGCTCACAAAGCTGTGCTTAAATCGGAATCGCATGGTCGACTATGGCTACGGTGATGGTGATGATCGTCCTCATGCGTCCGAATTTGGAAAGGTGACAAATGCGTTAGCGAAATTTAAAGAAAAGGTACTTGTTTAAGGATGTTTTAAGGGGCATGGTCAATATCAGACTGTGCCTTTTTTTTACGGTACTAAAAAAAGCCCATTAGAGAAAGGGGACACAGTAACATAAGGAAAGCATCCGGTTGCTGCTGCTTCTTTTTTTATGGATTTTTTCTTTTTGCCTGCGAATCGTCAAACACGCATGGAGCGAACCGTCAAGGGAAAAGAATATTGAAAGTACGAAATTTTTTGCGGAAACCCTGACGGACGCTCCATGCGTTTTTTCGGTTGCTAAGCATAAGCCATCGTATTTTTATTCTGTTAATTTAGAGGATATTATCGAATTTTGTATAAGTATAAAAGGAGTTCGTTTTTTAAACGCCCTGGCAGAATGAGAAAACACCGGCCGGGGTATCTTAGCATTGCACTTCATACAGAAAACATAACAGAGGAGGCTACATAAGATGGAACGGTTAAAAAACATAAAGAAAGTACTGGTGGCCAATCGCGGAGAAATTGCGATTCGTATTTTTCGTGCGTGTACAGAACTGGATATCCGCACAGTAGCGATTTACTCAAAGGAAGATACGGGGTCCTATCACCGGTATAAAGCAGATGAAGCGTATCTTGTAGGTGCAGGAAAGAAGCCGATTGATGCCTACCTGGATATCGAAGACATTATTAAAACAGCCAAGAGGAATGATGTAGACGCTGTTCATCCCGGCTATGGTTTTTTATCTGAAAACATTCAATTTGCACGGCGTTGTAAAGAAGAAGGGATCACGTTTATCGGTCCCGATACAGAGCACCTCCGCATGTTCGGAGATAAAGTGCAGGCTCGTCAGCAGGCGATTGAAGCACGTATCCCTGTCATCCCCGGAACAGACGGCCCTGTATCAGGTCTTGACGAAGTGAAGGACTTTGCAAAGGAAAACGGCTTTCCTCTTATGATTAAAGCCTCTCTTGGTGGAGGCGGACGGGGCATGCGGATCGTCCGGTCTGAAAAAGATCTTAAAGAAGCTTTTGAGCGTGCACGCTCTGAAGCGAAAGCCGCTTTCGGCAGCGATGAGATGTATGTGGAGAAATTCGTTGAAAACCCAAAGCACATTGAAGTACAGATTATCGGAGACCATGAAGGAAACATCGTTCATCTTTACGAAAGGGACTGCTCCGTGCAGCGCCGTCACCAGAAAGTTGTAGAAGTGGCACCAAGCGTCGCTTTAAGCAATGAAAACCGGGAAAAGATCTGTGATGCAGCCCTTCAGCTTATGAAAAACATCAATTATGTGAATGCAGGAACAGTTGAATTTTTAGTCACGGAAAATGGAGAGTTCTTCTTCATTGAAGTTAACCCCCGTGTACAGGTGGAGCATACGATTACAGAGATGATTACGGGAATTGACATTGTCCAGTCCCAGATTCTGATTGCAGATGGAAAAAGCCTGCATTCAAAAGAAGTTGGAATCCCAAAGCAGGAAGATATCTATACCCATGGCTTTGCCATTCAGTCCCGGGTTACAACGGAAGACCCTGTAAATGATTTTATGCCGGATACGGGGAAAATTATGGCCTACCGAACCGGTGGTGGATTCGGCGTACGACTTGACGCAGGTAATGGTTTTCAGGGTGCCGTTATTTCCCCCCACTATGATTCTTTGCTGGTGAAATTATCAACGTGGGCACTTTCTTTTGAAAATGCCGCACATAAAATGGTACGTAACCTGAAGGAATTCCGGATCCGGGGGATAAAGACGAACATTGCATTCCTGGAAAACGTTGTACGTCACGAAAAATTTGTTAACGGGCAGTATGACACGTCCTTTATTGATAAAACACCTGAACTGTTTGTCTTTCCGAAGCGTAAAGACCGGGGGACAAAAATGCTCAGTTACATCGGATATACAACCGTAAATGGATACCCTGGTATAGGACGGAAAGAGAAGCCGGTTACAGACGAGCCACGAATACCGGATGTGGATCTGCTGAGCCCGATTCCGGATGGAACCAAGCAGATCCTGAATGAAAAAGGGCCTGAAGGGGTTGCGAACTGGGTTAAAGAACAGAAGAAGGTGCTTCTGACAGATACGACGTTCCGGGATGCCCACCAGTCTCTACTGGCTACGCGCCTTCGTACTCAGGACCTGAAAAACATTGCTGAACCGACTGCCCGTCTCCTGCCAAATCTCTTTTCCATGGAGATGTGGGGCGGTGCAACGTTTGATGTGAGTATGCGCTTTCTTCATGAGGACCCATGGAAACGCCTGCTCATCTTAAGAGATAAAGCACCGAACATGTTGTTCCAGATGCTTCTAAGAGCCTCAAACGCTGTGGGTTATAAAAACTATCCGGACAATGTAATTGAAGAATTCGTTGAAAAATCAGCAGACGCCGGTATTGATGTGTTTCGTATTTTTGACAGCCTGAACTGGGTTCAAGGAATGCGTCCGGCCATCCAGGCAGTTAGGGATTCGGGTAAAATAGCTGAGGCCAGCATGTGCTATACCGGGGATATCCTGGACCCTGCCCGTCAAAAGTACAGTCTCCAATACTATATTGACCTGGCAAAGGAGCTGGAAGCATCCGGTGCTCATATTCTCGGTATTAAAGATATGGCAGGTCTCCTAAAGCCAAAAGCTGCTTATGAACTGATTTCTTCCTTAAAGGAAAATATCGATATTCCGATTCACCTTCATACTCATGACACAAGCGGTAACGGTCTTTTCACCTACGCAAGAGCAGTAGAAGCAGGAGTGGACATCGTGGACACGGCAATCAGTTCGATGGCAGGCCTCACGAGCCAGCCGAGCATGAACAGTCTTTATCACGCTATGAGCGGGCACGAGCGCCAGCCGGACCTCCAGATCAAAAATGCTGATGCCTTAAACGGGTACTGGGAAGATATCCGTCACTTCTATCAGGATTTTGAAAGCGGCATGATCGCACCGCACTCGGAAATATACGCCCACGAAATGCCGGGCGGTCAGTACAGCAACCTGCAGCAGCAGGCCAAAGCCGTTGGGCTTGGTGAGAGATGGGATGAAGTAAAAGAGATGTACAGCCGGGTAAATGAGATGTTCGGCGACATTGTTAAAGTCACACCTTCCTCAAAGGTTGTCGGGGATATGGCCCTGTTCATGGTTCAAAACGAACTGACAGAAAAACTTGTTTATGAAAAAGGGATGAGCCTCGATTTTCCGGACAGCGTAATTGAACTGTTTGAAGGCTATCTCGGTCAGCCGTATCAGGGATTTCCGGAAAAACTCCAGGAAGTCATTCTGAAAAACCGAAAACCGATAACGGTAAGGCCTGGAGAGCTTCTTGAGCCTGTTGATTTTAATAAACTAAGGGAAACACTTTATCAAAAACTCGGACGGCAGGTTACCATCCATGATCTGATTTCCTATGCTCTTTACCCGAAGGTATATCTTGATAACGAAACCTTTGTAGAGCAATACGGTGACATTTCCGTCCTGGATACGCCAACTTTCTTCTACGGCCTCCGAGTCGGCGAGGAAGTCGAAATTGAGATTGAGCAGGGGAAAACGCTGATTGTAAAGCTCGTTTCAATGGGAGAAGCACAGCGCGACGGCACGCGTGTAATTTACTTCGAGCTCAATGGGCAGCCCCGGGAAGTGTATGTCACAGATCAGAGCATTGAGTCTGATGTGAAGATGAAAGTGAAAGCAGATAAAAACAACGACCGTCATATCGGCGCATCCATGCCCGGCACGGTCATCAAAACCCTCGTAAGTGAAGGGGATGAAGTTAAAAAAGGCGATCACCTGATTATTACGGAATCCATGAAAATGGAAACGACAGTACAGGCACCGTATGACGGGAAAATTGCTGCCCTTCAGGTTGTAAATGAAGAGAGTATTCAGGCGGGTGACCTCCTGATTGAATTCGAATAACAGACACAAAGAAGAGGCCTGGCAGCCTCTTCTTTCGTTTATACTGAAAGTAAGGGAGCGTTTATTTTTCCGCTTCCAGTGGAACTAACTAAGTAGGAATGAGAAAGGGAGATGATTCAGAGATGGCACATGAACAACAAACAGAGATTTTAAACAGGCATGTATCCAATTTTAACGTCCTTTTTGTCAAACTGCATAATTACCACTGGTTCGTAAAAGGCCCTGACTTTTTCACCCTTCATGTAAAGTTTGAGGAACTCTATAATGAAGTGGCAGGCCACATTGACGAGCTTGCAGAGCGTCTGCTTGCAGTTCAGGGGAAGCCCGTAGCAACGATGCGTGAATATCTTGAGACTGCCACCGTGAAGGAAGCAGAGGGGGAATCTTCTGCGAATGAGATGGTGGAAGCTCTTGTAAAGGACTTTGACACTCTTGTTGAAGAACTTAAAGGCGACATTGAAACCCTTGAAGAACATGTTGGAGACGAAGCAACTGCCGACATGCTCATTGGTGTACGCCAGTCGTTTGAAAAACATAACTGGATGCTGCGCTCCTACATGGGGCAGTAACTAAAATAATCAAAAAGACCCGCCGGAGTGGCGGGTCTTTTTAAATGGCTCTGTTAAACTCTGGTGTTGATTTCCGCTCATTGCACTTTCCGCGGGCGGTTCGGGAGCCTCCTCGACATACTGCTTCTTCCTCTTACAAACAGGTTCGAAGCCAATGGGTCGAAGCAACTGGAAGGTTATCCCGTTCGATGGCGGGGATGATATTTTGTTCCAAAAGTTCCTCATAAAGTTGATTGGACTTTTCAACTAAGCCGGAGCTGTACCTTTCAACGGATTTGCGCCAGACAAACGTAAACTTATTTGCATTCGCCTCCACTTTCGTGCCATCAATGAAGATTGCCTCATCTTCAATCACATTTTCTTCAACCAGCTGGCACCTGAACTGGACGAAGCACTGGCGCAGTAATTCCTGGGCTTCAGGATGAACCCGAAAGCGATTGATCGTACGATAACTTGGTTCATACCCCTGAGCCAGCCACATCATTCGGATACTGTCTTTTAACAGTCCTTCAATCTTTCTTCCTGAGAAAGTGGATTGTGTGTACGCGCACAGAATCAGCTTCATCATCATTCTTGGATGGTAGGCCGGGCAGCCGGTTGAGCGCAGGAAACCACTGAAAGCTTTTTCCGGTATGGCTTCGACGAGATCATTGACGGCAAAAGCAATATCATTTTCCTGAAGTTTATAGGTCAGGTCCATCGGCAGAACGACTTGATTCATGTTATAATCTTTAAACATAAGGATACCTCCGATTCTGTTGTGTTGTGGTGACTTAACTTTATCAGAAGGTATCCTTTTTGTGTACACAATTTCAAACTTAAAGATAGATCAGTTGATTGAACAAAAATCACGAGACGCCTGCGGGAAAGCAAGAGCTGAAGATCCATCGGGGTGACCTTTCCCCGATTAGCTGAAGCCTTGCCCGCGGCAAGCGAGTGTATTTTTGATCAATCAACGCCCGTGTAAATGTAAAAAAGAAATGGCTCTCACCAAGTGAGGGCCATTTCTATTTAGCTGGGTTTTGTCCCAGCCTCTGGCGCTTATTTTCTTGAAACGATCATAACACCGTAACTGAGAACGGCGAACAATAAACTTACAAACAGAGCATGGAACAACGTCGCCCACAGAGTAAAGCCGGTAAATAAGACAACGGCTCCGCTTGCAACCTGTATCGATACGAGGATAAATGACAGGATACCGACCCAGAGAATCACTTTTTCTGTTTTGTATTTTTTCCACAGCTGCACGAGCATAATCAAAATGACAATAAACAACAGGGCTGCAGCAACTCGGTGGCCGAATTGAACGGCTACCCGTCCTTCAAGAGGTGGAATAAGCTGTCCGTTACATAATGGCCAGCCTCTGCAGACTGAGCTTGCTCCTGTATGCTTTACAAAAGCCCCGGTGTACACAACAAAATACATATAAGTGATAACAAAATAGATATACCCACGCATTCTGCCGGACAGAGAAACCGTTACAGGTCCATCTGTCTGATCTGCTTCAAAGGCAAGCAGCGAAAGCAGCACAACACTGGCAAAGGATACGAGTGAAAAGCCAAAATGAAGAGCCATTACTGCATCGGACTGCCCCCAGACGACAGCTGCGGCACCGAGCAGCCCCTGAAAGATGATAGCAAAAATAGCGAGAACTGCAAGAAACTTTGTCTCCCTGAGATGACCGAGTTTTATCCATGCCCAGACAGATAAAATAATAACAACAAGGCCCATAACACCTGAAACGAGACGGTGTGTATATTCAATTAATGTGGAAATGGTTGGTGACTGCGGAATGACCTGATCATAGCAGAGAGGCCATGACGTTCCGCATGCATCACCGGATCCGGTCTGGGTAACGAGAGCTCCCTGGATCAGTACAATAAGCATTCCCAAAGATGCAAAAATGCCAAAGACCTTTAATCCTTTGTTCATGTATTCACCGGCTTTCTATACTATAAATTCAATGGTTTATTAATAAGGACATACCGCTTTTCATTTTATGGAGAAATAAGTCGGTTGTCAATTTCTCATTGATTATCTCATAGATTTCAGTGCTGTAAATTTATTATGAACGCATGTTCAATAATTTGTAACAAATTGAGCGAAATGAACTGTTTCTTTGAAATACGTATGATAACGAAAGATGGATATGGTAAAATGTGTGGTGGAACTTATATGTAATCGCCATATTATGATGAAAATCATGGTGTCTTGCTATATAATGTGAGATAGAAGTCTGGTTGTGACCGGCAATGACGGTCTGTGTCCGATTTTAGAAGATTATGAAATTAATTTTAATCTGGACTGCGCAGCCGGAAACGATTAGACTTGTATGGGGTATTACAGTACAACACAGATTCTGACTCAGACTCGGGGGGTGAAAGAATGAATAAATCCGGTACAATTTCATCATCAGAGGTTGTAGAAACTGAAGAGCAGCAGGTAGCAGGCCAGAAAGTAACATGGCGTTCCTATATGGCAATTTCGAAGACGGGAATTGTTAAATCCAATCTGATTACGATGTTTGCAGGTCTTTTCCTTGCAGCCTACTACACGCAGACACCACTTTCCCAGGAACCACTCACGATTCTGCTCGCACTGCTTGGGGCTGCATTTGTTATTGCAGGGGGATGTGCTCTTAATAACTATGTTGACCGCGACATTGACCACAAAATGATCAGAACAGAGGAGAGACCGTCTGTTACAGGTGAATTAACAGCATCCCAGGTACTTTGGTACGGCCTGATTATTTCAGGGCTGGGTACGCTTATGCTTGCCGCCGTGAACATGACAACTGCTGTTATTGGTTTATCGGGTCTGATTATTTATGTTGTGTTTTACACAATGTGGACAAAGCGTACAACGACACTCAATACGATTGTCGGAAGTTTTGCAGGTGCGGTGCCGCCGCTCATAGGGTGGGCAGCGATTGATCCTTCACTTCATCCGTACGCATGGTCACTGTTTTTAATTTTGTTTGTCTGGCAAACACCTCACTTTCTCGCCCTTGCGATGAGAAGATGTGAGGAGTACCGAGCAGCCGGGATACCAATGCTTCCGGTCGTAGCAGGGTTCCGCGTGACTAAGCGCCAAATCCTACTTTATACGGCTGCACTGATTCCGGTCTCACTTACTCTGTTCAATTTCGGTGCTGTTTATACGACAGTCGCCGTCGTACTTGGAGCAGGGTGGCTTGTACTTGGCTTTGCTGGTTATAAAAAATATGACGATGACATTAAGTGGGCCACACACATGTTTATCTATTCACTTGTGTACCTGATGGTTCTTTTTGCTGTAATGGTCATTGTTCATATGTTCTAAAAATTCTTAAGAACTAAGTAAACAGAGAAAGAGGGGTTTATGACGCGATGAAGAACTTGTGGCGAGTGCTTCCATTTTCTTTCATTCTGCTGTTTTTAGCCGGATGTGGAAAACAAAACCTGTCTGCCTTAGATCCGCGTGGTCCCGTGGCAGACATGCAACATTCTTTAATCGGACTCAGCTTGTTAATTATGGTCTTTGTCATCGTGGTCGTAGCGGCAATTTACATTTTTGTACTAATCCGCTTCAGAGAAAAACCAGGTGACAACCATATTCCAGAGCAGGTTGAAGGTAACAAAAATCTAGAAATTATCTGGACTGCTATTCCTATTCTTTTATTAATCATCCTTGCTGTACCGAACGTCATGGATACGTTTACACTGGCTGATACAGAAACGGATGATGACACACTAGTTGTCAACGTTACAGGACACCAGTTCTGGTGGGAGTTTGAGTACCCGGACCTTGAAATCACTGCAGGTCAGGATCTTTACATCCCAACGGATACCCGTATTGTCTTTAACCTTGAAGCATCTGATGTTATCCACTCATTCTGGATTCCGGCGCTTGCGGGTAAGCAGGATAATGTACCTGGAATTACAAATGACATGTGGATTGAAGCCCCGGAGGAAGGCGTTTACTTCGGTAAATGTACAGAACTCTGCGGTGAAGCTCACTGGCTGATGGACTTTAAAGTTGTGGCCGTTGATCCTGATACATTTGATGAGTGGGCACAGGGAATGGCCGAGCCTGATTCTGAACTTATCGAGCCTACAGAAGAAGTTGCAGCTGAAGGCCGTGAAGTATTTGAGCAAAACTGTCTTGCCTGTCACGCAGTTGGCGGAGAAGGCGGAAACCCACAAGGGGGACCAGACCTTACCAACTTTGGTGAACGTACAGTTATTGCAGGATTCATGGAGTACGACGACGAGAGTCTTGAAGCATGGATTCGTCATCCTGAAGAACAAAAACCAGGTAACTTAATGCCAGGTTTCGATCAGCTTGACGATGATGAAATGGATTCTCTCATTGAATATCTCAACTCATTAAAAGTACTAGACGACGAATAATGTCCACAGTTTAAGGGGGTAAACAACGTGTCAAATGCAAAAGCACAAAAAAGCGTGCTTTGGGATTGGCTGACGACCGTTGACCATAAAAAGATCGGTATTCTTTACTTGGTTTCCGGTGGTTTCTTCTTCGCCCTTGGTGGGCTTGAAGCAATACTAATGCGTATTCAGCTAATGTTCCCAAATCTTGGCTTTGTTTCAGCACAAACATTTAACGAACTACTGACGATGCATGGTACGACCATGATCTTCCTGGCTGCTATGCCGCTTTTATTCGGATTTATGAACTATATCGTTCCCCTCCAGATTGGAGCCCGGGACGTTGCCTTCCCGTTCCTGAACTCCCTTGGTTTCTGGTTGTTCCTGTTCGGGGGAATCTTAATTAACCTGAGCTGGTTCCTGGGCGGCGCACCTGATGCCGGCTGGACCGCTTATGTACCACTTTCAAGTGAATACTCCGGTACTGGTATTGATTACTATGTACTCGGTCTTCAGATCAGTGGTCTTGGTACATTAATATCAGGGATTAACTTCCTTGTAACGATCATCAACATGCGTGCTCCGGGAATGAGCATGATGCGTATGCCTCTGTTTACATGGAGCAGCTTTGTTGCATCTGCCCTTATCCTTTTTGCCTTCCCGGCACTTACAGTTGGTCTTTTACTCCTTATGCTTGAGCGTCTGTTCGGTGCAACGTACTTCGCAGTTGATTTTGGCGGTAACGTTGTTATCTGGCAGCACTTATTCTGGATCTTCGGACACCCGGAAGTATATATCTTAATTTTACCGGCATTCGGTATTTTCTCTGAAATCCTGGCTACGTTCTCCAAGAAGCGTCTGTTCGGTTACTCTGCGATGGTGTTCGCTACACTGATCATCGGTTTCCTTGGATTCATGGTTTGGGCTCACCACATGTTTACAGTGGGTATCGGTCCTGTTGCCAACGCGATCTTCGCAGTAGCAACAATGGCCATTGCCGTACCAACAGGTATTAAGATCTTTAACTGGCTCTTCACCCTGTGGGGCGGACGTATCCAGTTTACAACTGCGAATCTTTTCGCAATAGGTTTCATCCCATCATTCGTAATGGGTGGGGTAACTGGTGTTATGCTTGCAACAAGTGCAGCGAACTACCAGTTCCATGACACGTACTTCGTTGTTGCCCACTTCCACTACGTTATTATCGGTGGGGTAGTACTTGGTCTTTTCGCCGGTGCATTCTACTGGTGGCCAAGAATGTTCGGTTACAAGCTGAACGAAACACTCGGAAAGTGGTTCTTCTGGTTATTCCTTTTCGGATTCCACTTAACATTCTTCGTACAGCACTTTGTTGGTCTGATGGGTATGCCTCGTCGAGTGGCTTCCTACCTTCCGGGTCAGGGACTTGACAGCTTGAACTTTGTAAGTTCAGTAGGGGCAATCCTGATGAGTGTGGCGTTTATTCTATTCCTGGTAAACGTTGTTGTATCTGTGAAGAACAAATCAGAAGCAGATCCTTGGGATGGCCGTACACTTGAGTGGGGTATTCCTACACCGACTCCTGAGTACAACTTTGCCCAGACTCCGCTTGTTCGTGAGCTTGACGCACTATGGTACGAAAAGATGCACGGTAACGGTAAGCTGAAGGCTGCTGAACCACTTGATGATATTCATATGCCTAATGGCTCAATCCTGCCGATCTTTATGAGTCTTGGTCTGTTTATTGCAGCGTTCGGACTGATCTATCACGTAATTCCGGTGACAGTAATCGGGCTCGGTATTACACTTGGGGCCATGTTCATCCGTTCCATCAAGGAAGATCATGGTTACCACATTCATAAAGAAGACATTAAGAAAGAAGAGGGGGTTGGGTAATTATGGCTGAAACAGTAAAACATGAGCAAACCCTTCCTTCACATCCGGAAAAAGCAACACTCGAAGGTAAAAACAAGTTTCTTGGATTCTGGTTTTTCCTCGGTGGAGAGACGGTTCTGTTCGCAAGTTTATTCGGAACGTATCTTGGTCTTAGAAATGGTGTAGCGGACGGTCCAACCTCCGCTGACCTTTTCCACCTTGACCTTGTGTTTATCATGACAATGCTTCTATTAACAAGTTCACTTACAAGTGTATTTGCGATGATCAATATGAAAAAAGGAAACTTTAAAGGCCTTATCATCTGGATGTGGGCAACAGTTTTCCTCGGAGCATGTTTCCTTGGTTTTGAGATTTATGAGTTTGTTGTGTATGTCAACTACGGTCTCGGATTTACAACGAGTGCCTTCGCATCATCATTCTACACCCTTGTAGGTACACACGGTGGTCACGTACTCTTTGGTATTCTCTGGATTTCAACTTTGTTAATCCGCTACAGAAAAGCTGGTGTAACGCTTACAAACGCACCGAAATTCTACGTAGCATCCCTGTACTGGCACTTTATTGATGTCGTATGGGTATTCATCTTCACCGTCGTATACTTGATGGGAGTTTAAGGGGGGTTAATAAAATATGGATCCACATGTAACTGATCCAAGCGCACCGCTTAAAGGAAAACCTTCCAAAAAAGCGGAGCGTCAACTGGCCAGAGAAGGAAAACAGCAAATTATTTCATTTGTGTTTATGATTTTTTTAACTTCCATTGCCTTTTTGACAGTGGCAAGTGACACCATTCCTAACCGTTTTGCGATTCCATTTATTTTGATTATCGCAGGGGTTCAGGTAATTATGCAGCTTTACTATTTCATGCACTTAAATGAAAGAGGTAACGGCTGGTCCAACATTATGCTTTGGACAGGATTTTTAGTAGCTGGAATAACAGTAGCCACATTGATGCTTTTAATCGGTGTTACAAAGTACTAAAAGAACCAATTGAAAACAAGGAGCCCTGCTTCAAGCCGGGCTCCTTGTTTATGAACATTTTTCGGTTTTATTCTGTCATTAATTTGTCACAATAAGCATTGGGGCTATTCGTCAAAATTCGATATGATAGAGGTAATTGAAGAATGAGAAGGGTGGGTAAACGGTGGATACCTTTTTACCTTTTGTAAGTACAATCTTTATTGCAGCAAGTGCACTGTTTGTTGCCATGGGCTGGTATCTTGTTGCCAGACGTAAAATAGAAGCACATAAGAAAGCTATGTTCTGGGCGGCTGTATTAGCTGTTATTTTCTTTATCACGTACTTGTCCAAAACATTCTTTATCGGCAGCACCGCTTTCGGCGGACCTGACGATATCCGGATCTATTATACAATTTTTCTCCTGTTCCACATCGTCCTTGCAACTGTTGCGGCAGCAATGGGAATCTGGACGCTTGTTACAGGCTATAAAAACAAGCTCAGTGTCCACAGACGTCTTGGTCCTGTGACATCCGTTGTCTGGTTTATCTCGGCAAGCTCCGGTGTTATGGTGTATCTCCTTCTTTACGTTATTTTCCCGCCTGGTGAAACAACCAATGTGTGGCGCGCTATTCTGGGCATTTAATAAGAACCGGCAGTTCCTTAGTGGACTGCCGGTTTTTTTGCAGGCTTTATTAAACACGGTGTTGATTTAGGCTGATTACACTCCCTTTCCGCGGGGACGGCGTAGAAAGGTAACGTATCCTTATCCGAGTTTAACACTGGATCAAGACCAATGAGAGCGTTATCGAAATATGACGAATTCTCTTTAAATGATCTAAAACTCTGCATATATGGCGAAAAGTTCTTCATAAAGTCCTTTGAACTCTGCATAAAAGGCAGAAAGTTCTCCATAAAGTCCAATAAACTCTGCATAACCGGAGAAAAGTTTTCCGTAAAGCCCAGCAAACTCTTTAATAACTCAAGCAAACACCATCGTTCTTCCTAAATAGTAAATTGTTCACGAAGATGAGCATGAAAATACAAGGAAAAGGACCAAAAAAACCGTTCGTCTTCTTCCCGGAGGGGAAGGAGCGAACGGTTTTACACTTTGAAATTAAATTTTATGATCCCGGCTTCTTTAGCACTCGTAAACAGAATAACAACGAGAGGACCGAGAATAAAACCAAGGATTCCAATAAGCTGAAGTCCAATATACAAAGAAATCAGGGTCGCAAGGGGGGAAAGCCCGATATGATGTCCCATAACCTTTGGTTCCACTGTACGCCTGATAATAAGAAGTACAGCAGCCAAAATAAGCAGCTGAACGGCAAGTATGGTATTTCCTGCAATTAAGTGATACAAGGCCCATGGAGCAAGTACTGCAATCGATCCGATAATCGGGATAAAATCAATGATCCAGATGATGATGGACATGATTAAGGCAACTTCAGGTGCTATAAACAGAAGCCCGATAAAGGTGACAATAAAGATAATGATACTAACCAGAAACTGTGCCTTGAAAAAGCCGAAGATGACATAGGATAGACGGGAACTCATAAAGCGGACTTTTTCCTGCGTCTTTTCAGTCATATAGGAGAACATTTTTTTCTTAAGACGCGGCAGTTCCAGTAAAAACAAGTAAAGCGCAATTAAATATACGATCAGTGAAACAAGGTATGACGGTATTTTAATCACAAAATTGGTCACATGATTCACAAAGTTGATATCTTCAAAATACGTCCGAAAGTTCCCGAGCGTATAGGTAACCTGTCTGTCAAGCTCCCTTACAAGGTCCGGGGATATTTCACCAAGCTGTTCGTTCAGGTTATCCAGAAAGCCGTTCCATGCAAAGGCGATCTCATTGACCGTATGGGGAAGACTTTCAACAAACTGGTTCACCTGGGTAACGGCCTTTGTTGTTAGGATGTATGTGGACAAACTGATAATACATAAAAATATCATAAAGACCGCAAACACAGATATACTACGCTTCAGGCGGGTCCGGGTACTTAAAGCGGTGACGGCCGGTGTTAAAAACAGAGCCGTTACAAGCGCTAGGATCAGAGGTATTGATACCGGCATAATGAAGTAGAAAAAAAGGGCTGCAACCAGTATTCCGATACCAATGTAAACGTACTTTTTATAGTTTTTCAGTGTCACCAGTAAACCCCTTTCCGGCTCTTAACTCTCTACCTCATTATAGACTGAAAGCCTGGTCATTGACAGTCGTAATTCAAAAACAGGAAGGAGTGTTTTCATGAAAAAAAACGTGCATATCCTCTCGCACGAAAAGTCTAAAGGAGATGTATCCATTTCCATTAAAGCTCTCAGACAGTACGTGTACCATCTTTTTAAGGAATGGACATCCACAAACCCTTTTTTACAATTAGTGAATGAGGACCAGAGGTTAAAAGATTCCTTATCATCGGTTAAACTCCGGTTTTGCGGCGGTGAAGAAAAAGAAAAGCTTTCGATCACTCTGGAGGTCGTCATCGAAGACGGCTATCCCATCCATTCAGTGTGTCGAAAGCTCCAGGTATACATGGCAGATCACTTATACGACATGACTTCTGTAGCTGTACAGGAAGTCAATGTACGTGTTGTGTCCTGCAACGTACGTAATGTTCGGTAACGGCTTGTTTTATGTACCTTAGTTTACTTCTTCCGCGAGCTGTTTTTGAACACCTGCAATTTTCTTTTTGCACTTTTCTACGATATGCTTTGGAAACTCTTCGTTATCATACTCAACACCGTGTGGATAGTAGTGCTTGCCAAGGAATGTCTTCATAATCTTCACAATGCTGTGAGGCTGAGGAATTTCACCTTCAATGGCATAACCCTGAACACGGAAATAGTATACGTCATCGCGCACTTGATCAACAATCTTATAATCAAAGGTAACACGCTCATAATCCCAAACGTGCGTAAAACCTAATCCGTCCATAACGTTTTCCAGTGCCTGAAATTCAATTTCAAGGCCTTCCAGTTCATGTGCTTCAAATTTCATCTGTTTTACCTCCCAAAAGCGGTCTCAAGTTCATTCCTTATAATCATATTACGAATTGGCGCCGGATGCAACGAAACGTTCCTGTTTTTAATGTATAATTCACTGATTTGACACGGTTTACTACCTTTTTATAAATAAATTCAGCTTTCATGGTTAAAGTAACGGTGTATGACATTTTGATCATGGAGGGTAAAAGGTATGAAAAGCTTAAGAGACGTTATGACAGCGGAAGTGGAATGTTGCAAACCGGACGATAATCTTTACACGGCAGCAACGAAAATGAAGAACCTTGATGTTGGGGCTATCCCGGTGTGCGAAGGTGATCATCTCCTAGGCATGGTTACAGACCGTGACATTGTATTACGTGGTGTAGCGGAAAAACGTCCGAACTCCTGCGAAGTAAAAGAAGTGATGAGTGAACACCTCATTACAGCTGATTCAGGTATGATTGTTGATCAGGCGGCTCAGATGATGGCTGAAAAACAGATCCGCCGCCTTCCGATTGTTGACGGACAAAAGCTGGTTGGTATCGTGTCGCTCGGAGACCTGGCTACCCACACGTCAACGACTGACGAAGCAAGCTTTGCACTGAATGAAATTTCTGAGCGACCGGAAGCTCATCATTAAAATCAGTCTGTCCAAAAAAGAGGTTCCTTTTAGGGAGCCTCTTTTTTTGCCGGCTGATTTAAACAGACAGTTGCCAAAATGTATAATTTTTTGTAAGGTTTACGTTTGAGGCAGGATTTAACTGGAAACAAAAAGAAGTGAGCTAAAGTAAGGGGTCATCAGAGAGGAGTAACTATGCGGATTATATTGAAACTGGTTTTTATTGTATTCGGACTTGGACTTATTGCATTTATGTTATTTCTGGATGAACAAACCGAAGAATACTTAATTGAAGAAATGCCTGAAGAAATGCCCACGGTAGGTGATGATACGCCTTCCTATATCGAAGAGGATGCACCTGAAGAAGAGGTGCCTGAAAATAACTCGGAAGCTGTTGAAGAGGAAGAGGAGCTTCACGAAGAAGATGCTGAAGAAGAGCAGATTGAATCTGAGGAAGTGACAGCCGACCCTCATGGGGAGCCAGACGAAGAACAATCCCGGAATGGGGAGACGCCGGGGGAGCCTTTTTATGATTTGATTGGTGAAAATACCGATGTACTTGTTAATCAATACGGTGAACCCGACCGTACTGAGCCTTCCCAATATGGTTATAATTGGTATGTATGGAATGAAAGTGACCGGTATGTGCAGGCAGGAGTGGAAGAAGGGCGTATCGTTACGATTTATACGAACGTACCAAACGACCAGACTGCTCCGTTTAATCTTGGAGATTCCTATGACCGGCTTGAAGAAGAGTGGACGTTTGAAAGGGAAGCAGCTGTTTCCGGCGACTTTCAATTTACGCTCTCACCACGGGAGATTCAGTCACACCCACTCGTTGAAATTGATGGCGTCTGGGTTCAGCTGTATTTTGACACCTTTGAAGAGGAACTCTCTTCAATCCGTTTTATTGAAGCGGAAACACTGGTGAAGCAGCAGCCCTATTCCCTTACTTACAGAGGGTCTCTTCCCGAGAAACCAGCTCTTAGTGAAGAGGAATGGGAGAAGGTTGAAGAAGGAATGGCCAGACAGATTTTTGATCTGACCAACAATTTCAGGGAAAAACACAGCCTGCCTCCCCTCGATTGGGATGAAGACACGTCACTTGTTGCTTATGGGCACAGTAAGGACATGCGGGATAATGGCTACTTTTCCCACCAGTCACCAACACGGGGAGATCTTGGCGAACGCCTTACAAACGGGGGTGTTCAGTATCAGCGGGCAGCTGAAAATATTGCTGCAAGATATGTTGATGCAGCTTCTGCTATGGAAGGCTGGCTGAACAGTGAAGGACACCGGGTAAACCTGATGAATGAAGACCTTTCCCACCTCGGAGTCGGCGTGCACCGCGACTTTTACACACAGAACTTTATGACACCTTGGTAAATTGATGAACCAGAAGACACTTCAGAGCATTCCTCGAAGTGTCTTCTTTTTGATTGATGGACAAAAGCTCACTTCGGATAAGCAGCAACCAGATGCCTGAGAGCTCTTTGTTCCAGGAATTCAGGTTGGTACACTTAAGAATTTGCTATGTTAAACTCGGGTGTTGATTTGTGTATATCGCACTCCATTTCCCACGGAGCGGCGGTGACCCCCTCGTGCTCCGTGAGGGCACTGAAAAAGTCAAGTGATCTCATTAATTCAGGCTCTGTTGTTGAACAGCAACCGCTATTCAAAGCGATTATTAATTAGCTTTATTTGTATGCTGGTTAAAAGAGCATTTTTATTTTAAAAAACGTGATTGGAGCGAATGTGCGACACTCCTCCGGGAAAAGCCCACTCCGGAGTCTCAGCCTGCCAACTTGATCCCTTAGTCGTGTATTCTGCAATGTTCTTTAACACAGTCAAAAAATTAGGCTCACATTCTCATAGGCGTTTTACTACTATAGTAATAAGGAACAGGAATTCGCTTAGGAGGTGAGTACGTTGGGAAAGTCATTGCATCCTGATGTTTTGAAATTTAAAGCGTTTGTTAAAGAAAACCCACACGTGCTGCGGGATGTGAAAGCAAAGGAAAAAACACTTCAGGACCTTTATGAAGAATGGGTGTTATTCGGAGAGGACGACCCGGTCTGGGATGAGTATAAGACCGGATCTGTTACCGGGACCAAAACGAGTCAAACTCCAGAGGAGGAGTCTGAAGAAGGTGCAGCCTCACCAAAGTCAGCAGTAACCGCTGCCGGTATTCTGTCAATGATTAAATCAATGAATATGAATGATCTGCAAAATCAGCTTACACAATTTAACGGTGCCCTTACATCCATCCAGCAGCTCTTATCCACATTCAGGCCCGATTCATCCGGACCTTCCAATACGAATACCTCATCGTCCCCGTTTTCTTATAAAGAAGATTAAAAGGAGGCGTGGAAATGAGAACAGAAGTCATCCAGCATATCAGGACCCAGCCCGAACTATGGAAGTACTTGAGAATGCACCCGGAATGGTACAGGAAATTAGGGAGAAATCCTGGTTTATTAAGTGAGATGGAAAAAGAAGCAAAGGTATTCTACGGAAAAACCTTTCCACAGAGAATGGACCGTATTCAAAACAATGTCAATCTGGCAGCTATGCTGTTTGATATGGTGAGACAAATGGGACAGCAGCAGTAGGAATTTAACGTAAATGCAATTCGGGGAGATGAGGGGGGTCTCCCTTTTTTAATTAAAAAGATTTGAAATACTTTAAAATGGAAAAGAGTTTTCTGCTTGCTGTTTGTTGGTCGGCACAACTCGGAACGATCTTTATTTGGGGATTTATGTTAATAATAAAGGTACAAATATTAAGGATTGGGAATTTTATATTAAGAATTCCAGATTTCCTTCCGGATATGTGGGAATTTAAACTCTTTTTAACCCTCTATACCAGCCGACAGAAGGCCCGCACTTTTTAATATCTCCTTAACTATTTGACCCCGCACAAACAATACTTCCACCACATACAAGAACTTTGTCACTGTATAAAAATCGGACCAATCACAGACATTAACAGATAGAAGTCACGACAAGCAGGGTGATAGAAATGAATCCGGAACGGCCCCTTTTAGTACAAGCTGACAGGATGATCTATGTTCAGACAAACCACAGAGAATACAAAATCATTCATCCTGTCATTCAGGAAATTGCTGATCTTATAAAAACACCTTCAGCTATTCATGTTTACCGGATGAGTGAATATTCTATCTGGTATGCCTGCGAGCAGGGAATTACCTATGAAGAACTGGCTTCTTTTTTAACTGATTTTTCCAAGGTGAATCCCCCACATGCGCTTTTGGACTGGATAAAAGAGCAGTGTGAACGTTTTAACCTTTTGGAAATAATTAAAGGAAAAAAAGGTAAGCTGTACATCGTTTCAAAGAAAAAGGGATTACTTATTTCTTTGTTCTGTGAAAAAGAAGAGGTTCTTATCACAAAAGACGGTTACGAAGCCATGGCCATCCGGCCTGCTGACAGAAGCAGAATAAAACAGACACTTATGGACGCAGGGTACCCGGTCAGAGATTCCGGAGGATACGAAGAAGGCACGGAAGCTTCCATCAGCCTTAAGCCGGAAGTCATGTTAAGACCCTATCAGAGAGAAGCCTGTGAATCCCTGATAAAGAGAAGGCATCTGGACGGGGGGAACGGGGTGATCGTTCTTCCATGCGGTGCCGGAAAAACGATCGTCGGTTTAGCAATCATGGCAGAGATCAAACAGGAAGTCCTTGTATTAACACCTAATGATACATCTCTCAGGCAGTGGGAGAGGGAAATTAAAAACAAAACGACAGTAAAGGAAGGGTCAGTCGGCATATACAGACCGGGGCAGCAGACGATGTTCCCGATTACCATTACAACGTATCAGATGCTGACCCACAGGAAATCGAAGAACGGCAGCTTTTCTCATCTTCCCCTCTTTCAGAATCGCAGGTGGGGACTGATTATTTATGATGAAGTCCACCTGCTTCCGGCACCACTGTTTCGCTTTGCGGCTCTTCTGCACAGCACAAGGCGGGTGGGGCTGACGGCAACGTGTGTACGTGAGGATAAAAAAGAAAAAGATATTTTCAGTCTCATCGGCCCGAAACGGTATGAGGCAGGGATTCAGATGCTTGAACAAAATCATTGGATTGCAAAGCCTGTATGTAAAGAAATAAGAGTACAGTTCAGTGAAGAAGACGCAGTGGCACACTGGTATAAAAGTAAGCGTGAACAGTTCCGACATGCGAGTGAAAACCTGAAGAAACTTGACGTTCTGGAAACACTTCTTGAAAGACATCAGGGAGAAAAAATAATCGTTATCGGGAGCTATCTCAACCAGCTCAAACAGGTGAGAGAGCGTACTGGCTTTCCTCTTATTACAGGGGAGACGCCTAAAGAAGAACGGGAACGGCTGTTTCAGGCTTTCAGGGATTCAAAAGTCACAACGCTTATTCTGAGCAAAGTAGCCAACCTTGCACTCGATTTGCCCGATGCCCAGGTTGGGATTCAGCTCTCCGGGGCGTACGGGTCCCGTCAGGAAGAAGCACAGCGTATCGGCAGACTTTTGCGGCTGTCTGACAAAGGCAGGAGTGTAACGTTTTACTCCTTGGTCACCGCGGGCACAAAGGAAGAGGAAAGGGCAGGAAACCGGCAGCTTTTTATGATCGAGCAAGGCTATGAGTATGAATCAGAGGAGTGGACATCGTGAAACTCGCTACAATACTTTCATTAACCGGGAATGAAAAAATAGAATCTGTTGAAAAAGAGAGGAAACACCGAGGAATTCCCCCCCTTCAAGATGTTTCACACGAAAGTGCAGCTGCTGTGATGGCTAAGCTCAGTGTTCGCGAGAAAAATGTTCTTGCACACCTGTTAAAAAAAGACCTCGGTGATGCAGGTGCGAGCGCGAAACGTGAATCCTACCTTGATAAAAGAGCGGGGGAGCGGCTTTCAGCAGCGGGGATTATTTTTCATCTTTCCTATGAAAATCACCACTGCGAGCTCGTCCCGAGAGAATGGAAGAGGGCTTTTTTAAATAAAGAAGGGTCTCTTCCTCCCGGAGAACCGGGGCTCTTTTTCTGGAATACAATGAATGCCCTGAACCGTCTGTATACGCAAAACGTTACGAAAGTGAGAAAGGACCACACGGCAATAGAGAAATGGGTTCTTGCGGCCATGAAACGTCTCGGCTGCATTGATAATAACAGATGGAATGAAGACCTGCTCCTTTCTTTTTTACATAACCGCTTTGATGACGTCATGGAACAAGCCGCTCTTTTTTCATTGAAAACGAAACAAGATAAAATGGATGTCCATGCATTTATTCACGGCACTCCCCTTGAATGTGAGGAAGACGATGACCTAATTTCCTACGGTGTCATGATTCAGGGGGACGGGCGCGTTTTGTCCGGCTGTGGTCTGGAATTGATTGATCTTTATGATCAACAGTACATTATGGATCTTGGGAACTTTGAAATGATTATACCTTCCGGGGTTAATCCCGGGGTTATCTGGCATCTTCTCAGGTGGGGGAGTCTGCAAGTAAATCCTGAAGTGTTTTCATCAGGGGGAGCCCATGTTATTTTTAACAAAGAAAGTGTTCAGGCAGGTCCTGAGGTGGAAACGTTCTTTGAAAAATTCAGAGGGGTTTTTATTGACCCGAAGCGTTATGAGCAGCAGTTTGCACGGTGGATCAACGAGAAAACGCCTGTGAAGGAAAAGGGACTCTTTCATTGTTTCCATATCCAGGACATCCATGCTGCGGAGACATGTATGTCTCTGCTTGATAAAAAGGAAGTTGATTATTTTTCCCTCCAGGATCATTTGTTTGTTTCTCAGCAGGACGGGCGTAAAGCAGCAGGATTTCTGAAAAAAGCAGGACTGCTCAATGAAACGAAGTCCGTTCCAAAGGTACATAAAAAAGAGACCGGAAGCAAAGGATGGACTGTGCAGGAATCAGGCGGTCACAGGCATCCATATAAAGAAGATATCGGGCAGCTGCCGAGGCAGTGGTTTTCTCTTTTAGGCTATGATAAAACAATGCTTTTACGTCTGGTGCGACAGGCACTTATCATGGAAGCGGCTGTGCTGATTGAAGATCCGGCAGGCCGGCAATCGGTCATTGAAATTGAATCGATCCATGCTCTTGGTGAAGGAAGGCCATACATTCACACACTTGATGAGAAGAAGATCCAGATCGATTCAATTGAACGAATTGCCTTTATCCACCCTGATCAACTTGGAGATAATCTTTCAGAGGAGGAAGCTACATGATTGTCAGGTTCGGATACGTTGCAATGAGTATGTCTCTTACAAATGCTTCCCCTTCCCATACGATGACGGCCGCCCAGTTTGAGAAGCTGGATAACCGGAATGCTGCTATCCGTAAGCTTGAGAGAATTTCGATTAAAAATATTGAGAACTGCAAAAGGCTCATTAAACATAACGCAGCCCATGATATCGCTTTATTTCGTCTATCATCCCGACTCGTTCCTCTGGCAGGACACCCTCTGACTGAAGGGTGGAAGTGGGATAGGGCGATTCGCCCTGCACTGGCGGAGCTGGGAGAGCTGATTACGAGGCACAGGATCCGTACAGGGTTTCACCCGGATCATTACACAGTCCTTAATACGACCGACGATGATGTGTTCAAACGCTCACTTCAGGTTCTTATGTATCACTACCGTCTTTTAAAAGGGATGAATCAAGCCCCCCGTCACAGGTGTGTGCTTCATATTGGCGGGAAGAAACAAGGAGTGGAAAAAGGACTTGAAACGTTTATTGAACGGTTTCAGGACATACCGGTAACCCTTAGTGAGATGCTGATCCTTGAAAATGACGATACGAATTATACGGTAGAGCATGCCCTCTATCTCGGGGAGAAGCTTGGAGTACCGTTTGTGTTCGATCTTCACCATCATGATGTAAACGGAGGGACGCCGGTTGAAACGTTTTGGGACCGGGTTGCCGGCACGTGGGACGGAAGTGATCTCCCAGTTAAGATACACATATCCAGTCCAAGAGAGCATCCCATGGACAAAAGTCACGCAGATTATATTGATGTAAACAGAATCTGGTCTTTCCTGCAGGAAATCAACGGGAGTGTGGACGTTTTGGATGTGATGATTGAAGCAAAGAAAAAGGATGAAGCCCTGTTCAGGCTTATGACTGAGATCAAGGGATATCCGGGTGTGAAGATGGCGAACCAATCAAGTATTGAAATGTAACACCCGGAACGTGCTATAATGGTAACGGAGGTGTTTTACTATGATTACTACAGCAACAAGTGCAGACGTCCTCCATTCTGCTTACGATCTCGGAGACTTTGTTACTTCATCAGAAGTGTACGTTGATTATATAGATGCAAAAAAACGGATGGATAAGGATAAAGAGGCGGCACGCCTCGTCAGTGAATTCCTGAAACTCAAGGAAGATTACGACGAAGTCCAACGTTTTGGGAAGTACCACCCTGACTACAAACGGGTGACAAAAGAAGTCCGGGAAGCTAAGCGAATGGTGGATCTGCATGATTCGATTGCAGAATATAAAAAAGCGGAAAAAGAGCTTGAAAGTATGCTCCGCGACGTAAGTCTGATTATCGCTGATACGGTATCCAAAAGCGTGAAGGTGCCTACAGGAAATCCGTTCTTTGACCAGGACGGGTGCAGTGGCGGATGTGGTTCCGGAGGCAGCTGCGGCTGCTCCTGATCCCACCGGGAACGCTTGCCACCTTTTAGGAGTAGTGCTACACTTACGTTAACATATACAGGAAAAGGGGACGGGGAAGAGCGTGATTGGAAATCGTGTCGGACTGGCTGTCTGGATTCAGTCGCTGAAGCACGTGAAACAGCTGCGGCGATTTGGAAACATTCATTACGTTTCAAGAAAAATGAAATACGTTGTGCTGTATTGCGACGGGGAAAAAGTGGAACAGACGATGGAAAAGCTGGAATCCTACCACTTTGTCAAACGTGTCTCCATGTCCATGCGCCCCTGGCTCAACACGGAATTTCAAAATTCCAAGCCTGACAAAGCAAAAGAGTATGACTATAAAATGGGATTATAAACCTTCGCCTTTGGGCGGAGGTTTTTTAATTTCGTATTTACTTTCGTATTCAATTCCGCAAGCGGGCTCGGATCTTTTTCTCGACTGAGTTATCCTCTTCTTCTGATTTTTACAGCGCATTGTAGTTGAACGGAATACACGAGACTCCTGCGGAAGCGCGAGACAGGCGAGACCCCGCATGGGAGAAGCCCAGAGGAGGCTCGGCGCGAGTCCGCGGAAAGGGAGTATATTCCGTTCAATGAAGCTGAGTTTGAATTCTTTTTCAGAGTAGCCTGCATTATAGAATTAACAACAAAAAAATCCCGCAGAAGCAACCTTCTGCGGGTACCCTATAATAAGCACCCGGCCGTAAAGCCGGTTCACACTTACCAGGGCAATGGGAGAGGAGAAACCGGAGGAAGAACTTATGGGGAAACGTAAGTCTTCTCCGCGGTTGTCAGCAACATTGGTATCATGTTGCTATCCTTATTATGGTCAAGTACCCAATCTTTATACACGTAAATTAACATAGATTGACAAATGCTGTATCAGGAAATTTTTGCTTCAATCTGTTTTGTGCTACGATAAAAGCACGAATAATGGAGACGGAAGAAAAACATTCCGTCGCCTGAACAAGAACCAATACAGAGGAGCAGGAACATGAGAGTGATCAGCGGTAAAAATAAAGGTGTGTCTTTAAAAGCCGTACCTGGTGATTCGACACGGCCGACAACAGATAAAGTAAAAGAATCCATATTTAATATGATCGGACCCTATTTTGAAGGGGGAACGGTTCTCGATCTCTATGGCGGAGCAGGAGGGCTTGGCATCGAAGCCCTGAGCCGTGGAGTTGAAAAAGCAGTGTTTGTCGACAGAGACTTTAAGGCGATTCAGACCATACGCGCCAACATCGCTGCCTGCGGGCTGAAATCCCGGACTGAAGTTTATAAAAATGATGCCAGACGTGCCCTTCAGGCTCTTGTAAAGCGGGAAAAGCAATTCACGTTTATCTTCCTCGACCCGCCTTATGCAAAACAGCAGATCCCTGAAGAACTCAGCTTTATCTCAAACAATGACCTTCTTGAAGAGAATGGGAAGATCATTGCAGAGCACGATGTAAGGGTGAGCCTGGATGATACATACGAAACACTTGTGAAAGTACGAGAGGAGAAATACGGTGACACAGTGATATCCATTTACATGCACGGGAAGGGAGAAAAAGAAGATGAGTAAAATTGCAATCTGCCCCGGAAGCTTTGATCCTGTTACAGTGGGGCATCTCGATATTGTAACGAGAGGCGCCAAAATTTTTGATAAAGTAATCATTGCCGTTTTAAATAACCGCAGTAAAAAGCCCCTGTTCTCTGTGGAGGAGCGGGTAAAGCTGATCAAGGAAACAACTTCTCACCTTGAAAATGTAGAAGTGGACAGTTTTGATGGTCTTCTTATCGAATATGCGAGGCAAAAAAAGGCGAGTGCGATTATTAAAGGACTTCGTGCTGTTTCTGATTTTGAGTATGAGCTTCAGATGGCTTCAATCAATCGCAAGCTTGATGAAGAGATCGAAACGTTTTTTATGATGACCAATCATCATTATTCCTATCTCAGTTCAAGTATTGTAAAAGAACTGGCTAAGTATGATGCAGATGTGAGCGATCTTGTTCCTGAACAGGTGCAGACTGCCCTGCGTGAAAAACTGAACAGCTGAAAAAAGAGAGAGTGACTCGTAAGGTATAAGGCCACCTTGAATCACTCTCTCTTTTTCATTGTTAAGCTGTGAGAGCTATGGAAGTTACATAATACTCTTCGTTTCCTTTAGGGCCCGCCCTGCTTTAAGAAGTACAAACAGGAGGAGACCACCCAGCGTAACCAGACCGCCGAAATGAGTGAGCCATTCATATACAGAAATGAAAAATGTGTTCACGTGCTCAGTATTTACGGGAGCAAATACCTCTGTTGCTGTACGGCCTGTGCCGTTTGTATATAAAGGTTCGAATAAAAAGGCTGCCAGAACCATAGCCAGAAACCCGTGAAGGACACGAGCAAAAAAGAACGGTTTAAACCGGATGTCTGTTTCAGCAAGGATACTTGCAACCTGAGCTTGAACACTGAAACCGTTAAAGCCAAGAATAAAGCTTGTGATGAGCACCTGGTGATACAAAGAGGTGCCTGCAGCGACACTGGCCATCTGGCTGCCAAGCGTAATTTCAAACAGCCCGGAGATCAGAGCAGGACTTAATTCGTTGGGAATATGAAGGATAGTAAGTATAATAGTAATCAATATCGCTAACATTTCAGAAACGTGCATAACCGTAAGCAGACGATTCAATACTGAGAATAAAATGATAAACCCGCCAATCATTAACAATGTTGTGACCGCAGATGAAACGGCATCACCCATCATCTTTCCAAGAGGCCGCGTATCTTTCCTTCTCTCTTGGTGCATCAGCCTGAAGGCATGCCGGAGTGAGAAGCGGGGTGTGGTCTGTTTGGATTCTTTCTCCTCATCCGTACCGTAAAATCGCATAGCAAGTCCTACGAGAAGGTTGCCTCCGTAGTGACAGACGGCGAGGAGGAAACCAAGTGCAGGGTTATGGAAAAAACCTACGGCGATGGCTCCGAAAATAAAGATGGGGTTGGAAGCATTGGAAAATGAAACGAGTCGTTCAGCCTGGATTCTGGTGATTTTTTTATCTTTGCGAAGACGTGCCGTAAGCTTTGCCCCGGCGGGAAAACCCGAAGCCATCCCCATGCTCCACACAAAACCGCCCACACCGGGAACTCTGAATAACGGCCGCATCACAGGCTCAAACAAAGCACCGACAAAGGTAACGACACCAAAGCTGATAAGAAATTCACTCATAATAAAAAATGGAAGCAGGGAAGGAAAGACCACCTCCCACCACATGTTCAAGCCGCGTATGGAGGCTTCATAGGCATCTTTTGGAAACAATATAAAAGAGACAGCCAGAAACGTGGCCGTACCTCCAAGAACCATTGTTTTAAACGATGAGGCTGTCAAAAGATCAGGCCTCCTCTCAGGCAGAATCATCATAAACTTGTCCTCGGTTAAATATACGTTTACTGAGTGCGTTTAGACCTTAAACGTCACATACGACCGGGACGGAACAGGGGGAAAGACATGAACCCGAAGATTGGTTTGGCTCTTGGCTCAGGCGGGTCGAGGGGGTTTGCCCATATTGGTGTATTAAAGGTACTTATGCGGGAAGGCATCCAGGTGGACTACATCGCCGGCAGCAGTATGGGAGCCCTCGTCGGTGCCCTGTTCGGAGCAGGCCATACACCTGAGACGATGGAAAAAATGGCAATGCAGTTCAGACGGAAGTATTTCCTTGATTTTACTGTGCCGAAAATGGGCTTTATTAAAGGGGAAAAAGCAAAAAGCATCATCAAAATGCTCGTTAAGCAGAAAAAGATAGAAGAGCTCTCCCCTGAAATGGCGATTGTAGCAACGGATCTCAAAAAAGGGGAAAAAGTTGTTTTTAAGGACGGGGATGTTACCCAGGCTGTCCGTGCAAGTATTGCTATACCCGGCATCCTCGTACCTGAACGGATCGGCGGTCGGCTGTTTGTTGACGGGGGTGTGATTGACAGGGTCCCTGTCAGTGTTGTGAAGAGCATGGGAGCTGACATGGTCATTGCCGTGGATGTGTCGTATTTTAATACGGAACCCGAGATCACTTCCATTTACGATGTGATTATCCAGAGTATGGACATCATGGAAAAAGAAATGGTAAGATATCGGGAAATAGAGTCGGATCTGATGATCAGGCCCATCTTCAGACACATTAAAGCAACACAGTTTACGGATGTGGAAGAAATTATCCTGCAGGGTGAAAAAGAGATGGAAAAAAACCTCGATGTTTTTAAAGAGAGAATAGCCGCATGGAAGGAGAAACATCATGAGAGAGACGAGAGGGAAAACGATTAAAGGGTCGGTTTTCCGGTGGACGATCTTTATACTGGTGCTTTTGTTCGTGAATTTTTATCAGCTTCCCTATTACTTCAGCATTCCGGGAGATGCAAAAGTTCTCAGTGAAGTGATTGAAGTAGAGGAAGGGTACGATTATGAAGGAACACTGAGCCTTACCACTGTGAGGATGGGAAGGGCGAATACGATAAATTATGTATGGTCCCTGTTATCTGATGATCGTGATCTGATCGCAGAGAACCTGATCCGCCCTGAAGGTGAGTCAGATGAAGAGTATCATCAACGTCAGCTTGTGATGATGACAAGTTCTCAGGATGTGGCTGTTTTAATTGCCTACAATGCGGCTGGAAAAGAAGCCTACTTTGAAAACTACGGTGTTCTTGTTACAAGCTTCGTAGAAGGAATGGATGCCGAGAGAAAACTGGAAGTTGGTGATCGGATCGTCGAAGTGAACGGAACAGAAACATTGAAGGCAGAAGATCTTCTGGAAGAACTGGGGTCAGTTGATATCGGAGACGAAGTTGATCTTGTGATCGAACGGGAAGAAGAAAGACAGGACGTAACCTTAACCGTAGAAAAGTTCCCGGAAGAGCTTGATCCGACAGGGGAGCGGGGAGGGATCGGAATTGCACATCCCGTAACGGACCGTGAACTGGTGAGAAATCCGGATGTGTCAATCGATACTGCACAGATCGGGGGGCCGTCTGCAGGTCTGATGTTTGCTCTTGAGATATATAATCAGCTGGTGGAAGAGGACATTACAAAAGGAAACCAGATTGCCGGCACAGGGTCCCTCAGTGAAGAAGGAGAAGTGGGACGTATTGGCGGTGTCAAGCAAAAAGTGATTGCAGCAGACCGCGCAGGTGCGAAAGTGTTTTTTGCTCCCAATGAAAACGGACTGGAAGGGTCAAATTACGATATTGCACTGGAAACAGCAGAATCGATCGGTACCGACATGGAGGTAGTTGGAGTTGATTCGTTTGAAGAAGCCCTGGAATACCTGGAGCAGGAACTTGGATAAAAAAACGAAGGAGCCTTTCCTTAAATGGAGGCTTCTTCGTTTTTATTTACCCTAATTGGATGAGCTGTATATTCCCTTACAGGTGAACCGGTGCCCCTGAGAACAAGGGGGAGATAGTGGACAGTCGCAGCCTGAATATCTTTTTCCAGGGCAGGGATGCTGTCACCTTTACTGGCATTGGAAATAAGGGGAACGTCAATCTCCTTTTTTATCCCATTCAGATAATTCCTGCCGTTCTCACTCATCCCGAGAACCCGGATGTATTCAGGTCTGAGAGGATGAACAAGCTCTCCGGCCTGCTTTTTTGTGGTTCCGAGAAGAAGATGAACCAAAGAGCGTTGCAGCCTCGTTCGTGTGTAGCGTTTCGTTTTTACATAATCCATAAACGATTCAAAGTCACCGGCTTTCGTAACGGCTTTTTTAAACCGGTATTCAAGCCCTTCCTCCATTTCATAAATCAACCCGAGCTCTTTTGGGGACTTAGTAATGAGCTGATGCTGGATGTAAGGGAAATAATCGTTCCACTGATGCCACTGGCCGTGAGTTTTGTAAAATTCCTTAAGGACGTCAAATGTTGTTTCCGGTACGAATGGACGGACATCATCAAGGGAATACTCCTCCGAAAGGAGCCTGTTTCTAATGGAAGTGGCACTGGCAATAGCACTGTCCCCCGGTTCCGGGTCGTGATAGCCCGCTTTTTCACGCGTGATGGTATAAGGCGTGATAGAGCTCTCCAGATCTTTAACCGCCTCGCAGTACTGGATTCCGAGAATATTGTTGGGTGCGCTCAAGTCGACCCCGTTAAAGGCAGGGGGCTTGATTTCACTGTAGGCTGCACTCGACGCTCTCGGGTAGCTAAAGCCCTTTTGTAAATAGAGGTGAAGATATTTTTCATAGGACGCCTTATTCTGCTCCATAAACCTGATTGTTTCCTGAAACCGGTCAATGCTGCCGTCTTCACTGCCAAAGGCAACGGTATCAACTTTGAGCTGATCGAGAGCCGCCACTGCACCTCTGGCAAAGAGGCTTGCATGCTGGACCGCATAAAGGTAAGGAAGCTCAATCACAATATCACAGCCTCCGAGAAGAGCCATCTTCGTCCGTGCCCATTTATCGACAAGGGCCGGTTCACCACGCTGAAGAAACGATCCGCTCATCACCGCGATGACCGCGTCCGCGTTTGTTACTCTTTTGGATTCAGTAAGGTGATACAAGTGTCCATTATGAAAAGGGTTATATTCAACAACAAGTCCGACTGTTTTCAAAGGAAGTACCTCCTGAATGTTGGGATAAGTGTAAGGATAACCGAGACAAAACGGGTTTTCATGTTAAAACTTGTCTATTTATAAGGATAAGCAAAAAACAGGCTGGTTTAAACCGTTTTTTTACGGGGAAGGTGAAATACTGTGGTCAATCGTTTTATTTTGATTAAATGTTTGCTATGATGGGATTTCGTAAATGATAAAAAATCAGTACGATGTAAAGAAGTTACCTTGACAAACGATTTTTGCAAGGATATAATAACATTTGTTGTCTTGAGGTGAAAAAGAATGAAATGGTCGGTTCAACAGTTGTTATCCTATAAGGAAAAAGGATTACACATCGACGAATCGGTTGATGTTTCGGATGTAAAAACGACAGATCGTGAAATCCGGGAAATCACCCCGGTTCACGTGAAAGGCGAAGCCGTCTTTGCCCGGGATTCTGTGACGTTTCGTCTGCAGATTGACGGGTCAATGACACTTCCGTGTGCAAGGACTTTGAATGATGTTGAGTATCCTTTCTCAATCGAAGCCAACGAGATTTTCAAGTTGGAAGAATGGGCCACCTTCGAAGAGGAAGATGACGTTCATGAGTTGGAAGATAACACGGTAGATTTATTGCCTTACGTAAAAGAACGTATTTTGCTTGAAAAGCCGATGCAGGTTTTCAGTGAAGCTAAGGAAGGCCCTGCACCTGCCGAAGGGAAAGACTGGGAAATGGTCTCTTCCGAGGAACAGGCAAAAAAGGTCGATCCAAGGCTGAAAGACCTGGAGAAGTTTTTCGACAAGTAACCAAGTTTGTGCTTTATCTATTGAACGAATATTCAAGGAGGTGTCAGTCATGGCAGTACCTTTTCGCAGAACGAGTAAAACCCGTAAAAACAAGCGTCGTACGCACATCAAATTGAGCGTACCTGGCATGGTAAATTGTCCGGAGTGCGGTGAAGCTAAGCTTTCCCATCGTGTATGTAAAGCTTGCGGATCCTACAAAGGAAAAGACGTTGTAAACAAATAATGGTCGTAATTGACGCAGGGAGGATGCCATTTCCTCCCTGCCTTTTTTTATCCCGGGACGTATGTAGTAGTGATTTCTAATCCAAATGTTGATGAAAGTGAAGGATTACAGACTTCACTCCCAAAGTTAAAACTATGCTCATCCCTGATCAGAGGGTCTGACCCTCTGATCAGGGATGAGCATAATCAATGCAGGGGGGCGGTATTTTGAAAAAGGTGATTTTGTCTTATGAGAAGAATGGTATTTCAAAGATTACCCTAAACAGACCTGAAGTCAAAAATGCGGTCGATTTTGACGTCATGAACGAACTTAATGCGATTTTTGATAAGCTGGAAGAGGATAAGGGCACGAGAATTCTCGTTTTCACAGGAAAAGGGAGTGCTTTCTGTTCCGGAGGGGACCTCGGTAAATTTCATTCCCTGAAAACGGAGGATGAAGCTCTCGGAATGCTTGTACCTATGAGCCGTCTTCTAAAAAGAATTGCTGCACTGCCGTATCTCACTGTTGCGTACATAAACGGTCATGCTGTCGGCGGCGGGTGCGAACTTGCTGCAGCGTGTGACTTCAGAGTGGCGGATCCTGGAGCAAAAACAGGCTTTATACAAGGAAGACTCCAGATTACAACCGGCTGGGGAGGAGCGAGTCTTCTTAAAGAAAAGGTTCCTTATCTGCAGGCTTTGACGCTGCTTACGACAGCCCGCCTTTTTACAGCAGAAGAGGGACTGAATATGGGCTGGATTCAGGCGGTTTTGAATAGTGAGAGTGAACTTATGGAATGGCTCAGCAAGTGGAATGGGGTTTCTGGAAGTGTTCTCGGAGCATATAAAGAGGCTGTGAGAACAGAAAAAGAAAGAGATACATTATTTAACGATATCGATAAAGAAGTAAAGGCTTGTGCAAAACTGTGGGCAAAAGACGAACACCACTATGCTGTTAACGCCTTTCTATCAAAAACAGGCCGGTAAGGGAAGAAGGCACTGGAAAAAGTTTAAAACCGAACTTTTTCAGTGCCTTCGTAAGGGAACGGTCTGTTTTTCTTTGCTCAGGGCTGTTTTAGCAAAGATTGTTGCTTTTGCTGAAAAAGGTAATGAAGCAACAGTGCCTGAGATTCCTATGGCCGTGAGGGCCAGACAAGACTCCGTAAAGCTCTAGAAGGCCACTGAAAAGTCAAAATCCGAAATGAATGTCAGCTTTTTATGCTATTTTTTCGCAAAAACAGCTTATAAATGGGCTATGTTTATTATGATGTGTTACAAGTTATTGTTGATATAAAAGATCATTGATTGCAGCGACTGGGCGACACTCCTGTTGGAGCAACGAGCGGTCGCACCAAAAGTAAGCTGAGAGTTGTTTCGACGCACATATCTGCGTAGCGTTACTGGTAGAGGAAGAAGCAGGAATAAACCTCCTGGAGGCTCACCGGCGCCTCCGCGGAAAGGGAGCCAAAGGAGCGAAAATCAACATCTGCCTTTAACAGAGCCTATTTTAAAAAAATGGACACTTTTCAGTGTCCTCGCTCTAGCTTGAGGAGGCTTGCCGGCACACCGATACTGCCTTTATTTCCTGTAATCTATAGAAAGGGAAATTAGCAACAATCCAGGTGCGAGACTCCTGCGGAAGTGTAAGACAGACGACACCCTGCAGTGACGAGCTTTACTTCATGTAGAAGAAGGCTTGATGGAATGGCTCGGGACGAGTCCGAGTATCTTCCCTTCAACGAAGCATAAATTGATGAAGCCCTCAAGAATTATTATCAAAGTTCACCTATTATGTACTTCCTCCCCGCAGCCGGCCTTTTGTATACTCACCGATAATCGGTGAATACTGAAAATAAGAGAAAAGAGTCTATCTCTTCTATCATCTGCATATAGTTAGGATGAACGATTGAGAAGAGTAAAGGAGGGGTCGGACGATTGGTACGCCAGGATGCTTGGAACAGCGATGAAGACTTGACATTGGCAGAGGTGGTTTTGCGTCACATAAGGGAAGGCAGCACCCAGCTCGCGGCTTTTGAGGAAGTTGGTCATAAGCTTTCGAGAACCCCGGCTGCGTGCGGTTTCCGGTGGAATTCAGCGATCAGGAAAAAATACGATACAGCAATCCAGCTTGCTAAGAAACAAAGAAAAACGATGAAAGTGAAAAACAGTGAACCTGGAGTGCGGTTCGCAGAGGCGACGGAAAACCGGACTGAAGCGGACAACGGGGCTTCGAAAAGTGTTGTAGAAGCTTTTGATGAAGTGATCACGTTTTTGCACGAACAGAAAAAATGCATTGAAACGAATGGCGGGGTTTCTGAACCAGAGGAATTTATGGAAGCCATTGAAGCGTTAAAGCAGGAAAATGCAGTGCTCAGTCAGGAGCTCGCAAAAATGAAAGACGATTATGAACTCATTAAAAATGATTATCAGCTGATGATTAACGTAGTGGAGCGTGCAGCGAAGCGAAACAGAACGACCGCTTCGTCTCCGTCTTAAGTCCACTAAAAAAGAACGGTCAGGTATTTCGCACCTTACCGTTCTTTTTTGATGAATTTTCATTTAAGCGTTTTCAGAAAGCTTCAGTGTTATTCCGGCTTTTGTTCTTTTACCCCTTGCGGAAACCAAACGTATGGGTTCTCGCCCCGGTCACGGTCTGTATCGTAGGTGAGAGGCTCAAAGCCCATTCTTTCCCAGAAAGTGTCGGAACGCTGGCGTGCATTTGTTTTTAAAGGAAGGCCGAGTGATTTTGCGTAGTCAACAAGCTGTTTACCGAAACCGCGGCCTTTATACGGCTCCAGAACTTCCAGCTTCCACAGCTCGAAGTATTCCTGAGGCGGCTCAAAGTACCGGTCATATTTTGCATCTACTTTATAAAGACTCATTCTTCCTACGAGCTTATCCCCGTAATAGACACCATAGAAAGGTGACTCACTGTCGTTATCAATGATGTTTCCCTGCAGATCCTCTTTCATAGACAACTCCTGCAAGCCATACTCACGGAAGTTCTCGAATTCCTCCAGGGTTTTAAAGTTTATACGTAAGCGCTTAACTTCTTGAATATCAACCATAGCTGTCCCTCCAACATATCGATTACTTTATATTCTACTATAATGTCGACTGAATAATCTATATATTTTTATAACTTTCATGAAATCTTTACCGAGAAAAAGGTAAAAACGTGCACAGATGGAATTTATGATAAAATCAATGGAGTAAAAGTCCCGGATTGAAAATTAAAAGGTTCCGGTGCAGTGGAGGTGTGCGGTATGAAGGTTGCGGTTATCGGGGCTGGGGCTGTCGGAATGCTCTTGTCTGCCTTTGCCCTGAAAGCAGGAATTAAAGTCAGTCTTTTTACAAAACGTGAGGAGCAGTCCATACGGCTCAATCATAGCGGGCTGACTCTTATACAAAGTAATCAGGACAACCCTGAAACACTCTCAAGAGGTCTGTCGGCTAAACCGATATCATCTTGGACAACGGAAGGGCTTGACGCAGTGATTGTTTCTGTTAAACAGCTGCACCTGGATGAAGTTCTCGGTATTCTTTCAAAGAAGAGAATAAAGGTACCGGTTATTTTTGCCCTCAACGGGATGGGTCATATGGAAAAAGCACAGGTTTCTATAAAGGATGCACCGCTCTATGGAAGTGTACTTACACACGGCGCAAAAAGATCGACCGATTATGAAGGCGTCATTCATACGGGAAAAGGCACGTGGAAGGCAGGTTCCTGGAGAGGGGAAAGTGAAACTGTAGAATTTTTGATGAAAAAACTTCAGGAAGCAGGGTTTTTTAGCTCCTGTGAAGAAAACATTGAAAAATTAATGGAGGAAAAGCTTGCAGTAAATGCAGTCATTAACCCTCTCACTGCCCTTTATCAGGTTAAAAACGGATCTCTCCTGGATAATCCATTATTCAAGGAAAATGCCCGTGCTGTATTTAACGAAGTAACCAAAGTGATCCCATTCAAGTGGGAGACGGTGGAGCGGGTAATCGTAAATACAAGAAAAAATCATTCATCCATGCACGAGGATATTCGTCTCGGCCGCGAGACGGAAGTTGATGCTATTACCGGTTACCTCCTGTCATTAGCGGAAAAAAGACAAGTCACAATGCCCTTGGTGTCTTTTCTTCATCATTCAATAAAAGGGGTTGAAAGGAGTTATGACGATGATCGGTAATTTATTGGCAGGGTTCATAGCTACATTGATTACTGTGCCGCTGATCGGCCTTTATCTTGTCTATCTTATCAGTGTTAAAGTAACGCGTAATAAAGTCTTTGCTCTTAAAGTTGCTGTAGATGTCAGCCTGATCTTTTTTGTTCTTTCTGTGCACTTCTTTATCCTGGAAATCTGGGGTATTTCTTTAATCGGATACGTTCTTGCACTGCTCTTTCTTACTGCCATCGGGTTTACCATTGCCCACTGGCGGATGTATACGGATGTTCAGTTTATAAGAATAATGAAAGGTGTCTGGCGTTTTCAGTTTGTTCTCTTCTTCGTTCTTCATTTCGTGCTTATGTTTGTAGGTTTTGCTGCGAAAATGTATGCGTAGCCCACCGGAGACTGTTTCTTTGGTGATCTTTTTAAATTTTGCTATAATAAGAGTCGTTATATCTGAAATGTTGAAGGCGAGAGGTTGTTACCTATGCATATCCAATACGAAAATGTACGGGGTTTGAACCCGTTCCTAGATGAATACATAAATGCAGACGACCGGCTTATGTCCTTTTACGATTACGGTTATGATGATGAAAGTATTAAAAAACGGGCAAAAGAACTGGCTGCCCGGTCATTTAACCGTGGTTCGTTAAAGGACGTTCTTTATTCTTTTAATAAAAAGATGGGAGCAGGTGAAGAAACCTTCACTCAAATCGGGAAATTAACCAGTGAGCGTTCCCTGATGATTGTCGGAGGACAGCAGGCCGGTTTATTTACGGGACCCCTTTATACGGTCCACAAAGTGATCTCGATACTTGCTCATGCAGATAAAGCAGAAAAGGATCTCGGGGTCCCGGTCATTCCATTATTCTGGATTGCCGGAGAAGATCACGATATTGATGAGATCAACCATATCTTTGTTTACTATAAACAGGACCTGAAACGCTTTGCTATGAAGGAAAGGAACGATCTGAAAATACCTGCCTCGAACAGGAACCTCAATCGTGAAGAAGCGAAGAAGGTCCTTCTGAGTACGATCCGTCACCTGCAGGAAACCCAGGATACAAAAATAATCGCTTCCGACTGGGGAAAGCTGATCGATGAATCCAAAACTTATGTTGATTTTTTCGGGAAGCTGATTCACCACCTCTTTAAAGGAACAGGGATCGTTCTGATGGATGCCCAGGATGAAGCGGTCCGTAAGCTGGAGAGACCTTTCTTCAATGAACTGATCGAACGGAATGGAAAATTACGTCTGGCTTTTGAAGAGCAGGCTAAACGGTTTAAAACTGCCGGCTTTGGTGAGCCTGTTTCAATTGATCCGCGCCTCTCCCACCTTTTTCTCGATGATCACAATGAGAGAACGCTTCTATACAGTGATGACCGGGAAGGAGCATTTACGAATAAAGAAAAGACAAGATCCTGGACGATAGACGAGCTTCATCATATTGCTGAAACAGATCCGGCTAAACTGAGTAATAACGTTGTCTCCCGGCCTGTAATGCAGGAATGGCTTCTTCCGGTTCTCGGATTTATTTCAGGAGCAGGTGAAATTAAATACTGGGGGACGCTGAGCAGTGTTTTTCGGGAGTTTGATTTTAAGATCCCGCCCCTCATTCCAAGAATGCAGTTTACCCTTGTTGACAGAGGGGCATTAAAGCGTGCTGGAAAGAGGGACCTTTCCATCAGGAAAACGATTGAACAGGGAGCTTCCGAAAAAAGAGACGAGTGGTATGGCTGGAACAGGCCGGCTGATTATGACCCGGTATTTGAAAAAGCGGAAGAAGAGTTTGAGTCGCTCATGGAGAAAATGGCAGCCAATCTTCGGGAGCACGCTTCAACGGATGTGGATCATGAGCGTTTTCAAAGGATGGGCAAAGGTGTCCTGGATCGGTATAAACGCCAGGTTGACAGGCAGGTAAACCGGACCCTTGCACCGTCAATGAATCATTTTAATTACGTTAACACGGTTCTGCGCCCGCAGGACGGACTTCAGGAACGGACGATTAATGTTCTTCCGTTTCTGAATGGCTATGGCACAGATGTGATCAGGCAGCTCACTGCCCGGGTCTTGGAAAACGGACCCGACCCAAAGAAGCATACGGTTGTTATTTTATAGTGATTTTACAAAAATAGTGACTTTACAAAGCCGGTATCAAAAGGAATTTCCTTTTGATGCCGGTTTTTAGTTGATTATTGTTAAATTCAAGTGTTGGTTTTCGCTCAGGTGCTTTGGGAAATTCATTTTATCTTTGGACAATGGTGGTCTGACAAATTCTCAGTTATCCTGAACAACCGACGCCTGAAAAAAATATTCTGAAAAAACCCTCCCCACTTCGCACCACAAACCAGCTCCATTTTTCAAAAAAACGCCTTTGTTTTAACCCCTCCAGAAATCCCCCACGCTCTCCCACCATTCCTCCCACAATCCCCCACCAGCCCCTGTAAACACTGTCAAACAGCATTATCAAAGGATTTTGACTAAGTCCAGACAGAGGGATTATTACAGTTTAAAAACTTTTTTCAAAAGAAAGTGGAGGAAAGTGGGGGGATGTGGTAGATTAGTATTAAGAAGTGGGGGAGGGGGTGAGCCGGGATGTTCATGGGAGAATATCGCCATAATATTGACGAGAAAGGCAGGATGATAATTCCTGCTAAATTCCGTGAGAATCTCGGTTCCTCCTTCGTAGTTACAAGAGGGTTAGACCAATGTTTGTTTGTTTATCCTGAAGAAGAATGGAGACACTTAGAGCAAAAGCTTAAAACCTTGCCATTCACAAAAAAAGATGCGAGGGCCTTTACACGATTCTTCTTTTCCGGTGCTACTGAATGTGAACTGGATAAACAGGGGCGTGCGAATATTGCTTCTGTTCTCCGTTCATACGCAAAGTTAGAGAAGGAATGTGTAATTATCGGTGTCTCAAACCGTGTGGAAATATGGAGTAAAGAGATTTGGGAAGAATATGTTGCTGAATCAGAAGACTCGTTTGCAGAAATAGCCGAAGGCATTGTAGATTTTGACTTGTAATAGATATACGCAAGGTTGTACAAGCAGTTAAAGGACAGGTGTAGAAATGTTTGAACACGAAACGGTACTTAAAGAAGAAACGGTTAATGGCCTTAATATCCGCCCTGACGGGATTTATGTTGATTGTACACTGGGAGGCGGAGGCCATAGTGAGCAGATTGTGAAGCAGTTGGGGGAAAGTGGCAGATTGATTTGTTTTGATCAGGATGATCGGGCACTTGAATTTGCCAAAGAACGATTATCACCTTACAGGGAACGTATCACATTTGTTCGTTCGAATTTTCTCCATTTGAAAGAAGAACTCCATAACCTCGGCATCACGAACGTGGACGGATTTGTGTTCGACCTTGGTGTTTCATCCCCTCAGTTTGATGAGGCGGACAGAGGATTCAGCTATCGCTTTGATTCCAGGCTGGATATGAGAATGGATCAGACCCGGGAATTATCAGCATATGAAGTTGTAAATGAATGGTCTTTCCAGGATCTGATGAAAATCATCAGCCAGTATGGTGAAGAACGATTTGCCAAAAACATTGCCCGGAAGATTGAAGCTGCACGTGAGGCGAAGCCGATTGAGACGACGGGAGAGCTTGTAGACGTCATAAAGGATGCGATACCGGCTCCTGCCAGAAGAAAAGGCGGGCACCCGGCAAAGAGGACGTTCCAGGCAATCCGGATCGCTGTCAACGATGAACTGACCGTGTTTGAAGAAGCTCTGAAGGATGCAATTGACCTCACAGCACCGAAAGGCCGGCTGGCCGTCATTACGTTTCATTCATTAGAAGATCGTTTATGCAAGAAAGTGTTCAAAGAGAGAAGTGCTATGCCGGAGCTGCCTAAAGGACTTCCTGTCATTCCTGAAGGATTTGAACCTGAACTGACACTCGTAACAAGAAAGCCAATTCTTGCGAACGAATCGGAACTGGAAAGAAATTCAAGGGCGAAATCAGCAAAGCTGAGAGTTGCGGAAAAGAATTGACGTGTTAAAGGCCGTTGTTGACTGGAGCATATGAGTAACACTCGTGGGGAAATACCGTGATCGTGAAAGAGAATTCAAAAGCGCATAGCAGTCTCCCAGCCGCCTGTGGAAAGGGAGTACAAGTAGCAGAAGTCAACATAGAGGCCTAAAAGGGCCAAAAGAGAAAAAGATATAAAAAAGAGATAAAAAAAGAGACAAGAGAAACTGGGAGGGGTATAACTATGAGCCTTGCAAAACAGCAAATTCAGCAGCCGCTGCACCAGCCTGAAAGACAGCTGAAACAGAAAAAACAGCGTGTTTTTAAAGGCGGGATTACACGGGGAGAGAAGATCATTTATCCATTGGCATTTCTTGCTGTCGTTTTTGCGGCTTACGTGATGTTATCAAACTATGCTACGATTTATATTGCAAACCACGAAATTCAGAAAACAGAGCGTAGCATTACGGAGCAGTCGAGTGTGAATGAAGGTCTTTCCCTGCAAGTGAAGGACTTGTCTGAACCTGACCGCATTCTCCATATTGCCCAGGCGGAGCTTGGCATGGAATTGAATGATCAAAATGTAAGAGTAATCCAAAATCAGGATTAATAAGCGGGTGTTGTGAAATGGAAGTTACAAAAAACAGGAAGATTACCGTGCGTGCCCTATGGGTTCTCGGAATCTTCCTTTTCTTTATCAGTATTGTATTCGGAAGGTTTGTCTACATTCAGGCAGCGAAAGAAGTTCAGGGGCAGGACCTCCGGGCGCTTATTGAACAAAGGTGGTCACAGACTCACACCATTGAAGGGAAGAGGGGATCGATACTTGACCGGGAAGGTGAAGCAATTGCCGAAGAGGTGGCATCCTATACGCTTATTGCTGTGCTTGACGACAGCTATGGCAGCTATGTAAGTGATCCGCAGGAAGCGGCGGCAAAAATCACCTCAGTCCTCGATCTCGATACGAATGCAGTTGCAGAACGTCTTTCTCAGGATTTAGTGCAGGTGGAGATCCCTGGTGCGAGATACTTAAGTGTCGAAGAAAAGGATGCCCTGGAGGAACTTGAAATCGACGGCATCATTTTCAGAAAGGATCCAAAGCGCTATTACCCGAATCAGACATTCGCTTCTCACCTCATCGGATATACCGAGCGTGATATGAGCGTAGCGAGAATGGGTCTTGAGCAGAGTCTTGATGAATACCTTAGTTCTGAAGACGGATCAATCACATATCAGCGAGACGGTGCTGGACGGGCTCTAGTTAATACAGAGGATTTGATTAATCCGGCCCGAAATGGGAACGACGTGTACTTAACGATCGATAAGAAAATTCAGATGGTACTTGAACAAGCTCTTTCTCAGGTGGATGAGGAATATTCTCCGGAACGGATGATCGGTATCGTTGCAGATCCGAAGACTGGGGAAATACTGGCTATGAGTAACCGGCCGAGCTTTAACCCGAACAACTATGAATCTATAAGCAATTACACAAACTATGCTGTAAGCTCCCGGTTTGAGCCGGGGTCAACCATTAAAGCACTGACCCTTGCAGCAGCGATTGAAGAAGGCGTCTACAACGGCGACGAACTCTACCAGTCCGGTACGTATCAGATCGGTCCGGACCGTATTCCGGACCATAACGGCGGGAGAGGCTGGGGGGAAATCACCTATGATGAAGGATTCCAGCGATCGTCAAACGTTGCCTTTTCAAAACTTGCACTTGAAAAGCTCACCCCGGACACCTTCTTTGACTATGTAGATGCCTTTGGGCTGAGAGAACCTACAGGGATTGATATTCCTAACGAATCAGGCAGCTCCATCGCTGATTTCAGACCGATTGATGCAGCCACTACCGCGTTCGGACAAGGTTCGGCGATTACTCCGATTCAGCAGGTCCAGGCAGCTACAGCTATTGCAAATGGCGGTAAGATGATGAAACCTTACGTAATTGACAAAATTTATGACAAAGACTCAGGTGAAATTGTTTCTGAGACTGAGCCTGAAGTTGTCGGTGAACCGATATCAGAAGAAACGGCAGCGGAAGTTCTCGGTCTTCTTGAAACGGTTGTTTCTTCATCAGCAGGAACAGGGCAGCCATACGCCATTGACGGATTTGATATCGCCGGTAAGACAGGTACAGCACAGATTAATAACCCTGACGGACCTGGCAGGCTTACAGGCCACGGGAATCACATATATTCCTTTATGGGAATGGCACCGGCAGATGATCCTGAAGTAATTGTCTATGTTGCCGTGGATCGCCCTGATATTGAGCTGCACGAAACTGGAGCCATGCCGGTGTCAAAAGTATTCAAACCTGTCATGCAGCAAAGTCTTCAGTACCTGAACATCACTCCTCAAAGTGTGGAAGAAGAGCATGTGGAGGAAGCTGGTATTGTTATGGAAGACTTCAGTGGTGAATCCGTTGAAAAAACAGAAGAAACATTGAAGAATTACGGGCTCGATCCCGTTATTATCGGGGAAGGAAACACAGTCATCTCCCAGTTCCCTAACCCGGAAATGTCCATTCTCCCTTATGAGAAAGTATTCATGAGGACAAATGAGGAAGAATTCCTCATTCCGGACATGTCTGGTTGGTCCGGAAGGCAGGTACATGCCTGGACCCGTCTGGCGGATATGGAAGTTACCATAGACGGCAGCGGCTTTGTTATAAGCCAGAGTGTGCCTACGGGGACAGAAGTGACGTCGGGCCAGCACTTAAGTGTGGAGCTCGGAAGCGGGGATGAACCTGCAGCGGAGCAGGGAGATACCGGTGATGAAACTGAGTACGAAACGGAAGAAGAAAACGAAGAAAGCGCCGGAGAGGAAGAAACCGAAGAAGACGAAGAAGACGAAGAAGACGAAGAAGACGAAGAAGACGAATTCTTTATGGATTAACACCAGACCTCTTTCGACTGGCTCTGAAAAATACAGCACAGTGTGGGGCGGCTCATCTCCAGCATGCGGGAATCGCAGTCAGACCCACAGTCCATTTTCGGGAAATAAGGTAATTGGATACATCCATCTTTATAGAGGCTGGGACAGAAGTTTTTTAGCCAACGAGCATCCGAACGGATCATTTGCGGTACAAATAAATCGCTCCTGAAATATACTTCGCTTCCCGCGGGAAGCGGGTTACCCTCCTCCAGCATACCTGCTTCTTCCTCTGCCAGCTAACCTTTGCAGCTGTCTGGGTCGAAGCAACTCGTCGCATTGTCATGAAGTAAAGGCTCGTCACAGCGGTATCTCACCTTTGCTTTTCATCGAAGGCACTGAAAAAGTTGTTTTGTACTTTTTCAGTGGCTTCTTTTAATCCCGCAGGAGTCTGCGTATATTTCATCCGCTATGTTCGTGCGTTGTTCGGATTCTCAGAGCTAAACACATTCTTTATGTCCCAGCCTCTTTCAGATTGTCGATAAATCTACGTATTCTTTAAGCGTGAGTTATAAAATAGAAAGTGGTTTTCACAAACATTTTTGGGTCGAACAGAAAGAAATGAAGCCCGAATGTCCGAACAATCTCCATCACAGAGAAAAAATCTTTATCAACTGCCATAAAGGACAGGTTCTAACCTGTCCTTTATTTTCATAAAACTGAACCAAGCCGGTCTTTGAATAGAGTGGGAGGTTCATATATGAAAATGAAGCGGGTATCTAATGTGACCGTGCGGAGGCGGTTAATCGTATCTTTGATGATCGGATTGGTTGTGTTTTCAGTCATTGCGGGAAGACTCGGTTATGTCCAGCTCGTGCTCGGGCAGGAACTGAGTGAAAAAGCTGCAGACTTGTGGAGCAGGAACATTCCGTTTGAAGCGAAGCGTGGAGAGATTCTTGACAGAAACGGAACAGCACTGGCGACGAATGTGAGTGCTCCGAGCGTTCTTGTTGTGCCGAGACAAGTAGAGGATCCGAATAAAACAGCAGCGGGACTTGCAGAAGTATTGAATATTGACATCCAGCGTGCGTATGAACTGGTGACAAAAAAGGAATCGATAGTACGAATCAATCCGGAGGGCAGAAAGATCTCCAATGAACTTGCAAATGAAGTGAGACTTCTCCAGCTTGATGGCGTCTATATTGCTGAAGATAACCGCAGACACTATCCTTTCGGGAAATATCTTTCCCACGTCCTTGGCTTCGCAGGTATTGATAACCAGGGACTTACAGGCCTTGAGTTGTATTATGACCAGTACCTTAAAGGAGAGGAAGGGCATGTCTCTTTTTATTCCGATGCAAAGGGAAGAAGGATGCCGAACCTGGCAGATGAATACACTCCGCCGCTGGACGGGATGAATCTGACGCTTACCATTGATGCCAACATTCAGACCATAATCGAACGGGAACTGGACATAGCAGAGGCGACCTATAACCCGGACGGGGCCATCGCCATCGCCATGAACCCGAATACGGGAGAAGTCCTCGGGATGTCTTCGAGACCGGACTATGACCCGGGAAGGTTTAATGAAGTCCCCCCGGAGATCTACAACCAGAACAAACCGGTCTGGAGCCAGTATGAACCGGGATCAACGTTCAAAATAATCACCTTGGCAGCCGCCCTGGAAGAAGGAAAAGTCGATTTGAAAAACGATCATTTTCATGACCCGGGTTCCATAGAAGTGGCAGGACACAGGCTCCGCTGCTGGAAAAAGGGCGGACATGGTTCCCAGACGTTCCTTGAAGTCGTACAAAACTCCTGTAACCCGGGGTTTGTAGTCCTGGGAGAAAGACTGGGCAAGCAAAAACTGTTTGACTACATCCATGACTTCGGATTTGGTGAAAAAACAGGAATTGACCTTCAGGGCGAGGCTAAGGGAATATTGTTTGATCTTGATAACGTCGGACCGCTCGAGCAGGCAACCACCGCTTTTGGCCAGGGGGTCAGTGTAACGCCGATCCAGCAGGTTGCAGCAGTGGCTGCGGCAGTGAACGGAGGGTATTTATATACACCATATCTCGCAAAGGAATGGACAGATCCGGACACGGGAGAAGTCGTTTCCCGAAGCTCCCCTGTAATGAAAAAAGATGTGATATCAGAAGAGACGTCAGCCCAGATCCGGGATGCTCTTGAGCACGTTGTAGCAAAAGGAACCGGACGCGGGGCGTTTGTAGACGGCTACCGTGTCGGCGGAAAAACCGGTACAGCACAAAAGGCTGAAGGCGGGCGCTATCTTGAAAATAACCATATCGTCTCGTTTATCGGGTTCGCTCCGGCCGATGACCCTCAAATCGTTGTTTATGTAGCAGTAGACAACCCGAAAGAAACCCTTCAGTTCGGTGGAATTGTAGCCGCGCCTATTGTTGGGAACATTATAGAAGATGCACTGCCTGCCATGGGAGTGAAAAAACGGGAGCATCAGATTGAAAAGGAGCGGATGTGGAATGATGAACCCATCCTTGAGGTGCCTGATCTGATCGGCCGGACTGTAAAAGATATAAACCAGGCATATTATGAGCTTAAACTTGATGTATCCGGGGAAGGAGAAGAAGTAGTTCTCCAATCTCCGGACCCGGGAACAAGAGTAAAGGCAGGATCGGTTGTGCGTATATATATGGATGACAAAACAGAAGAGAATCAGTAAAATAGAAACGGTGTCTTTCCACGGAGGGGTCTTAATGGGACTCCTCCTATACAGAAAGACGGAGGAAATGAAATGAGGGATATACATATGACAATGAATCTTCAATCACTCCTGGAGTGTTTGCCATCTTATGAGTACATAGGTAACGAAAATCCTGATATCAAGTCCGTTCATATGGACTCCAGGGAAGTAACAAAAAACAGCTTGTTTATTTGTGTCCGCGGTTTTACCGTGGACGGCCACAGCTTTTTTAATGATGCAGTAAAAAAAGGAGCAGCGGCACTCATTGCGGAAGAACAGCTGGATACTGATGTGCCAGTTATTGTAGTCAAGGACTCCAAACGAGCCATGGCTCTTCTCGCCAACCGCTTTTACGGGTATCCGACGATGGATATGAACCTGATAGGGGTTACAGGTACGAATGGGAAAACAACAACCGCTCATTTAATTGAGAAAATTTTAACCGACGCCCGGAAGACGACGGGGATGATCGGCACAATGTACACCCGGTTCGCAGGTGTCGAGCACCCGGTACAGAACACAACACCCGAATCACTGCCTTTGCAGAAAACGTTCAGTGAGATGAAAGAGGCCGGTGTCGACACAGCTGTTATGGAAGTTTCTTCCCACGCTCTTGAAATGGGGCGTGTCCATGGCTGCCATTACAATGTGGCGGTCTTTACGAATTTATCCCAGGATCACCTTGATTATCACGAAACGATGGAGAAGTACCTTCATGCAAAGGGGCTCCTTTTTGCCCAGCTTGGTAACGGTTATTATCCTGAGCAGAAAAACCTTGCTGTACTTAACGCTGATGATGAAGCGTCAAAGGATCTACTTAAGATGACAGCAGCTCCTGTTATTCAGTACGGTGTTAATAATGACGCTGAAATAAAAGCCGTTGATCTCGTCTTTGACGAAGGAGGTTCCAGATTTACAGTGAAAACACCTGAGGAGAGTGCACCCGTACGCCTGAATATGGTCGGAAAGTTCAGCGTATATAACGCCCTTGCGGCGATTGCGGCTGTCAGAATGTCAGGCATCCCCCTTAAGGATGTGATCGCGAGTCTTGAGGATATAAGCGGAGTTTCCGGCAGAGTGGAAAAAGTTACAACTGACAACGACCCGTTTACCATTCTCGTTGATTACGCCCATACACCGGACAGCCTTGAAAATGTGCTGGAGACCATTAAGGAATTTGCCACCGGACGGGTCTTTACTGTAGTGGGATGCGGCGGAGACCGGGACCGGACGAAGCGGCCTCAGATGGCCCGGGTGGCAGAGAAGCTTAGCGATATGGTCTTTCTTACGTCCGATAACCCCCGTTCAGAAGCACCTGAGCAGATTCTTGAAGATATGAAAGCCGGCATGAAAAATGACAGGTACAGCGTCATTGTCGACCGGAAGGAAGCCATTGAGCGTGCGGTTAGAGAAGCAGGATCCCGGGATGTCATTTTAATTGCCGGAAAAGGCCATGAAACGTATCAGATTATTGCCGGTCAAACCTTTGATTTTGATGACCGGATTGTTGCAAAACAAGCGTTGGAGGCGTTGACTGATGACAAATCTTAAGTTGAAATCCGATCTGGTATCCCAGGTGTCCCTATTAGGCCGTGGTGTCCAGCCTGAATCGTTTAATGGAGTAAGTATCGATACGAGGACTCTCGAACCGAATGCACTGTACATTCCGATTGTGGGAGATCGCTTCGACGGACATCAATTTATTGATAAAGCCGTTGAAAACGGAGCGAAGGGAACGCTCTGGAAAAAGGGGATACCTCTGCCTGACAGCCTGCCGGACGGTTTTCCTGTTTATTTTGTAGAAGATACATTAAATGCCCTTCAGGACCTTGCCCGGCGATACCTGACAGAAGTGGAGCCCACCATTGTAGCCGTGACCGGTTCCAACGGGAAAACGACGACAAAAGACATGATTGCCCAGGTGCTCGCTGAACGATTTACGGTTCACAAAACGGACGGGAATTATAATAATCACATCGGACTTCCCCTTACTGTACTCCGGATGCCGGAGAAATCCGATGTGCTCGTATGTGAAATGGGAATGAACCATAAAGGGGAGATTTCCTTTCTAAGCCAGCTTGTTAACCCTCATTATGCTGTAATCACCAATATAGGTGAATCCCATATGGAACAATTGGGTTCCCGTGAAGGTATCGCTGAAGCGAAAGGTGAAATAACTGATGGTATGAAGGCAAGCGGAGTGCTTATTGCAGATGCCGATGAACCTCTTCTTGACCGGGAATGGAAAACGAGTGTGATTACCTGTGGTTTTAAGGACTCGGCATTATTCCTGGCGGAGAAATTCACCAACACCGAAGATGGGGTAACCTTTTCTGTCAAGGGCATAAATGGTGAGTTTACCGTGCCTGTTCTCGGTGCCCATAACGTAAAAAATGCTCTCTATGCCATTGCTCTCGGGGCTCATCTGGGGCTTACCGATGAAGATGTGCGCCGCGGTCTTGCCGGGCTCCGGCTTTCCGGAATGAGAATGGAAAGAATGAAATCCAATACAGGTGCCCTGATGATCAATGACGCCTACAATGCAAGCCCAACTTCCATGATAGCTGCGATTGAAACGATGAAAAATATGGAAGGCTACAAAAACAAGGTCCTCGTGTTAGGTGACATGCTGGAGCTTGGTGAGAATGAAAAAGAACTTCATGAGTCAGTTGCGGGTCATATTCCTTCATCCTGCACCCATGTTGTAACCATCGGAAAAAAAGCGACATGGATTTCCTGCGCACTGAAAAAGGAAAAGGGTGAAATGCCGGAGATCCGATCCTATGAACAAAAGGATGAGGCAGAGAGCTATCTGGCTTCTTTAAACCTGCCTGAAACAGTGTATCTGTTTAAAGCATCCAGAGGCATCAAATTTGAACAGCTTATCGAACAACTACAATCCAATTAGAAACCGCAATGATGTACGCGCACTTTAGAAAGGAGTTCCTTTAATGCTGGAACAGGGTTTATTATTTGCACTTATTATGAGTTTTCTTATTACGGTCATACTTTCTCCGATCTTCATTCCGTTTCTCAGAAGGCTGAAGTTCGGACAGAGTATTCGTGATGAAGGACCAAAATCACACCAGAAAAAAACAGGGACACCAACGATGGGCGGAATCATGATTATTCTCTCAATCGTTTTAACAACACTGATTATGGGAGCGAAGTTCCATTCCTTAAACGTGGAAATCTTCCTCGTTCTTCTTGTGACACTCGGCTTTGGTCTCCTCGGTTTTTTGGATGACTTTATCAAAGTCGTAAAAAAGCGAAATCTCGGACTTACATCAAAACAAAAAGCCCTTGGACAGATTGTTATTTCTGTAATCTTTTATATCGTCCTTCTTCAGTCAGGGCTGTCAACGGAAATCTTTATTCCCGGCACAAACGTCGGATTTGATATCGGCTGGCTGTACCTTCCCCTGATCATTATTATTCTTGTCGGGGCATCCAACGCAGTAAACCTTACTGACGGTCTTGACGGGCTCGTGGCAGGTACTTCAGCAGTGGCTTTCGGTGCTTTCGCCATCGTTGCCTATGCTGCTTCAATGTATACTGTATCTTTATTCAGTGTGGCGATTGTCGGTGCCGTACTTGGTTTTCTCGTATTCAACGCACACCCTGCAAAAGTGTTTATGGGAGATACGGGCTCCCTTGCCCTCGGGGGAGCTATCGGTGCTATTGCTATTTTGACTAAAACAGAATTGCTTCTCGTTATCATTGGCGGTGTATTTGTCATTGAAACGCTGAGTGTTATTATTCAGGTTGCTTCCTTTAAGCTCAGAGGAAAACGGGTATTTAAAATGAGCCCGCTTCACCACCACTACGAGCTGTCAGGCTGGAGTGAATGGCGCGTTGTTGTCACATTCTGGCTTGTGGGTATATTGTTCGCTGCTGCAGGAATTTACTTAGAGGTGTGGTTATAGATGAAAGCTGTTTCGGATTTTAAAGGAAAAGATGTGCTTGTATTAGGGCTTGCCAAAAGTGGAACGGCGGCGGCTCTCCTGCTTCATGAATTAGGAGCCAGGGTAACCGTCAATGACCAGAAGCCCCTGGAGGAAAATGAAGCGGCCCGTTCCCTTGAGAAAGCAGGGTGCCGGGTTATCTGCGGTGAGCATCCTTCATCCCTTATTCATGAGGGGCTGTCCTGTGTAGTAAAAAATCCGGGGATCCGTTATGATAATCCGCTGATTGAAAAGGCATTGCGCCTCGCGATTCCCGTCATTACAGAAGTTGAACTTGCCTACCGGGTAAGTGAGGCCCCGATCGTGGGCATTACCGGATCGAATGGAAAAACCACCACAACGACCCTGGTCCATGAAATGCTTCAAAACGGGACGAAACACCCCCTTATTGCCGGGAATATCGGAAAAGTAAGCTGTGAGGTGGCGAAAAATGCAGGTCCGGAAAATGTCATGGTCACGGAGCTGTCCAGTTTTCAGCTTATGGGCGTTGAAGCATTTAAACCACAAGTGGCTGTCCTGCTGAACATTATCGACGCCCACCTGGATTATCACGGAAATCGTGAAGCGTATGCAGAAGCAAAAGCCCGCCTGTTTAAAAATACAGATGAAAACAGTGTTCTTGTTTATAATTTCGATGACCCTCTTGTCCGCCGTCTTGCTGAGCGGGCCGAGGGGATAAAAATGCCGTTTTCAGTCCGGGAACAATTAAACACCGGTGCTTCCCTTTCGGAGGACGGTTATCTCACAGTCAATGGAGAAGCTGTGATCCATAAAGATGAGATGAGCCTGCCCGGTGAGCATAATATCGAAAATGCCCTGGCAGCAGCTCTTACAGCATCAGTCTATGACGTAAACCGAAAAGACATGGCTTCGGTTCTTATGTCATTCACAGGCGTGAAACACCGTCTTCAGTTTGTAAAAAACCTGAACGGACGGGCCGTTTATAATAATTCAAAAGCAACAAACATTCCGGCTACCATTACGGCTTTGAAAGCATTTGATAAGCCGGTTGTCCTCATTGCCGGGGGCCTTGACCGGGGGAATGAGTTTGACGATCTTCTTCCGTGGCTTAAAAATGTTCATTCGGTTGTGACATACGGAGAAACCGCTGAAAAGGTTGCCCGTGTGGCCCGTGAGGCAGGAGCTGAAGTCATCAGCGTTCAGACACTTGATGAAGCAGTCCCGGAAGCATACAGGCTTACAAACGAAGGGGATATACTGCTGTTATCACCTGCCTGTGCAAGCTGGGATCAGTTCAAGACCTTTGAAGAAAGAGGCGACCGTTTTATCGAGGCTGTTGAAAAGTTGGGCAGCTGATAGCATGTTTGTCCCAGCCCCTTCATACAATCGGTAGTAGAGAGTACGAAGACTGGGGTGTCTCTATTGCCGAAAACAAAAACTACACCTGATTTTATTTTGATTGCTGCCACCCTCGGACTGCTGATCATAGGGATGATCATGGTTTACAGTGCGAGTGCTGTATGGGCAGACTTTAAGTTTGACGATTCGTTCTTCTTTTTAAAAAGACAGCTGTTCTTTGCAGGGCTTGGTCTGGTTGCCATGGTATTTTTAATGCATATCGATTACTGGGCGTGGCGTTCGTGGGCAAAAATACTGATGTTTGTCTGCTTCGGCCTTCTCATTCTCGTTTTAATACCAGGTGTCGGCCTTGTCCGTGGAGGAGCACAGAGCTGGCTCGGTGTCGGTGCCTTCTCGATTCAGCCTTCTGAATTTATGAAGATGGCTATGATTGTGTTTCTTGCTAAATACTTATCTGAAAAACAAAAGTACGTAACCACCTGGAAGAAAGGTCTTTTTCCCACTCTCGGACTTGCTATGGTGGCCTTTGCTCTGATTATGCTCCAGCCTGACCTTGGAACGGGGATGGTCATGATCTTAACGTGTGTGGTTATGCTGTTTATTGCAGGTGCGCGAATTTCCCATTTTGCTGTCATCGGGATGCTCGGTGTGGCGGGGCTCGTCGGGTTGATTTTATCAGCCCCATACCGGTTGAAGCGGATTGTTTCTTTTCTTGATCCGTGGCAGGATCCACTGGGAAGCGGGTTTCAGATCATTCAGTCCCTGTATGCCATCGGGCCGGGGGGACTCTTAGGTCTGGGAATGGGGGAGAGCAGACAGAAGTATTTTTATCTGCCGGAACCGCAGACTGACTTTATTTTTGCGATTCTTGCAGAAGAGCTCGGTTTTATCGGCGGAACGTTCGTACTTATGCTGTTTGCGGTTCTGTTGTGGAGAGGTCTGCGGATTGCTCTCCATGCACCGGATCTTTTCGGAACGTTTCTTGCAACAGGAATTATCGGGATGATTGCCATTCAGGTAATGATTAATGTCGGGGTGGTAACCGGCCTCATGCCGGTAACGGGAATTACACTTCCTCTTCTCAGCTACGGCGGCTCATCACTTACGCTAATGCTTTCTGCCATCGGTGTCCTTCTCAGTGTAAGCCGGTATGCAAAAGCCTGACATACAAAAATTTTGGCATCGCAAACGTTGTCTTCCGTTCAACGAAGCTGAGTCTGAATAAACCGTTATAGCACCTTCCAATTTCTATATTGGGGGCAGCAACGTAAAAAGGAAAAAGAATGAAGGAAGCAGTCATTTATACGGAAAAAACTTTTATAAAAAATGAAGCCTGACTCTCCCGTGACAGAGTCAGGCTTTTTGCAACGCTCCTTTCCTCGCAAATCGTCACAGAAAGTCGGAACAGGGTTTATTTCGTCTGTAAAAAATATATCCACTTTTTTCATATCTCGTATCAAGATAAACGTTTTTAAGCTATAATAATAAGTAGAATTCTCAGGAGATCGGCAAAAGGACAGACATAAAAATCAATTTCCGACGAAGCGGCATTTTTATAAACATAAAAAAACTATGAAACAGGGAAAATGAGTAACCTTGAATGGGGAGTGAACAGGTGAAAAAAACAGTTGAAGAGCTGTCATTTCTTGGGGAAGTTAAACAAAATGAACCGTTAAAAAACCATACGACTTGGAAAATCGGGGGATCTGCAGGTATTCTTTATACGCCGACTGACATTGCTTCACTTAAGAAAGCAATGGAACTCATTACACAAAGGGGGCTCAAGTGGGTTGTAATCGGAAAGGGATCCAACCTTCTCGTTTCAGACAAAGGATTTGACGGGGTTGTGATTAAACTTGCTGAAGATACGAGTCCTTTGGTTGTTAACGGTACGACCGTTACGGCAGGCGGGGGGTATCCTCTTATTAAACTGGCAACGGTACTGACACGGGATGGACTCGGAGGTCTTGAATTTGCCGGCGGCATACCAGGCACTGTAGGCGGAGCTGTTTTTATGAACGCAGGAGCCCATGGAGCAGATATGTCCACAATTCTTACGAAGGCCCATATTTTGTACCCCGACGGTACCTTTCGCTGGCTCACAAAAGATGAACTTGGGTTTTCTTACAGAACATCTGTACTGCAGAAAAACCGTGGTATCTGCATTGAAGCTGAACTTGAACTTACAAAAGGAGATAAAGAAGCTATCAAGGCTGTTCTCCAGAAAAATAAGGATTACCGGCGCCATACACAGCCATGGAACTTTCCGTGCTGCGGGAGTGTCTTCCGCAATCCTCTCCCCGATCACGCTGGAAGGCTGATTGAGGAAGCCGGTCTTAAAGGGTATAGAATCGGCGGTGCCCAGGTGTCAAATATGCATGCAAACTTCATTGTGAATGTTGCTGATGCTACATGTGAAGATGTCCTGAACCTGATTGCCCATATTAAAGAAACCATAAAGAAAGAAAAGAACATTGATCTTCACACAGAAGTCGAAGTGATGGGTGACCGATAATTATTGGCTCTGTAAATGAAAGGGGGGAGTTAAGATGGATGAAAAGAAAGTGGTTGAAATTGAGGGCAGGATACCGACGCTGAAAGAAAAACGGAAACAGCGGGCCAACAGACGGCTCATTATATACGTGAGCGGATTTTTTATCCTCATGACAGCCGTCATCTATTTTCAGTCTTCCTTCAGTCATATCAAGGCCGTTAACGTGACAGGCAACGAGCACGTGATGGATGATGAACTTGTGGAAATGACCAATCTCCTCGATGATGTGAGTATGTGGCGTTATGATGAGAGAGATATCATTAGCCGTCTTGAAGCTCATCCGGAAATCAGTTCTGCCTCCCTTTCACGTCAGCTTCCAAACACAGTGGTGATCTCAGTTAAGGAACACAGCAGGGTCGCCTATGTAAAAAGAGATGGTAAATACCTGCCTATGCTTGAAACTGGCGTTGTTCTTACAGGAACAGACCGTGCTGAAAGACCTTATGATGCCCCGGTGATGGCAGGCTTTGAAGAAAATGACACCTTGTCGGAAATGGCTTCGGAACTTACCAGTCTTCCGGAAAGTCTTCACCAGAGAATTTCGGAAGTGCACCTTGTTCCGTCCGAGAACGATCCTCATCAGCTGATGATTTTTATGAATGACGGTTTTGAAGTCCATTCTACCCTCCGTCATTTTTCAGAGCGGATTATTCCGTACCCGTCCATTGTGGCGCAGCTTGATGAGGATGCCCAAGGTATTATTCATATGAGGATGAGTCCTTATTTTGAAAGTACGGCTTCCGATGAAGGTATTGAAGAAGAGTTGGAAGAAGTGTCAGATGTAATTTCAGAAGAAGGAATTGAAGAGATTATTGAGGAGGAAGATGAAAGTGAAAGTGAAGGGTAGTCATGTTGTTTTGTCATTCGTACTTCTCTTTGCCGGCTTTCTTATTGCGTTTTCATACCAGTTGACGAGTGACAACAGCTACCCGCAGGCTGCAGGTGATTCACAGTGGAAAGTTGAAGATGATTTACGAAATAACATATTGATGCAGCAATCCGTCAACCGTAACCTGACAGAGGAGCTGCGCTTGATTCAGGCAGAGATGAGCCGGGTCGAAGAAGAAGTGGCAAACCATGAGCGGCGTTATTTTAACCTTGTTGAAGATATGGACAAGCTCAGAATGCTTACCGGTGCAGTGGCAGTGATAGGGGAAGGAATTGAAATTACCCTCGACGATGCCGAATTTGTTCCGGATGATCAGCATGCCAACAACTTTATTGTCCATGAGCAGCATGTTCAGAAAGTGATTGACGAACTGCTCGTCACCGGTGCAGAGGCCATAGCCGTGAATGGTCACAGGATTAACCAGAATTCCTACATACAATGCATCGGACCGGTTATTGAAATCGACGGCAACCGTTCTTTTGCACCGTTTACCATTACTGCCATCGGTGAAAGTGAACAGCTGAACCTTGCAGTCAACCTTTCCGGAGGGGTTGTGGACCAGCTCGTACAGGATAACGTGGAAGTCCGTGTAGAAAAAAAGAATGATGTTCTCCTCGATCCGTTCTATGAAGAAGGAGATATGTCATGATGAAAGACAGAATGATGATTTTCACCGTTATTACAACGATTATCGGCTTTATGGTAGCTGTTCAGTTTCAGACGACTAAAGAACCTGATGTCCGTGACACGAGAACAGTGATGGAATTGAGACAGGAACTTACTGCTGAAAAGGAAAAACAGCAGGAGCTCATAGAGGAACTGGCCACGCAGGAAGAAATGCTTGAACAGCTTCAAAATACAGGTAATGTGGAAAATGTCATTGAGGAGGCCATCAACGGTCTTAAAGCCCGGGCCGGCTTGACAGAAGTGAGCGGAGAAGGCGTTTTGATTGAAATCAGGCCTTATTTTGATGAGAATTATCAGGGAGGGCCCATCCGCACTGTTCCTGCACACCTTGTAAGAATGCTGATAAATGAGTTAAATATTTATGGTGCAAAGGACATTGCCGTGGGATCACAGCGAATAGTATCTACGACACCCATTCGTGAAGTTCAGGGCGTAACGCTGATAAACAGCCGGAGAATGACAACATTCCCTCTTCAGGTAAGGGTTCTTACAGACGATCCCGAACAGCTGCATCACTATATGATGACTTCTGAAGTGAAAGAATATCTCCAGTATGAAAACCTGGAGTTTACATCTGCTCCGATGACGGATATCACCGTACCGGCATATGATCAGTCCATGCGTGTCCGCTACATGGCGCCAGTAAAGGAGGAATCATAATATGTGGCTTCCGTTTATCGGCCTTCTTGTAGGGATACTTCTTGGTTTGTCTACCGGAATCCGTGTACCGGATGCCTATACAAGCTATCTCAGTATCGCGGTCCTTGCGTCACTGGATACTCTTTTCGGAGGTATCCGTGCTCATTTGGAAAAAACGTTTGAGGAGAAGGTTTTTATTACAGGTTTTTTCTCAAATATTATTTTAGCGGCGGGTTTGGCTTTTCTAGGCGTCCATCTTGGTGTAGACTTGTATTTAGCCGCTGTTTTTGCTTTTGGGGTCAGGTTGTTTAACAACATCGCCCAGATCAGAAGGCTGCTGCTTGAACGCTGGTCAAAAAGAAAGAAAAAAGATTTATCTGCATCCCCATGACTTTCCTGAAGTTTTCCTATTAAAATAAGGGAAAAAAAGAGGGAATGTAAAAAAGATGTGGAATACATTGTGTACTTACTAATCTATGAGTTATTGTTCTTAAGTAGAGGGTGTGTAAAGTCTTACTTGGAAGTATGGACCAGGCTCTTATGAACATAAGAAATGAAGCATTGGATACCCAGTGTTACATAGATGGAGGAACTTAAAGGAGGTGCCAGAGAATGAACAACCATGATACGTACGTGACGTTGGACATCGGCACATCTACTGTCCGAGTCATAATTGGAGAAATTGCCAATGGTACGTTGAATATCATCGGAGTAGGAGAAGCAGAATCAGAAGGGATTCGTAAAGGGTCAATTGTGGACATTGATGAAACAGTCCGGTCAATCCGTGCAGCTGTAGAAAAAGCAGAGCGCATGGTCGGCTTAAAGGTTGAAAACATTATCGTTGGCGTGTCAGGAAATCACGTCCAGCTTCAACCTTGCCACGGAGTTGTTGCCGTTTCAAGTGAAGACCGTGAAATCGGCGATGAAGATATTATCCGTGTCATCGATGCGGCCCAAGTGGTTTCAATTCCTCCTGAAAGGGAGATTGTAAACGTCCACCCAAAACAATTTATTGTAGACGGGCTTGATGAGATTAACGATCCTCGGGGCATGATTGGTGTCAGACTGGAAATGGAAGGCACTATTATTACTGCATCGAGAACGATGCTACATAACCTGCTGCGATGCGTTGAAAAAGCAGGACTCAATATAGCAGATATCGCACTACAACCTTTGGCAGCAGGGTCTTTTGCTTTGTTAAAAGATGAACGAAGCCTGGGTTGTGCTCTTGTGGATATCGGTGGAGGATCCATTACAGTCTCGGTTTTCAAAAACAACGTACTTCAAGGCACAACGGTCCTTCCGTTTGGAGGAGACCATGTGACAAATGACATTAGCGTGTGTTTACGAACGTCTACTGCAGAGGCCGAAAAAGTAAAGAGAGAGTATGGCTGTGCCTACATCGATCTTGCTTCTGAAGACGAGGTTTTCGAAGTTTCAGAGATCGGCAGTGATGAACTGCAGGAATATTCTCAAGCCGATTTAGCAGAAATCATTGAACCCCGAATGGCAGAAATGTTAGGGTTAGTTCATAGAGAAGTGCAGAAACTTGGATTTAGAGATGTTTCCGGTGGCTACGTACTTACGGGGGGATGTGTAAAGATGCCAGGACTTCTGGAACTTGCACGGGAAATCCTTCAAAAGAATGTACGAGTTGCTATTCCTGATTATATCGGGGTCAGAGAGCCTCAATATACGAACGGGGTCGGACTCATCCAGTACGCACACCGCAGTGCCAGAATTCAAGGCAAGGAAATTGCTGCAGGTGTTGCACAGGTCGAACACGAACCAGCAGAAGAACGTCAGGAACGTTCAGCGAAAAAGCACCAGAAGCCAAAACAGCAGGCAACACAGAAGCAGCAGGAAGAGGCAGGCGTGAAAAAGCGAATGTCCAAACTGTTTAAAGTCTTTTTTGAGTAGGCTGTGTTAAAGATCCTTGTTGATTTATTAAAGTTGATTGCAGCGAATGCACGACACTCATGCGGGAGCAATGAGCGGAAATCAACACCTGAGTTTAACAGAGCCTTTGAGTAAAAGAATAACGCCGGTAACGATATAGCGGGGGAAGTCAAAACTCGTGTTTCCGGAAATGACTCGCACAATGATAAGTGATGATCATGCTTTGCATGATAGATTGGGGGATCGTAAATGTTAGAGTTTGAAATGGATATGGAGCAGCTAGCTACGATAAAAGTAATCGGTGTAGGTGGCGGAGGAAGCAACGCCGTTAACCGAATGATTGAAAATGGTCTGCAGGGAGTAGAGTTTATTGCGGTCAATACAGACGCACAGGCTCTTCACCTTTCAAAAGCGGAAAAAAAGTTACAGCTTGGAGGCAAGCTTACGCGGGGCCTTGGTGCAGGAGCGAATCCTGACATCGGTAAAAAAGCTGCAGAAGAAAGCCGCGAGCATCTTGAAGAGGTTCTTGGCGGTGCCGACATGGTATTTATCACAGCCGGAATGGGCGGAGGTACCGGAACAGGTGCAGCCCCTGTAATCGCTGAGATTGCAAAAGACCTCGGTGCACTTACTGTAGGTGTGGTTACACGCCCGTTTACATTTGAAGGCCGTAAGCGTATGACTCAGGCCGGCAATGGAATTGGTGCTTTAAAAGAAAAAGTGGACACACTTATCGTTATTCCTAACGATCGTCTGCTTGAAATTGTTGACAAAAACACACCAATGCTCGAAGCGTTCCGAGAAGCGGATAACGTTCTTCGTCAAGGTGTACAGGGTATTTCCGACCTGATCGCAGTACCGGGACTCATTAACCTCGACTTTGCTGACGTGAAGACGATTATGAGTGAAAAAGGTTCTGCACTGATGGGTATTGGTATTGCCACTGGTGAAAACCGCGCAGCAGAGGCTGCGAAAAAAGCGATCAGTTCTCCACTTCTTGAGACTTCCATCGATGGAGCTCAAGGAGTTCTTATGAACATTACAGGAGGATCCAATCTTAGCCTGTTTGAAGTTCACGAGGCAGCTGAGATCGTATCTTCCGCTTCTGACAGCGAAGTGAACATGATTTTCGGTTCCGTTATTAACGAGAACTTAAAAGATGAAATTGTAGTAACAGTTATTGCAACTGGGTTTGAAGATGCAGAAGAACGTCCTGCAATGGTCCGCCAGCAGCTGAATTCCACAAGAAGAGAAACACCTGCACGCGAGCCGCGCCAGGATCAGCAGCCGGCACAGCCTCAGCAGCCGGCACAACCGACGTATGAAGAGCAGCCGCCTGCACGTGAACCTCAGCCGCAGTCAAACAAAAGCTACAAGCAGCCACAGGAAGACAATGGTGACAACCTGGATATTCCAACATTCCTGCGTAACCGTCGCCGTCGATAAAATCAAAGAGGCTGGGACAAACAGTCTCTAATAAGTAAAAAAACGGTGTCAACTATCAAAAAGCGATAGTTGGCACCGTTTTGTTGATCTAAAAGGGGGATGTGAGGCTGTCGGGCTGTGTACTTTCTCAGGTTCACCGCCATCAGCGCAAATCCTACTTCGTTATTGCTTGTTCTTTGCCTCTCACCGACATTCGGCTGAAATGCAAATTAGCCTTCAAAAATCCGAAGACTGGCTCAACATCGATCTTACGTTTCCCTTAGATCTCGCCTGTTTCCGTTTCCGAAAGCAATTCCCGAATATAACTCCCACTTTTTATTGTAATGAATAAGGATACCTCCGATTTTGTTATTTTGTGGTGATTTAACTTTATCAGAAGGTATCCTATTTGCGTACACAATCTTAAACTTGAAGATAGATCAGTTGATTGAACAAAAATCACGAGACGCCGGCGGGAAAGCAAGAGCTGAAGATCCATCGGGGTGACCTTTCCCCGATTAGCTGAAGCCTTGCCCGCGGCAAGCGAGTGTATTTTTGTTCAATCAACGCTCATGTAAATATAAAAATAGAAATGGCTCTCACCAAAGCAGTAAGGGCCATTTCTATTTAGCTGGGTTTTGTCCCAGCCTCTTTCAGGCTGTCGAGAAACCCACACTTCATAAAAAGTGTGGGTTTCTTTATGAAGTTAAAAAGCCATTAAGTGATGAATTTTGGTTCTAGAAAACGGCAAGACCACCTCTTAGCTGGCTGTGAGGTGGTTTGCTATCTTCTTTATGTTCTGTACTGCGGCTGTTGAAGCGTTGCCCGCGGAAAGCGTCCGTTTGAAGCAGATGCCGGATCTTTGCTTTTTTTGTGTAATTCATACTAAATCCTTTATTATTAGTGTACTATAAATATCTGAATAGTTGGATTATTACAGCTTAACCTATGTAACCTAAGTAAAAACCTAAATACCAGGTTTTGTTCGATAACTGAATTGCCAGGAGTAAAGTCATCTGTGAATTCTTAACATAAACACGGAAAACCTTAACACAAATCCCCATAAATCCCCGTCACCACTACGGCCGGAAATATCCATTTACACTGCCGCTGTACAATTTGACAAAATCGAAAAAAATCTCTCAAAATAACATGCAATCAGCATCCAAAAAGTGACAGACTTACAAATCGGGTTAAGCTATACTAATCTCAAATTCTTTTAAATGAGGTTTCCCATGACACTCTATCTGGATGTGATATGGCTACTCAACTTTCTGATTGACTGGATGCTCCTCGCACTCACTGCACTGGCACTCAAACAACATGTACGGAAATGGAAACTGACGCTCGGCGCATTTATTGCTTCCATGTACTTATTTTTATTATTTTCTCCGGTGTCATCCATTGTGGCACACCCGCTCTTTAAAGCTGTGTATTCCCTTGGCATTGTTACGTCTGCTTTCGGATTTAAAGGATTCAAGCCTTTTTTTAAAGCGTGGATGATGTTTTATTTTGTCAGCTTTATGACTGGAGGAGGGCTCATTGCAGCCCATTCTTTCTTTTCAACTGACCTTTTTACAGTAAACGGAACTTTCGCTACAAGGCTGAGCGGTTTCGGCAGCCCGGTAAGCTGGCTGTTTGTGGTAATCGGCTTTCCTGCAGTCTATTATTTCTCAAGGAAATCGATTCACGGCATTGAAACAGCAAAAATCCGGTATGACCAGATTATGAATGTCCGGGTAATGGTCAGTGGAACAGAGCTTGTTCTTAAAGGTTTTGTTGACAGCGGGAACCAGCTGAAAGATCCGATATCCGGACGCCCCGTCATGATTATTGATATGACGAAGCATATGGACTCATTCCCTGAAGAGCTGGTACGGTTCACTCAAAAAGGCACACAGAGCATTACAGACTTTCAGGCTGTAGAAAAGCACGCTATGACACTCGTTCCTTACCGAACCGTCGGGAAGAGCCATCAATTTCTATGGGCACTTAAACCATCAAACGTCATTGTCAGTCCGGGGGAAAAAGAAGAGAGTTTTTCATGCAGTCACGTTTTGATCGGACTAAGCTACACGCCGCTCAGTTCACTTGATGATTATGACTGTATACTTCATCCGGGGATGTTTCAAAACCAAAAACAGTCACCGGCATAATGATAATGGGGGGAAAACAATGAGAATTCTCAGAATGAAGATTAAGCTCTGGTGGTATAAACTTCTGATGAAATTCGGGATTAAATCTGACGAAGTTTTTTATATAGGGGGAAGTGAAGCACTCCCGCCTCCTCTTACGAAAGAAGAAGAAGCCCATCTGCTCAAGAAGCTGCCGTCCGGAGATGAAGCGGTCCGCTCCATGCTTATTGAGAGAAACCTCCGTCTGGTCGTTTACATCGCCCGTAAGTTTGAAAACACCGGTATAAACATAGAAGATCTCATCAGCATCGGGACGATCGGGCTTATCAAGGCTGTAAATACATTTGATCCTGAGAAAAAAATTAAACTTGCTACTTATGCTTCCCGCTGTATTGAAAATGAAATTCTCATGTACTTAAGAAGAAACAATAAAATCCGCTCTGAAGTGTCCTTTGACGAGCCCCTGAATATTGACTGGGATGGAAACGAGCTGCTCCTGTCCGATGTCCTCGGTACCGAAGAGGACATCATCACAAAAGGGATTGAAGACCGTGTTGACAGAAAGCTTCTTGTCAAAGCGCTCGAAACCCTCTCTGCCCGGGAAAAACAGATTATGGAACTTCGATTCGGGCTTGCAGGAGGAGAGGAAAAAACCCAGAAAGATGTGGCGGACCTCCTCGGTATTTCCCAATCGTATATCTCACGGCTGGAAAAAAGAATTATTAAACGGCTGAGAAAAGAATTTAATAAAATGGTTTAGCAGCAAGGGTTTGTCCCTCTCTTTCCTAAAGTGCAAATTTTAAGAATTACTTTTTCTGCATAAATTTCCCTCTGACGGAGAAACTGATTTTGTACATCAGCTCCTGTTGGGAGGGAAGGCATTGACACGAAACAAAGTTGAAATTTGCGGAGTAGATACATCAAAGCTACCTGTACTGAAGAACAAGGAAATGCGAATTTTGTTTGAGGAAATGCAAAACGGTGATACATCCGCGAGGGAAAAACTCGTTAATGGAAACCTGCGCCTCGTTTTAAGCGTTATTCAGCGCTTTAATAACCGCGGCGAGTATGTAGACGATTTGTTTCAGGTCGGCTGCATTGGTCTGATGAAGTCGATTGATAACTTCGATTTAGGACAGAATGTAAAATTTTCAACGTATGCCGTACCGATGATTATCGGTGAAATCAGACGCTATCTCCGGGATAACAACCCGATCCGCGTCTCAAGGTCTCTTCGTGATATTGCGTATAAGGCGCTGCAGATCCGGGACACTCTTATGAGTGAGAAAAAACGGGACCGTGAACCAACCATTCAGGAAATAGCAAAAGTCCTTGACGTACCAAAAGAGGACATTGTTTTTGCCCTCGATGCCATTCAGGATCCGGTCAGTTTATTTGAGCCGATCTATAATGACGGAGGGGATCCGATCTTTGTGATGGATCAAATCAGCGATGATAAGCAGAAGGATTCCCAATGGATTGAAGAAATCGCACTGAAAGAAGCGATGATCCGTTTAAATGACAGGGAGAAGCTCATTTTGGACATGCGCTTTTTCCAGGGCAAGACGCAGATGGAAGTGGCCGATGAAATCGGAATCTCCCAGGCGCAGGTGTCCCGTCTTGAGAAAGCTGCGATTCAGCAGATGAACAAGCATGCAAAAGAATAACCTTTAAAAACCTGCATTCGTGCAGGTTTTTTTGTTGTGAAACGCTGCCCTGAAAATAGAATAAGACAGGTGCCATAACCTTTATTGAGATATGGATTTGTTGGACGGTATATACATTTTTTCCCCAAGGGAGGCCACAGAAAAGATTACATAAAAACAAACCTGGTTTTTATGCCTTTAAATGGCCATTGTTGTAGCTTTATTTGAGCGAATGCGCGACACTCCTGCGGGAAAAGCGAGTTCCGGGGAGACCCCGGAAGCGCAAAGCGCTGAGGATCGAACCGCCCGCGGAAAGTGCAATGAGCGGAAATAAACATCTATCTGTAACAGAGCCTGCATTTAAATTTACAGCAGTTGTCAGGAGTTTTACCTAATTTTTTAATACAATAGAGTTCGGAGTGGGAGACTCAAATGACATACCTTTACTTTTTGATCACTCTCGCTTATCCCACCTGAATCGCATGTCGGGGCTGACAACATAACATGCCTGATACGTGCATATACTGGAGTATCATTTATGGAGGCGGGGGAATTGGTGTGCTTAAAATATCAGACATCCAGTCAAAAGACATTGTTAACCTGGCAGACGGACGGTTGTTGGGGCATATTTCCGACCTGGACATCAATTTGACTACGGGACGTGTTGAGGCTCTTATCATTGGCGGGGGAAAAGTCATGAATTTATTTGGAGGAAAGGATCAGGAAGTTGTTATCCCGTGGAATAATGTCATCAAGATCGGTTCAGACGTTATTTTAGTCCGCCACAATGAAAATGGTTTTATGGATGGGCAGTATCTTCCGCCAAGCAAGGGAGATACGACTTAAAAAGCACTTCATTTGTTCCGCACGGATAAAAAAAATGGTAGAATAGAAAGAAACAACAATCCGGGGGTATGATTATGGCGAAAAACGAACCTTTTATACGATCAGGCTCCCCTTTATATTTACAAATTGCACCATTTATAAAGGCAGCCAGTGAGGAAAATGCAGAGCTGGAAGCCGGTTTTTCCACCCGCCAAGGCGGGACAAGCCAGTCTCCCTACGACACATTGAACCTCGGCTTACATACAGATGATGAGTATCGTGACGTGATAAATAACCGTAAGCTTTTAACAGAGACTGCAGGATTCTCCCTGGACAGCTGTGTCGTATCAGAGCAGGTTCACGGCAGTCGTATAGTCGAAATTACACAAAAACATAAAGGTACAGGAGCAACTTCACAAAGCACGGCCATTCCTGAAACAGACGGGATTTTTACAAGGGAAAAAGGAATTCTTCTGACAAGTATGTATGCTGATTGTGTACCCCTGTATTTCTTTGCCCCCAAAGTGGGGCTGACAGGTCTTGCCCATGCAGGATGGAAAGGCACGGTGGCTAACATTGCCGGAAGCATGATTGAAGCGTTTAAAGAAGCCGGTGCAGAAGAGGATGAGATACTGGCGGCTATTGGTCCTTCTATTTCCATGCCCTGTTATGAAGTTGATGAACGGGTCATGAATGAAGTAGGAAAGCTGCCGCTCGGAAATGCGGGAGAAATTGCAAAAGAAACTACTCAGCATCATTATCTTCTTGACCTTAAGGAAGTGAACCGGAAACTGCTTCGTTCCCAGGGGGTAAAAGAAGACCGGATTTATACTTCATCTTACTGTACATACGAACAGGCAGACCTGTTTTATTCCCATCGCCGCGATCAGGGGAAAACAGGAAGAATGATGAGTTTTATCGGAATGAAATAACCATTACCCGCCTTGGCATAAGGAGGCATCACTGTGAATGTTAAAGATAACCTGATTTCGATTCAGGAGCGCATCAAAAAAGCTTCAGAGAGAGTAAACAGAGAGCCGCAGGGGGTTCATGTTGTTGCAGTAACCAAATACGTAAGCCTGGAAAGGACAAAGGAAGCTCTTCAGGCAGGCATCCGTCATATTGGTGAAAATCGTGTTGAAGGCGGTACTAAAAAGCGTGATGCGATTCCGGACCTCGGCACATGGCACTTTATCGGCAGCCTTCAGAGTAAAAAAGTCAAACATATGATTGGGAAGTTTGACTACCTTCATTCCCTGGACCGGATGAGTCTTGCGAAGGAACTGCAAAAGCGCCACACAGGACAAGCCCCTCTTAAGTGTTTTGTTCAGGTGAATGTTTCCGGAGAGGAGTCCAAATCTGGACTTGAGCCGGATGACGTTTTGCCGTTTATTGAAGAACTGAGAAGCTATCCTGTTATTGAAGTGGCGGGTCTCATGACGATGGCACCATTTGTGGATGACCCGGAGGAAGTAAGACCTTATTTCCGGCGTCTGAGAGAGCTTAAAGAAGAAGTGGAAAAAAGAAATTATCCTCATGCACCGTGCCGGGATTTGTCCATGGGTATGAGCAATGATTTTGAAGTGGCAGTGGAAGAAGGGGCTACATTTGTACGGATCGGTTCTGCACTTGTCGGAAATGAATCGTAATTAAATGTTATGAGAAGGGGAGATGCGAGATGGGAATTAAAACGAAATTAAAACGTTTTTTCGAGATGGAAGACGAGTACGTAGAGGAGCAGGTTTCAGAGAGCTATGACGAGCCTTCCTATCCTCAGGAGAGAGAGCGGGAAGAACGCCCTTCCTATGATAAAAAGGAAAAAGGAAATGTTGTTTCTTTAGCGAGCATCCAGCAGTCCAACAGTGCAAAGGTGATGCTTATTGAACCCCACAGTTATGACGAGTGCCAGGATATTGCCGACCACTTGAAGAACCGTAAAGCAGTGGTCATCAACCTCCAGCGCATTCATAACGACCAGGCAAAAAGAGTCGTCGATTTTTTAAGCGGAACAGTGTATGCTATTGGAGGAGATATTCAGAAACTCGGGATGAACATCTTCCTATGCACACCGGATAACGTGGATGTGACCGGATCAATTTCAGAAATATTCTCAGATGACAGACAGAATTTTTAGGTAGGTGAATGTAATGATAACAGTAATCAATGCAATATCGACACTTATGATGTTCTATTCCTTCTTAGTATTTATTTATATCTTCATGTCATGGGTGCCGAATCTTAAGGAATCTTCATTTGGACAAATGGTTGGAAGGTTAGTAGAACCGTACCTTACGCCATTTAGAAATATTATTCCTCCGCTCGGTATGATTGATATCTCCCCGATTGTAGCCCTGTTGGTTCTCAACTTTGCCCGTTCGGGACTTCATGTGATTGCCGGCTGGTTTGTTTAATAGTCAGAGGCGCGGCGTAATGTCAGCGCCTTTTTGAGTTGGAGGGTTTAATGTTGAGTGTTTACGAACATTACAGAAAAGACGAGCACGCGTTTGTAGATCAGGTTATGGATTGGAAACAGACATGTGAGGATCAGTACAGTCCGAAGCTGACGGATTTTCTAGATCCGAGACAGCAGATGATTGCCGAAAATCTGATTGGCTCACAAGGGGATGTTATGATCCGCTTTTTTGGGGGCGGGAAAGGTACCGAAAGAAAGCGTGCCATGATCTTTCCTGATTATTATCAGGCATCGGATGACGATTTCGCCATCGTTCTTTTCCAGGTTCACTACCCGGGCAAATTCGTATCGATAGAACACCCGCAGGTACTTGGGGCCTTAATGAACCTAGGGTTAAAGCGTGAGAAATTCGGTGACATCATTCAGGACGGTACGACGCTGCAGTTTTCCTGCGCAGAAGAGGTTAGTGATTATATCGAAATGAACGTTCAGAAAATCGGGAAATCCTCAGTGGATCTGGAGAGAATTTCCCTTGACCGGATACTTGAAGCAGGTGACACATGGAGAGAATCCATGATTACCGTGTCATCTATGAGACTCGACACCGTTGCTTCTGAGATGTTCAATGTTTCTCGTTCGAAAATGAAAACGATCATTGACGGAGAGCTTGTAAAAGTGAACTGGAAGGTAACAACGGATAAAACGATGCGCCTCATGCCGGGAGATGTACTTTCCGTGCGGGGGAAAGGCCGTGGTAGAATCATTGCTGAAGAAGGCGTAACGAAAAAAGACCGGGTAAGGCTTATTATCGGATTTCCTGAATAAGAAAATTGACACAAAAGAAGGAAATCATTCTGACGGTGTCGAATAAATGCCAGTAGTACATAAGCTGGAAACAACACGATTATAAATGGAGGTGCCTGAAATGCCGCTAACGCCGCTCGATATTCATAATAAAGAATTTACCCGTGGATTCCGGGGGTATGACGAAGACGAAGTGAACGAATTTTTAGATCAGGTAATCAAAGACTATGAAATGGTGATCCGGGAAAAGAAAGAACTTTTTGATAAAGTAAGTGACCTTGAGGAAAGGCTTGACCACTTCTCCAACCTGGAAACAACGCTGAACAAATCGATTTTCGTTGCTCAGGAAACAGCAGAAGAAGTTAAACGAAGCGCTGATAAAGAAGCAAAGCTGATCATCAAGGAAGCGGAAAAGAATGCAGACCGCATCATTAATGAGTCTTTAGCAAAATCCCGAAAAATCGCTCTCGAAATTGAAGAGCTTAAAAAACAGTCCAAAGTCTACCGTACCCGTTTTAAGATGCTTCTCGAAGCGCAGCTTGAAATGCTTACTGGAGATGAGTGGGATGATCTCGGCCGCGGAGTGGAAGAAGCAGACGAGGCCTATGAGAACGCAAAAGGCTGATGGCCTTCCGGTTGCGCTTTTTTGAATTTTCCCTTATAATTTCTAACATGCATGCCGATAATGAAAGTTAATACAAACGACCTTGACAGGGACAGTATGTTTATCAGTCCGTAGAGACGAAGCGACCGGGGATGGTGAAAGCCCGGCTTACGGGATAAACAGAACATCACCCTTGAGTCACACATTGAAACGGAAATCCGGAGTAAGCTGTGTCGTATCATTCACGTTACGAATGCGTTAAGTGAACGGTAAGCCTTCCGTTCATTAGGGTGGTACCACGGGTATAACTTCTCGTCCCTACTGGGATGAGGAGTTTTTTTGTTTTCAATGAACAAAGCCTGATGACGCTGCCCTGTTAAGCTCAGCTGAGCACTTTGAATACAGGAGGAAGAACAATGAACTACAAAGAAACCCTTCTTATGCCGAAAACGGCGTTTCCTATGCGTGGCAACCTGCCTAACCGCGAGCCGGGCATTCAGGAAAAATGGGAATCAGAAAATCTTTACGAGCAAGTCCAGAAACGTACACAAGGACGTCCGTTGTTTGTTTTACATGACGGACCTCCATATGCGAACGGCGATATTCACATGGGCCATGCCTTAAACAAAGTATTAAAAGACTTTATCGTCCGCTATAAATCCATGACAGGGTTTAACGCGCCGTATGTTCCCGGCTGGGATACACACGGTCTTCCGATTGAAACGGCTCTCACGAAAAAAGGAAAAGTAAAGCGTAAGGAATTGAGCGTTGCAGAATTCCGGCAGAAGTGTGAAGAGTATGCAATCGGTCAGGTTGACAGCCAGCGTGAACAGTTTAAGCGCCTCGGGGTACGCGGTGACTGGGATAACCCTTATATTACCCTGACTCACGATTATGAAGCCCAGCAGATTAAGGTATTCGGAGAAATGGCGAAGAAGGGTTATATCTATAAAGGCAAAAAGCCGGTTTATTGGAGCCCGTCATCCGAATCAGCCCTGGCTGAAGCAGAAATCGAGTACGAAGACAAACGTTCTCCGTCCATCTACGTTGCATTTGATGTGAAAGACGGAAAAGGCGTTCTGGAACAAGGGGAAAAGCTCATGATCTGGACGACTACTCCGTGGACGATTCCTGCCAACCTGGGAATTGCGGTTCATCCAGAGCTTGATTACGCAGTTGTAAATGCAGGAGGAGCGAAGTACGTTGTTGCCCAGGGTCTCCTGGAAAGCCTTACAGAAGCGATTGGCTGGGAAGACGTGACCGTTGAGCGCACGATGAAAGGGGCAACTCTTGAGAATGTCGTGGCACAGCACCCATTATACGATCGTGAAAGCCTTGTGATTTTAGGTGACCATGTTACTCTCGATGCCGGTACAGGGTGTGTACACACTGCACCAGGTCACGGAGAAGACGACTACATCGTCGGACAGAAATACGGACTGGACGTTCTTTGTCCAGTTGATGATAAAGGAGTTATGACAGAGGAAGCACCGGGCTTTGAAGGTCTTTTCTATGATGCGGCCAACAAACCGATCACAGAAAAACTTGATGAAGCAGGGGCACTTGTACACCTTTCCTTTATGACACACTCGTACCCCCATGACTGGCGTACGAAAAAACCGGTTATTTTCCGAGCGACCGCTCAATGGTTTGCGTCCATTAAAGACTTCCGTGAAGACCTTCTCCGTGAAGTGAACAACGTGGAGTGGCTGCCGAAATGGGGCGAAACGCGCCTTTACAACATGGTCCGTGACCGAGGTGACTGGTGTATTTCCCGTCAGCGTGCGTGGGGCGTACCGATCCCGATCTTTTACGGAGAAAACAGCGAACCGATCATCACTGATGAAACAATTGATCATGTAAGTGCGTTGTTCCGTGAACACGGTTCAAACATCTGGTTTGAATGGGATACAAAAGACCTTCTGCCCGAAGGTTTTACGTCTGAGCACAGCCCGAACGGTGAATTTACGAAAGAAATGGACATCATGGATGTATGGTTTGATTCCGGATCGTCCCACCAGAGTGTACTCGTAGAGCGTCCTGAACTTCAGCGTCCGGCTGATGTTTATCTTGAAGGATCCGACCAGTACCGCGGATGGTTTAACTCATCCCTTTCCACTTCTGTTGCTATTACCGGTAAAGCGCCGTACAAAGCTGTTATCAGTCACGGATTTACCCTTGACGGTGAAGGACGCAAGATGAGTAAAAGTGTCGGTAACGTTGTGATCCCGAATAAAGTAATGAACCAGCTCGGTGCAGATATTCTAAGGCTTTGGGTTGCAAGCGTTGACTACCAGTCTGACGTAAGAGTATCCGACAACATTCTGAAACAGGTAGCTGAAGTGTACCGTAAGATCCGTAACACGTTCCGTTTCCTGCTTGGCAACCTGCACGACTTTGATCCGGCCCGCCATACTGTGGCTGAAGGTGATTTGAGCGAACTTGACCGTTATATGCTCGTAAAGCTTAATGACCTTGTCAACGACGTAAGAGGAGCTTATGACAGCTATCAGTTCGCACAGGTGTACCACAAAGTTCATAACTTCTGCACCATCGACCTGAGCTCGTTTTATATGGATATTGCTAAAGATACCCTTTATATCAAGCATGCAGATGATCCGTCCCGCCGCGGCATTCAGACGGTTATGTATGAAGTGCTCGTAAGCCTGTTGAAGCTTCTGAGCCCGATCCTGAGCCATACAACAGATGAGGCGTGGGAAGAGCTTCCGCAAAAAGAAGCAGCCAACGTCCAGCTTACAGATATGCCTGAGGTTAAGGAGTATGCCAATGCAGGTGAACTTACGAAGAAGTGGGACCGCTTCATGGAACTCCGCGATGACGTTCTGAAGGCTCTTGAAGAAGCACGAAGCGAAAAAGTAATCGGAAAATCCCTTACAGCACATGTAAGAGTGTTTGCTGAAGGTGACGATTATGTTTTACTGAAAGAATTGCCTAACCTTGATAAGCTTCTGATCGCATCAGAAGTGAGCCTTGAAGAAGGCAGTGCGCCTGCCGAAGCAAAGTCATACGAAAACGTCAGTGTTGTTGTCTCACCTGCTGAAGGGGAAACATGTGAACGATGCTGGGTTGTAAGTAAGACTATCGGGTCCAGTGAAAAGCACCCGGGCCTTTGCTCAAGCTGTGCTGAAACTGTAGAAAATCACTACGTATAAAGTATATGTTCGAATAAAGCCTCTGAAAGGACCTGGAAAGGTGCTTTTGGAGGTTTTTTGTGTAAGAAGGGTTCTCGTATGACTGGCTAACTGTAAAATAACTGCATGAAAGTGTAAAATCGGATGGATTAACCGTAAAATCAGTACGCTTAAGTGTAAAAAAACCAATCTAAACGTAGAAACACGCAGCTGAATGATAAAAATCAATAAGGAAAAAGCAATAATCATTACATTTCCTTACCTAGCAAAACTTCCCCCGTCTAACTGCACTTTCACAGGAGAAAATAATCAGGAGTCCATAAAATCCTGTTCGAAAGGAGGACACACTATGGGACAGTTTGACCAACTGAAAGCAAAGCTCACTGAAGAAAAATTCGAAGTCCTTAAGCATCTTGAAAGTATGGATAAGTTTGGTCTCGACCAGTCAATGAGAGATCAGACCGGTGAGATTTCAAATTACGATAACCACCCTGCAGACAGCGGCACCGAACTTTTTGAGAGAAGCAAAGACCTTGCCCTTCATGAGCAGGTAAAAAATCATCTCCAAAATATTAATGAAGCACTTGCCCGTATCGAAGCAGGAACGTACGGTATCTGCGAAAAAACCGGTACACCGATTCCACCTGAGCGACTTGAAGCAAATCCCCTTGCAAGAACAACCATTGAACACGCAGACCGGAGAGGGTCGGACGAGGCGTATTATGACCGGCCGTCAGAAGAACAGGTACTCGGAGGGTTTGACCGTTACAACTACGATAACGATGATACGGAAACGGAGTTTGATGCGGAAGACAGCCTTCAGTCTGTAAGCCAGTTCAATGAAATTGATGGCGTTTATGATGAACTCGGCATGGAATCTTCGACCGAACTCGTTGGCTATGTTGAAGACCTTGAGGGTTTTCTGTCCACTGACATGGAAGGCTATCACGGCTCTGACAGCGTGAAGTTTGAGCGGAATGAGCATTACAACCATTACGTGAACAGCCTGACGGAGGATTCTTCTGAAACGGCCGGAAGTGAAGAAGAAGAAGAATAGCCCCGGAAGCCTAAATTTTTTGAATGCATGATCAGAATCAGCCGCATGGAAATATGTAACAGTTTTTTATTGGACGGCAGTTTAAAATTATGCCGTCTGATTTACATAATGATATTACTGTAAACTAAATCCGGATCATACGTGTCCCATCCGTCTTCGTATTGTGACGTTGCCGAACCTGTGCTAAAATGCAGAAGGGTAAACGTTTGGAACGGAGGAAAAAAATTGAAGACTCTTTACTACTATTTCATTGCCGTAATTGTGATTATACTGGACCAGTTTACAAAATGGCTCGTGGTACAGAATATGGAACTCCGGCAGTCGATTCCGATTATTGAAAACGTCTTTCACCTTACGTCCCACAGGAACGCAGGGGCAGCTTTTGGCATGCTTCAGGGACAGATGTGGCTGTTTCTGATTGCCACGATTGCGGTCCTCATTATTGTCCCTTATTATATCCAGAAAGAAGCAAAGAATAATACGTTATTCGGTGTTAGTATGGGACTGGTACTTGGCGGGGCCATCGGAAACTTTATTGACCGTTTACTGTTCGGAGAAGTTGTGGACTTCCTCGATGTTTATATCGGCTCATACAACTTTCCAATTTTTAACGTAGCCGATTCGGCTCTCGTTGTTGGTGTAGGTTTACTTATTATTCACGTATTTAAAGAAGAAAAGAAGCAGGGGAAAAATAAATGAATGAATTTAATGTAACAATAACAGCAGAACAAAAAGGAAAGCGCATTGACAAAGTACTTGCAGATTCTTTTGACCAGTTCTCGCGCTCACAGATTCAGCATCTGATTGCTGAGGGTAATATTGAAGTGAATGGAGATCCTGTTAAAAGCAACTACAAAGTACAGGAACATGATGCCATTACCATTGAAGAACCAGAGCCTGAAGAGTTGGAAATTACGGCTGAAGACTTGAACCTTGATATTGTATACGAAGATGCCGATGTCCTTGTGGTCAATAAACCACGCGGGATGGTTGTACACCCGGCACCAGGGCACACGAGTGGCACTCTTGTGAACGGATTAATGCACCACTGTAATGACCTTTCAGGCATTAACGGAGTGATCCGCCCGGGGATCGTTCACCGTATTGATAAAGATACGTCAGGCCTTTTAATGGTTGCAAAAAATGACAAGGCTCACGAATCACTTGTAGACCAGCTGAAAGCAAAAACAACAAAACGTGTGTACCATGCGATCGTTCACGGTGTGATCAGCCATGACACAGGCACCATCGATGCCCCGATCGGGCGTGACACAGATGACCGCCAGGCGATGACCGTGACGGAAAAAAACAGCAGAGATGCCGTTACTCATTTTCAGGTGATCGAACGGTTTAAAAATCATACCCACGTAAATTGTGAGCTTGAAACAGGCCGGACGCACCAAATCCGCGTGCACATGAAATATATCGGATACCCGATAATGGCAGACCCGAAATACGGTCCCCGTAAAAAGACGACGTATCCAATCTTAGGACAGGCTCTTCATGCAGCAGTACTCGGCTTCGTTCATCCCCGCACCGGGGAAGAGATGCGTTTTGAAGCGCCGCTTCCTGAGGACATGAAAGCATGCCTTGAACAATTAAAGCGCGAAAATGGTTGACTTTAAGTCAGAGCCCGTGCAATAATGATGACAGCATAAAAGAATAAACAGTCCTTTAAATACAGTCCCGTGAGGCTGAGAAGGAAAAGCGCAGAAGGTTCTGCACACCCTGTTGTTCAAAAGAACAGTCAGGATAGGTGCATCATTGTGTCTTTTTAACCCCTCTCAGCAGTGCTGGGAGGGGTTTTTACATTGGATAGCGAGGTGGACAGACATGACTAAAGGAATTCTCGATGAAAAAGCAATCGGCCGAGCCCTCACCAGAATCGCCCACGAAATTATTGAACGGAACAAAGGAATTGAAAATTGCGTCCTCGTAGGAATTAAAACCCGGGGGATTTACATTGCCAAGCGACTGGCAGAACGCATCGAAAAGATTGAAGGCGAGTCGATCCCGGTCGGTGAAGTGGACATTACCCTGTACAGGGACGACCTGACTGTAAAGACGAAGAACGAAGAGCCGGAGATAAAAGGAACGGACATTTCAACTGACATTACAGACAAAAAGGTCATCCTCATCGACGATGTGCTCTACACCGGGCGTACCGTAAGAGCCGCCCTGGATGCCTTGATTGATTTAGGCAGACCGGCGCAGATCCAGCTTGCAGTTCTCATTGACAGAGGTCACCGCGAGCTGCCGATCCGACCGGACTTTATCGGTAAAAACGTGCCCACTTCCAAATCAGAAGTAGTGGAAGCAAGACTTACTGAAGTAGACGAACTCGATGAAGTTGTGATTTTACAAAAGTAACAGCAGTGATGTGAAAACAGCAAAAAACCTCCCTTTAACTCGGTCCCGTGAGGCTGGGAAGGGGTACTCTCCTCCTGTGCACAGGATATGTGTGCAAAACAGGCAGATGATACCTCTTTGGGCTCAAAGAGGTTTTTTGTTTGCAGAAAAAAGCATAGGAGGCATTCATCATGAACAATAAAACACAGACTGTAGGTATCAACGAAATCCCGCGATTTGATAAATGGATCGTTCTCAGCATCCAGCACTTATTCGCCATGTTCGGCGCAACGATTTTAGTACCAATGCTTGTAGGGTTAAGCCCGGCAGTAGCGCTTGTATCAAGCGGACTGGGGACCCTCGCTTATCTCATCGTGACGAGAGGGCAGATACCGGCCTACCTTGGATCGTCATTTGCCTTTATCATGCCGCTCATTGCAGCGATCTCCATCGGGGGACCTGAAGGAGCCATGATCGGAAGCTTTTTTGCAGGAATCATCTACGGTATTGTTGCTCTGATCATTAAACAGACCGGGGTAAGCTGGCTCATGAATCTTCTTCCGCCGATTGTCGTCGGACCGGTCATTATGGTAATCGGTCTGGGACTTGCCACTGTCGCCATCGACATGGCCATGAATGACCCGGTAGCCGAGAGTTACAGCGGAACCCACTTTACCGTCGCCATGATTACACTTGGGATCACGATTATTGCCTCAGCGTTCTTTAAAGGATTTTTCGGCCTGATTCCGATTCTGATCGGAATTACCGGCGGGTATACATTCGCCTACACACAGGGACTTGTAAACTTCTCTGCAGTGAGAGAAGCGAGCTGGATTCAGGCACCGGACTTCCTTGTCCCATTCGTTACCTACACACCGGATCTGAACTGGGCTATCGTCTTCATCATGGTTCCGATCGCCCTGGTTACACTGTCCGAGCACATCGGTGATCAAATGGTACTGAGTAAAGTAACAGGGAAGAACTTTATCCGAAAGCCCGGTCTGCACCGCTCGATTTTTGGAGACGGAGTAGCAACGGTCCTGTCTTCCTTCCTGGGGGCACCGCCAAACACCACATACGGTGAAAATATCGGTGTGGTTGCACTTACACGAGTGTTCAGTGTGTTTGTCATCGGGGGAGCCGCAGTAACGGCGATTATCTTCGGCTTCGTCGGAAAAGTATCCGCACTCATTACGACCATTCCAACAGCGGTCATGGGCGGGGTATCGATCCTCCTGTTTGGAATTATCGCCTCAAGCGGCCTGCGCATGATGATTGAAAATAAAGTCGACCTTGGAGAAAAGCGAAATCTGATTATAGCTTCAGTCATTCTCGTGATTGGGATTGGAGGAGCCTTCATCGAAGTAAACGACGCGGTTCAGGTGTCAGGCATGGCACTGGCAACGATTGTGGGGATTGTGTTGAACTTCATCCTTCCCGGAAGACAGAAGCAGACCATCAATGAAGATGAGATGTTTAAAACAGACAAAGAAAATAACGAAGCGGCATAAGCGTGGGCAGGGAGCTGTGACTCCCCCGGCCTTATGCCCTATGAATCCTTTAATCAGGTCCGGAGAGGCATGAAAGGGTACAATTTACAGCGATACCGTATACGGGCAGAATGCCACACGTATACCCGGTTAAGCTGAATCTGTGCACCCTGAGAAGCCTCGGGGTGTATTTTTTATACCCCAGGCTGTCCAGTGAAAGGCGCTTAGCCATTAAAAAGCTGGTTTTTAACACACTTTTAAAGATGACGATGCAGTCGGAATGCAGGGCACCGCCGCAGAAAGGGCCCGCAAAGATCGGAAATCAACACCCCTGTTTAAAAGACCTTATAAAGGAGTGGATTCCTATGTTCCAATTACGGACCCTGGATGATTTAACCGCAACGGAGCTTGATCACTTATTAACTGAAGCAAACAGCCTGCTTGTGAAAAAAGAATTCGAATGTCATTCACAAAAATCCGTTGCCAACCTCTTTTTTGAACCGAGCACACGGACAAAAACAAGCTTTGAAATGGCGGAACACCAACTAGGGCTCCACGTACTGCCCTTCGATGTCGAACATTCAAGTGTGAAAAAGGGAGAAACGCTTTACGACACCGTAAAAACACTTGAGGCCATCGGATGTGACGCGGTAGTGATCCGACATCCGGAGCAGGCCTATTACAAGGATCTTGAAGGGGTTTCGATTCCCGTCATCAACGCCGGGGACGGAGCAGGGGATCACCCAACACAGTCACTGCTCGATCTTCTGACAATTCAGCAGGAATTCCTGTTCTTTCAAAATCTGAACATCGTTATAGCAGGTGATGTCCGCCACAGCCGGGTGGCAAGAACGAACGCCCGTATTTTAAGAAAGCTTGGTGCCCGGGTTTATTTTACCGGACCGCCGGAATGGATGGATGAGGACATCACAGAAGGAAAGGTTGTCTCCATGGATGAAGCGCTTGAAATAGCGGACGTGATCATGCTCCTTAGAATTCAGGTGGAGCGGCACGAAGAAACAGGCGGTTGGACGAAAGAGAGCTACCATGAAACTTACGGATTAACCGAAGAGAGAGAAATACGGATGAAATCAGGATCCATCATTATGCATCCGGCACCCTTTAACAGGGGTGTTGAAATAGCAGATACCGTCGTTGAATGTGAGCGGTCACGGATTTTTAAACAAATGACCAATGGGGTCGCTGTAAGAAAAGCCGTACTTAAACGGGCATTATCACTCGAGGAGGAGATCGTATGAAAACCATCTACAAAAACGCAGCCATTTTAACAGAATCAGGGAAGCAAGAGGTCATGAACATCCTGGTCAACGAAGACACAGGTGTGATTGAACAAATGGGAACCGGTGACGGCTGGACATTTGACCGGGAAATTGACGTGAGCGGCAAGCTGATCGCACCAGGTTTTGTAGATGTCCATGTTCATTTGAGGGAACCGGGCGGAGAAAAGAAAGAAACTATTGCTACAGGAACTCATGCAGCAGCAAAAGGCGGGTTTACAACCGTTGCCGCCATGCCGAATACAAGACCGGTTCCTGATTGTCCGGAACATGTGGCCGGTATTCTTGAGAAAATACATAACGATGCACGGGTGCGGGTCCTTACGTACGGCTCGATCACCGTCCGTGAAGCAGGCAGGGAAATCGTCGACATGGAGGCGGTGGCAAAAGACATCTTCGCATTCACCGATGACGGTGTCGGGGTTCAGGAAGCAGGCATGATGTTTGAAGCCATGAAAAGAGCAGCTGACCTGGGGAAAGCTGTGGTGGCACACTGCGAAGACAATTCTCTCATCTACGGCGGGGCCGTACACGAAGGCAGATTCTCTGAAACAATGAATATACCAGGTATTCCAAGCGTATGTGAAGCTGTCCATATTGCAAGGGACGTCCTTTTGGCAGAGGCAGCGGGGGCTCACTATCACGTCTGTCATGTAAGTACAAAGGAAAGTGTCCGGGTGATCCGGGATGCGAAAAACGCAGGCATTAAGGTTACGGCAGAAGTGACACCCCACCACCTCCTGTTGTGTGAGGATGACATTCCGGGTAACGATGCCAACTACAAAATGAATCCGCCTCTCAGAGGGAAAGAAGACCGAAACGCACTTGTGGAAGGCCTTTTGGACGGAACGATCGATTTCATCGCAACCGATCATGCGCCTCATACAGAAGAAGAAAAAAGCCTGCCGATGGAAGAAGCACCGTTTGGCATTATCGGATTGGAGCTCGCATTTCCCCTTCTTTACACACAGTTTGTAAAAAAAGGACAGTTCACCCTTGATCAGCTCATTGGCTGGCTCAGTGAAAAACCGTCTCGAATATTTCAACTACCGTACGGGAAACTCCAAGAAGGCGAACCGGCGGAATTTACAGTCATCGATCTGGACGAGGAGAAAACAGTGAAAAAAGAAGACATCGTTTCAAAAGGGAAAAACACTCCTTTTTACGGGGAAGAGCTGCAAGGCTGGCCGGTAATGACCGTGTTTAACGGAAAACAAGTATGGACGGAGGACGAATAGATGAAAAAGCGAATGCTCGTAATGGAAAATGGTGTCACCTTTACAGGAAAAGCGTTTGGAAGCAGCACAGAAAATGCAGGGGAAGTGGTGTTTAACACATCCATGACCGGTTATCAGGAAATGATGAGTGATCCTTCCTACTGCGGACAGATTCTCACGCTCACATATCCTCTCATTGGAAACTACGGAATTAACCGTGATGATTTTGAGTCGATTACGCCATACATTAAAGGCCTGATTGTGAAATCTGCAAGCGTTCATCCGAGTCACTTCAGAAGCCGGTTTACGTTGCACGAATGGCTGAAAGCAAACAACATCCCCGGGCTTATGGGGATTGACACGAGGAAGCTTACGAGAATGATCCGGGAACACGGCACGATGAAAGGCATGTTCTGTGAAACGGATGCCGATATAGAAGCGGTTGTGGCAAAACTTCAGGAGACAGCTTTTCCAAACACACAGGTTGCCCATGTGTCGACTAAAACACGATACGTCACACCGGCATCTGGAAAGCGTATTGTCCTGATTGATTACGGAGCGAAAAAAGGCATTATTAAAGATTTGAACGCTCTTGGGTTTGAAGTCATTGTCGTTCCTTTTAACACGAAGGCTCAAGACGTTATGGCACTAAGCCCCGACGGCGTTATGCTCAGTAACGGACCCGGAGACCCGCAGGATATTCCGGAAGCGGTGGAGACGGTCAAAGACCTTCTTGGCCAGGTCCCGATCTTTGGCATCTGTCTCGGACACCAGCTCCTCGCCCTTGCTTCTGGTGCCAGTACAGAAAAAATGCGTTTCGGTCACCGGGGAGCTAACCATCCGGTAAAAGACCTTCGAACAGGTAAAGTGGCCATCACCTCCCAGAATCACGGCTACACGGTAAATCCGTCATCTGTAAGTGAAACAAATCTTGAAATTACACATGTAAACGTGAACGATCAGAGCGTGGAAGGCTTAAGCCACACGATTCACCCTGCCTTCAGTGTCCAGTATCACCCTGAAGCAAGTCCCGGGCCTGAAGATGCGAAAGATTTATTTTTAGCTTTCAAACACCTTGTTGACACGTATAAGCCAGTCACAAAGAAAGAGGGGATTGTTCATGCCTAGAATCGAAGGAGTAAATAAAATTCTTGTAATCGGATCGGGACCTATCGTTATCGGCCAGGCAGCGGAGTTTGACTACGCAGGAACACAGGCGTGCCAGGCGCTTCGGGAAGACGGTTTTGAAGTGGTTCTGATCAACTCAAACCCGGCAACAATTATGACCGATGAAGCTGTGGCAGACAGAGTGTACATCGAACCGATCACCCTTGAGTTTGTAAGCCGGATTATCCGTCAGGAACAGCCCGACGGCCTCCTTGCGACACTCGGGGGGCAGACTGGCCTCAACATGGCCATGGAGCTCGATAAAAGCGGGATCCTGGAAGAATACGGAGTAAAGCTTCTTGGAACAAATCTTGAAGCGATAGAAAAAGCAGAGGACCGTGATCTTTTCCGGACTCTCATGAGAGAACTTGGAGAGCCGGTACCGCCAAGTGAGATTGTTCATTCTGTAGATGAGGCAGTCGCTTTTGCTGATGAGATCGGCTATCCGGTCATCGTACGCCCCGCTTACACTCTTGGCGGCACAGGGGGCGGTATTGCCAAAAATGAAGAAAAGCTCCGGGAAATTACCAAGGCGGGCATTTCCTACAGTCCTGTAAACCAATGTCTGATCGAGATGAGTATTGCAGGATTTAAAGAAGTGGAATACGAAGTGATGAGAGATGCAAGCGACCAGGCCATTGTTGTCTGTAACATGGAAAACATTGACCCGGTCGGTATTCATACCGGGGACTCAATCGTCGTTGCCCCGAGTCAGACACTGACAGACCGGGAATATCAGATGCTCAGAAATGCCTCCCTTAGAATCATCCGGGCACTCGGTGTAGAAGGGGGCTGTAATGTACAGATGGCTCTCGATCCTGATAGCGAAGAGTATTACATTATTGAAGTGAACCCGCGGGTGAGCCGTTCATCTGCATTGGCTTCGAAAGCTACAGGATATCCGATTGCAAAGCTCAGCGCCAAAATTGCTGCAGGGTTTACCCTTGACGAGTGTGAAAACCCGATCACGAAAACGACATTCGCCAGCTTCGAACCGGCCCTTGATTATGTGGTTACGAAAATTCCACGCTGGCCCTTTGATAAATTCGACTCCGCCAACCGCTCACTCGGCACTCAGATGAAAGCGACGGGGGAAGTGATGGCGATTGGCCGTACACTGGAAGAAAGTCTGTTGAAAGCCGTACGCTCAACGGAAAACGGGATCGATCACATTACTGTCCCTTACCGTGATGAACTGAGCCATGAATGGCTTCGCTCCCGTATTGAAAATGCAGACGACGAAAGACTTTTCCTTCTTGCTGAAGCGATTCGACTCGGCTATTCAACCGAAGAGCTTCACAAGATGACGAAGGTGGACTACTTTTACCTGGAAACCCTGAGAACAATTGTAGAAATGGAGAAACAGCTGAGTGACCGTCCGTTTGACCGGGAGATTCTTGAAGAATGCAAGCAGCTCGGTTTTTCAGATCTGACAATTGCAAAGCTCTGGAAAGTCACTGAACACGACGTGGAGCGATTTAGAAAGGAAAACAAGATCACACCGGTATTTAAAATGGTGGATACATGTGCGGCAGAGTTTGTGTCCCATACTCCTTACTATTACGGCACCTATGAAGAGGAAAACGAGTCTAAAGTAACATCCAAACCTTCCATACTCGTTCTCGGATCCGGCCCGATACGGATCGGTCAGGGAATTGAGTTCGACTACGCAACCGTCCATACCGTTCAGGCGATTCAGGAAGCGGGCTATGAAGCGATCATCATCAACAACAATCCGGAAACCGTCTCTACAGACTTCAGCATCTCGGACAAACTTTACTTTGAGCCTCTTACTGTTGAAGATGTCATGAATGTTGTCGACCTTGAACAGCCGGAAGGGGTCATTGTTCAATTCGGCGGACAGACCGCGATTAACCTGGCGGACGGTCTTGTTGAAAGAGGCGTAAAGATACTCGGAACTTCACTTGAAAACATGGACACGGCTGAAGACCGGGACCGTTTTGAACAGCTCATGATGGAACTGGACATACCGCAGCCGGAAGGGAAAACAGCCACGAGTGTAAACGAAGCGCTTACTATTGCAAAACGGATCGGGTTTCCGGTTCTTGTAAGGCCTTCCTACGTCCTTGGGGGACGGGCGATGGAAATCGTCTATCACGAGCGTGACCTTCTCAAATACATGGAAAGGGCGGTTAAAGTGAATGCAAAACATCCGGTCCTCATCGACCGTTACCTTCAGGGAAAAGAGCTTGAAGTGGACGCCATATCCGATGGTGAAACGGTTGTGATTCCCGGAATAATGGAGCATATCGAGCGTGCAGGGGTGCACTCAGGGGATTCCATCGCAGTTTATCCGCCCCAGCAGCTGTCCGAAAAGCTTAAAAGGAAGCTTACAGACTACACGATGCGCATCGCAAAAGGACTGAACATTATCGGTCTGTTAAACATTCAGTTTGTTCTCTGTGACGGGGAAATCTATGTACTCGAAGTGAATCCTCGCTCAAGCCGGACCGTCCCGTTTCTGAGTAAGATTACAGGTGTGAATATGGCGAATCTGGCTACAAAAGCGATCATCGGTGAAAAGCTCGCTGATCTTGGGTTTAAGAGCGGCTGCCTTCCTGAAGCCGAGCAGGTGTGTGTGAAAGTGCCGGTATTCAGCTTTGCCAAGCTCAGAAGTGTCGATATCACCCTGGGTCCCGAAATGAAGTCTACCGGCGAAGTAATGGGGAAAGATGACACCTTGGAAAAAGCTCTGTATAAAGGACTGGTGGCTTCAGGTATGAACATTCCGACTTACGGGTCGGTCCTGTTTACCGTAGCTGACAAGGATAAAACAGACATGATGAAGCTCGTGCGACGTTTTCACCGCATCGGCTACCGAATCCTTGGAACAGAAGGTACAGCCGAAAAGATCAAAGAAGAGAACATTCCGGTAACGGTCATTTCTAAAATCGGCGGAGAAAGCCCGACACTTCTGGATACGATCCGTGAAGGGAAAACGCAGTTTGTCATCAATACCCTTACGAAAGGAAAGCAGCCTGCACGGGACGGATTCAGAATCCGCCGTGAGTCTGTAGAAAACGGCATCGTCTGCCTGACAAGTATGGACACTGCCGAAGCCCTTCTTACCGTCCTTGAAACAATCAGCTTCTCTACTGAAGCAATGGGCTTTACCAGAAAAGGAGCTGCAATGCGATGAAAAAAGTAGAAAAGATGACGGTCGTCAGTCACAGACCGATTGCAAAAAACATTTACGAATGTTCGTTATCAGGGGAGCTTGTTGAATTAATGGCGGAGCCTGGACAGTTCGTCCATTTAAGGGTGTCAGACAATACCGTCCCGACCCTCCGGAGACCGATCAGCATATGCAGTGTCGACCACCAGAAGAACGCCTTTACGATGGTGTACCGTGTTGAAGGAATAGGGACACACGCATTAAGCCAGAAACGCACAGGTGACCAGGTGGATGTACTCGGACCTCTTGGTCACGGATTTCCGATTTCAGGACTCAAAGAAAAATCCCACTGCCTCCTGACAGGAGGGGGCATCGGGGTGCCTCCCCTCTACGAACTTGCAAAGCAGCTGACGAAACAGGGACATTCTGTCGCGACGGTCCTTGGCTTTCGATCAAAAGAAGACGTCTTTTACGAAGCAGAGTTTTCCGAGCTCGGAGAGACTTATGTGGCTACAGAGGACGGCACTTTAGGAGAACGGGGGTTTGTAACAGACGTTATTGCTGCAAACCGCCTGAGTGGGGACCGCTATTACGCATGCGGACCGCGCCCCATGCTCAGAGCCATTGAAAACAACATGACCATACCCGGGTTTCTTTCGTTGGAAGAGCGGATGGGGTGTGGAGTCGGCGCATGCCTTGCCTGTGTGTGTGACGTGAAGAATGAAGAAGGGTACCGGAAAGTGTGTTCAGATGGTCCGGTATTTAAAGCAGGGGAGGTGGTTATATGACGAAGATGAATGTATCACTGCCGGGGCTGGAGATGAAAAATCCGGTTATGCCCGCTTCCGGATGCTTTGGATTCGGAAAAGAATACAGTGAATTTTACGATCTTTCAACACTTGGTGCCATATGCGTAAAGGCGGTAAGCCCGATGATGAAAAGAGGGAATCCAACTCCGCGGGTGGCAGAAACACCCGGAGGCATGCTGAATGCGATCGGCCTTCAAAACCCGGGTCTTGAACACGTACTGGCAAATGAACTTCCCTGGCTCGAACGCTTTGATGTACCGGTGATCGTAAATATTGCCGGGAACACGATTGAAGAATACATGCATGTGGCCAGAAAAGTCTCCAAAGCTCCGAATGTGAAGGCAGTTGAGCTGAATATCTCCTGTCCGAACGTAAAGGAAGGAGGCATTGCTTTTGGTACCGACCCATATATTGCAAAGGAACTAACCGAGCGGGTAAAAGACGTTTCCGGTGTGCCGGTTTACGTCAAGCTGAGCCCAAACGTGACTGACATCGTATCCGTTGCGAGGGCAGTGGAAGATGGGGGAGCTGACGGCCTGAGTATGATTAATACACTCTTGGGCATGCGGCTGGATTTACAAACCGGTAAGCCGGTTCTGGCAAATGAAACAGGAGGTCTTTCCGGATCAGCCATTAAGCCGGTCGCTGTGAGAATGATCTACACCGTCAGTCAAGAGGTTGGTATTCCGATTATCGGTATGGGCGGGGTTACCAATGCAGACGATGCACTGGAACTGATTCTTGCTGGTGCGAGCGCAGTTGCAGTAGGGACACAGAATTTCGTCGATCCTTTTGCCTGTCCAACCATTATTAAAGATCTTGAACTAAAACTTGAACACTATCACGTTGAAACTATCAGTGAACTTTCCGGAAGGAGCTGGAGACCATCGTTACAACCACTCACAACCCGCTGATCGTTGCTCTGGATTTCCCGGACCGGATTGAGGTGCATCGCTTTTTAGATCACTTTGACGAGCCTCTATTTGTAAAAGTGGGGATGGAACTCTTTTACAGGGAAGGTCCCGTGTTTATAGAAGAGTTAAAGTCCCATGGGCACAGCATTTTTCTCGACCTGAAACTCCACGATATCCCTACAACCGTTGAGCGGGCGATGACGAACATTGCCAGACTGGAAGTGGATCTCGTCAATGTTCACGCCCTTGGGGGCAGGCAGATGATGCAGCAGGCGCTTGAAGGTCTTGAGAAAGGGACTCCTGCTGGTAAAAACAGACCTCAGTGCATCGGAGTCACCCATCTGACCAGTTCTACGGAAGAGATGATCTCAAGTGAACTGGGAATAAAGACGGATCTTAACGAACATGTTCTTCACCTGGCAAAACTCACAAACCAAAGTGGTCTTGATGGTGTTGTCTGCTCAGCTCATGAAGTGGAGGAGATTAAAAGAGCAATAGGGTCTGAGTTTCTGACTGTTACCCCCGGAATCAGACTAAAATCAGATTCGGCTGACGACCAGCACCGGATCGTCACTCCAAAAGAGGCGAGCCGTATTGGTTCAGGTGCCATCGTCGTAGGCCGCGGCATTACCCGTGCCCAAGATGTAAAAAAAGCATACCGCGCTTACAATAATGAATGGAGGAATTCCTGATGAACAACAATGCCGTTGCCCGTCACCTGCTTGAAATCGGGGCAGTAGCCCTCAAGCCTTCCGACCCCTTTACGTGGAGCTCCGGTCTGAAGTCTCCGATATACTGTGATAACCGTCTTACCATGTCCTATCCGGACGTACGTAAAGAGCTGATTAAAGGCTTTAAAGAGATCGTTAACATCCATTTTCCTGATGCAACAGTCGTTGCAGGAACGGCCACAGCCGGCATTCCCCATGCAGCGTGGGCGGCGGAAGCTCTCAACCTGCCAATGGTCTATGTCCGCTCGAAAGCGAAGGGACATGGCAAACAAAACCTGATTGAAGGCCGTATAAATAAAGGAGATCGCGTTGTAGTTATTGAAGATTTAATCTCGACCGGCGGATCCTCCATCAGTGCGGTGAAGGCCTTACAAGAAGAAGGTGCCCATGTCCTGGGTGTTGCAGCCATTTTTACATACGGCCTGAAAAAAGCTGAAAAGCTTTTTCAGGAAGCCGAAGTGCCCTTTTACACGATTACAAGCTTCAACACCCTTATTGAGGAAGCAGAAGGGCTGAGCAGCAGCGAAAAAGAAATGCTTTCAGCTTGGCAGCAGGATCCAGAAAGCTGGTCAGATCAACAATAGGCGAGTGATACAGGTGAGAAAGTTTTCGAGCAGTGAGTTTGATGAGCGAGTCGATTTTTTTGACCGGATGGCCCGGACGAAGTGGCTCGGTTCGTTGCACGAAGAATTAATCAGAGCAACCGGAACTTGGAAAGGGAAACGTATTCTTGATGTGGGCTGCGGAACCGGACGTCTTCTTATGCGGGGAGCTGAGGATACAACAGAGGTAACGGGTGTGGATCTGAGTCCTTGCATGATTGAAAGAAGTAAGCAGCTGTTCGGGGAGACGAAGGGCCCAAAGTCAGGGGCATTTCTTACGGCAGATGCAGAAGCCCTGCCGTTTCCCGGAAATTCCTTTTCTATCACTGTCAGTGTTTGTGTCTTGTTTCTCATGCCGGACCCGGAGAAAGTGCTCTCTGAAATGGCCCGGGTAACATACGGGACGGTAGCTTTACTAAACCCATCCCGGGTGAACGGAATCAAGGCATCAGCTCAGTACGTGGAAAAACATCGTTTAACTGGAGAGGAAAAAGACTTTTTAATTCAATGGGGTCGGGTGGCTGAACACCGCCACCGGTTTTCGGAGAACGAGCTTACGCAAATGATGGAACGGTGCGGCTGGAGAAATGTTGTCCATGCGAACCATCTCGACGGATTAGCACTACTAACAACAGCACAACGAGCATATTGATAGAAATGTCTTCCTGTATTACAGGAAGGCATTTTTATTTCGGAAGATACGGATACTGCCTTCATGTCTTTCGCTTGCCGCAGGGGTATCGGTGAGCCTTTTCGTGCTCCGCGAAGCCACTGAAAGAGTCAAAGTCCGATAATAACTTGACCACTTATGGCTCTGGTTGGAGCATAAAATGGGTTTTGAATTTATGATGTGTTAAAGAAAGATCATTGTTGTTTTAATAAAGAAGTGTTGACTGGAGCGAATGCGCGACACTCCTGCGGGAAAAGCGAGTTCCGGGGAGACCCGGTCAGGCACGAGCGTCACTTCATGAATAAGCTTCGAGTTGCTTCGACGCATATTCTTCAGAGCATAGCTGGCAGAGGAAGAAGCATACCGATGAGGCTCCTGAACCGCCCGTGGAAAGTGTAATGAGCGGAAATTAACATCCGAAGCTAACAAAACAATCAGAAAAAATCGTAAACCTGATAAAAACGAAGGAAATAAGAGTAAACAACAGTAAAGGTTAGGAAAACGCCTTTAATCACCTATTATCCCGTGTCGCTATTTATTTCGGAAGTCGATATATTGATAATGTTACGTTTTTTTAATAATTCAGAATTAACGTTCAGGAGGTGACGAACGGTGAACACATTTAAACGCTTAAAGGAGTTTTACTGGCCTCATAAAGGATACTTTTTCTGGTCAATTTTGTTTTTGTTACTGGTAACAGGGATAACCGTTGTCTATCCGGTGATTTTAAAGTTTACGATTGATAACGTCATTCTTGAGGGGAATTTTGAGCTCGTTCCGTATGTGGCAATCGGGTTTTTCGTGCTTATGGCTTTAAAAGGACTTTTTACGTACTTTCACCAGTACCTTGGAGACCTTTTCGGGATCAAAGCGGTGTATGAACTGCGGGATGCCTTATATCGAAAGCTGCAATTCTTGCCGTTTCGATATTACGATAACGCCAGAACGGGGGACCTCATGTCAAGGTTAACGGCAGATGTAGAGGGATTCCGTTTCTTTTTGTCTTTCGGGTTCGCGCAGCTCATCAACCTCGTGATGCTTGTAGGGCTGAGTATGGGGATTATGTTCTACTTCAGTCCATCCCTGGCCCTGTTGACGCTAGCATCCATGCCGTTTCTCGCTGTAACCGTTTATCAGTTTGATAAAAAAGTCCATCCGGCATTTACAGATATCAGAAAATCCTTTGCCGGAATGACCACAAAGGTTCAGGAGAACATCAGCGGGATGAACACCGTGAAATCCCTTTCAAAAGAAGACTTTGAAATGGGGCGCTTTGACAGCAAAAATAATGATTACAAAGACAAATATGTGTACACGGCAAACATATGGGCAAAATACTTTCCGTTAATGGAGCTGATCGGTCAAATCAGTGTCGTTGTTCTTCTGGGTTACGGGGGCTTTCTCGTCATAAACGGATCAATTCAGCCTGGTGTACTTGTTGCCTTCTTCAGTTTGATCTGGTACATCATCGGACCCCTCATGAACTTAGGGTTTATCGTCAACACGTTCAGTCAGTCAAAAGCTTCAGGGGAGCGCCTTCTGCAGGTGCTTGACGAAGACGAAGACATTTTAGATAAGCCCGGTGCCATCACAGTGGACCGGCTCAATGGAAATGTGAGCTTTGAAAACGTCAGCCACCGATACGATGAAGAAGAGGAGCTCGCCCTGAAAGACATTACGTTCTTTGCCGAGTCAGGTAAAACGATCGGCTTAATCGGGGCGACCGGATCGGGGAAAACATCAATCACCCAGCTTATCTCCCGCTTTTACGAGCCGGACCGGGGGAAGATTGAAATTGACGGGAAAACCATTGACAGCTTCACGATCAAGTCACTGAGAAAGAATATCGGAGTTGTTCTTCAGGAATCGTTCCTGTTTTCAAGTTCTATTAAAGACAATATTTCCTATGGTCTTCCGGATGCTGCAATGGAAGACATTGAAGACGCAGCGAAAAGAGCTCAGGCACACGATTTTATTATGGAACTGCCTGATGGCTACGATACGGTACTGGGCGAGCGCGGGATGGGTCTTTCCGGGGGACAAAAGCAGCGGATTGCCATTGCACGGGCCATTTGTATTGACCCGTCTATCCTCATTCTGGATGATGCAACGAGTGCTGTTGATATGGAGACAGAATCGAAAATACAGGCTGCCTTCCGTGAAGTAATGAAGGGAAGAACGACGTTTATTATCGCACACCGTATTTCATCTCTCATGCATGCAGATGAAATTCTGGTACTGGACGACGGGGTAGTGGCGGAACGGGGAACTCATGATGAACTTCTCACAATTGAAAACGGACACTACCGCCGTATTTATGACATTCAATTTAAAGACCGTCACGCCGTGCTTCAGGAAGCCAAATGAGGCCACTGAAAAAGTTAAAAACCAAACTTTTTCAGTGCCTTCCCAAATAATCAGGAGGTGATCATATGGCAAACCAACAAGAGTCCGAAAGCCGGACGTTAAAACGATTTCATTATTCCACGGACCAGGCGATCGAAAAGCCCTTTAACTGGCTTCAGATGAGCAGGCTCCTCGGATATATGAAGCCTTATTCCACAACGCTGTTACCTGTCGCTATTATCGCCATGATCGTCTCTACGACGGTAAGGCTCGTTGCACCTCTACTTATCGGTTCGTACGCTTTGGATAACATCATCCAGGAGGGTGACCTCAACTACCTGTGGCTGATGGTGGCGATTATTGCCGGCCTTTACATTCTTTCGTGGGCAGGGAATTTCTTTCGAATCCGCTACATGAATAAACTTGGGCAGTATGTGATTTTTGATTTGAGAAAAAGTCTGTTTGACCATATCCAGCGATTGTCCCACCGCTTTTTTGATCAGCGGTCGGCTGGGTCCATCCTTGTAAGGATAACAAACGACGTCAACTCACTGCAGGAACTCTTTACAAACGGGGTTATCAACCTGCTGATGGATTTAATTATGCTGATCGGAATTATTGTGCTTCTGTTTATGATCAGTCCTGAGCTGACAATGGCGATCATGATCATCCTGCCGATTATGTTTTTGATCTCTACCAAGTTAAGACGGAACATCAGAAGGTCCTGGCAGCACGTAAGGATCAAGCAGTCTCATATTAATTCTCATTTGAATGAAAGTATCCAGGGAATCCGGGTCACACAGTCCTATACGCAGGAAACAGAAAACATCGGATTCTTTCACAATATGAACAATGATAACTATGAAGCTTGGCGAAATGCTTCTCAGAAAAACGCTCTGTTCCGTCCCTTCGTAGAAATAAGCGGAGCGATCGGTACCGCCGTTCTTTTATGGTACGGTGTAACGCTCATTCAGACCGGCGCACTTACGATCGGGGAATTTGTATCATTTGCGATTTACATCGGGATGTTCTGGGATCCGATTTCAAGACTCGGTCAGGTTTACAGCCAGCTGTTAATGGGAATGGCGTCGTCTGAACGGATCTTTGAGTTTCTGGACGAACAGCCTAGTGTTCCTGAAAAAGCCGGCGCTAAGAAACTCAATTACATTGGAGGAGACATTCAGTTTCATGATGTGGAATTCTCCTATAACAGTGACCGTAAAGCACTGAACAAAATCAACTTGAATATTAACAGCGGGGAAACCGTGGCCCTTGTCGGTCACACGGGAAGCGGGAAAACAACAATTGTCAATTTGATCAGCCGCTTTTACGATCCTACGGCAGGGAAAGTGACGATTGATGGTCACGATCTGCGTGATGTCACATTAAACAGCCTTCGTAAAAAAGTGAGTATCGTTTTGCAGGATACGTTTATATTCTCCGGCACCATCATGGAAAACATCCGTTTTGGAAAACCCGATGCCACAGATGAGGAAGTAATCGAAGCGGCAAAAACGGTGGGGGCCGACCGGTTTATCCAGCAGCTGAAAAACGGCTATGAAACAGAAGTGGAAGAGCGGGGGAACGTCCTGTCTGTGGGCGAACGCCAGCTTATCTCCTTTGCCCGGGCACTCCTGGCAGATCCTCAGATCCTTATACTCGATGAAGCAACAGCGTCCATCGATACAGAAACAGAGCAACTGATCCAGCGGGCTTTGAAGCGCCTTCTCCACGGGCGTACAGCGATAATGATCGCCCACAGGCTTTCAACGATCAGGGAAGCGGATAACATCATCGTTTTAGAGCAGGGAAACATCCTTGAACAAGGAAACCATGAAGAGTTAATGAATAAAAAAGGCGAGTATTACGATCTGGTAAAAGCACAGTTTAAAGTGTTAAATGATGCAGGTTAATTACTCCAAAGGGCGGTTCACCAGGTGACGTTATACATGGTAAACCGCCCGCTTCTTTTTCATTTTAATAATCAGAAATTAAACAATCGTTTAAAAAGGGATGGTGACGGATGAATAGAGTGGATGTCGTTTACTCACTTATTGTTAACGAAGAACGCACGAAAGTGCTGATGGTGAAAAATAAAAAATACGATAACTGGTCTCTTCCGGGAGGATCTGTTGAAAAAGGGGAAACGCTGAAAGATGCGGCGGTCCGTGAGGCATATGAAGAAACGGGGCTGAACGTTGAGATGGGAGACCTTCTTTCTGTAAACGAAGCATTTATGAAAAACGACGGGAATCATGCTCTGTTTTTTACTTTCGCTGCACATGCTGCAGAAGGTCAGATCGAGATCATTGATAAAGAGACGATTGAAGAAGCAGCCTGGGTGACGTTTCATGAAGCAGATGAACGGATGCCGTATCATCCGAACGGGGTTGAGGTCCTTCTGGAGAGGTCGGTTCCGTATCATTTTGAAGGTATAAAAGGGTAAATGAAAGGCACACCGCATTCAATTCTATCAAAAATAGAAATAATACTATCAGAAATAGAAATAATACTATCAGAAATAGAAATAATACTATCAGAAATAGAAATAATACTATCAGAAATAGAAATAATACTATCAAAAAAACAAATAATGCTATCAAAAAGCCAATTAATTCTTCAGGAAGAACCAAACCCCTTCCTGAAGTCCGTTTACTTTTACATCAACTTCTAAATAAGATAAATTTATCCCCGCAGAAGACCGGATCCGGTCACTCTGCGGGGATTTTTGAAATATTAACGGATGGAGGTGAGTATGACCGATAAACTGCCTAAACAGACTGATAAATTGCTAAAATAGACCGATAAACAGCCAAAATAGATTGATATAATGCTAAAACAGACCGATAAACCGCCGAAACAGACCGATCCTCCTAAAATAAGCCGAAAAAAACATTTTAAACTTTAAAATTTATACGAATTACTTCACTCTCAGCTCTCTTACCTGGTCCTCGTCGGGCGTGACAAACAGGGTCGTCTGATTATCGTAAATCACATAGCCGGGCTTGGCGCCGCTCGGCTTTTTCACGTGCCGGATCAACGTATAGTCAACGGGCACCTGTCCGGAGCTCCGGGCTTTACTGAAGTAAGCTGCAAGGTTGGCCGCTTCGTGAAGCGTTACGTCCGTGAAGTCCTGGCTGCGGATCACCACATGTGAACCCGGAATATCCTTTGTATGGAGCCACGTATCATCCTGACGTGCCAGACGGTTTGTAACGTATTCATTCTGCTTGTTATTTTTACCTACGAGAATGTCCACGCCTTCGCTGGATTTATATTTCTCCGGCTGAGGCTTATCGTTATTTTTCTTTTTCTTACCCACGCGACGCTTCTTAATATAGCCCTCATCGGCCAGTTCCTCCCGGATGTCTTCAAGGTCGGCAGGTGCAGCTGTCTCCACCTGCTGGATAACCTGGTCCAGATAAGCCATTTCCTCTTGTGCTTTTACAATCTGCTCTTTTACTACAGCAACACTGTTTTTCAGCTTATTGTATTTCTTGAAATACTGCTGGGCATTTCCGGACGGGCTTTTCTGGGGATCCAGTGAAATGGTCACTGTCGCCTGATCAGGATCGTAGTAATCAATCACTTCAACCTCTTTGTCCCCGTGTGTGATCGCATGCATATGGGCGGTCAGAAGTTCTCCGTACCGCTGGAAGCGGGCAGCCTTCTCTGAATCTTTTAACGTGTTTTCAAGCTTTTTGATCTTTTTTTTGTTTTTGCTGTATTCGTTCCTGAGCAACCGTTCAAGATCGTGAGCCTGCTGCTTTACCCGGTCACGCTGGGCTTTTCCGTAAAAATACCGGTCTAGCATCTCGTGCACCGTATCGAATGTAAGCTTTTCACCTTGAATGTGATCAAGGTCAATTACAGAAAAAGCTTCCTCTTTCTTTCCGGTAACGATTTGAGGTGTATACTTCTTTTCTTTTACAGATGCAAGGAGGGAAGTAAATGCACCCGGCAGCGTATCCGGATTCACAAGGCCTGCCCGGTGAAACATCTCCCGGACAATGAGCGGGCTCAGACCGCTGAACTTTCCGACGAGTTGCTTGTCTATCTTGCCGGACTGGAATTGAATTTTTCTGAGAACCGTCGTTTCATCGGCTTCAAGAGGGTTCAGTTTATCAAGGTGGGGAGGCTCTTTATACTGCTGACCCGGGAGAACGGTCCGGTAAGTGGAAAGAGAAGGGGGAATATGCTTGATGCTGTCAAGGATCATTCCTTCTTCATCATCCACGAGAATAAGATTGCTGTGACGCCCCATAAGCTCAAGCACGAGTTTCTTTTTGGACACGTCACCAAGTTCGTTCCGTCCTTTAATATAAAACGTTACGATCCGCTCAAGTCCGTCCTGTTCAATGCGTTCCACGAGACCGCCTTCGAGATGCTTTCTTAAAAGCATACAGAACATTGGCGGTTCTTTCGGGTTTTCATATTTTTCTTTTGTTAAATGAAAACGGGCGAAACTTGAATTTACTGAAATGAAGAGAGCGTGATTGCGCCCTCTTGCCCGGACTGTAATGACCAGATCCGATTTATACGGCTGGTGGACCTTTGTAATCCGTCCTGAGACCAGCGTTTCATTAAGGCTGTCTGTAACTGCCTTTGTTACTATTCCGTCAAATGCCATTGTTATCACCGCCAAGTTTATTCCACAATCCTTTTAAGTATAGCAAACGATCCGCCTCGTTAGGAAGTCGTTTCAGGTGAAAGTCATGTTTGTGGACAACCGTGAATAAGATTTGTTGTAAAGGTTGTCTCAATGTGCCCGGTGGAAAGTGGGCTGCTTACTTTTATACGCGATGTGATATCAGATGGTACCAATTCAGCGGTTTTTCTTAACGGAACCGCCGCCACGGAGGAAACACATCGCTATCGTAAAAAAGAAGAGGTGGAGTCATGAAGTGGTATGAGATGGAGGTAGAAGAAGTTGAGCGGGTGATCAACACAGACGCAGCAAGGGGTCTCGATGACGAGGAAGCCCAGATGAGGCTGAAAAAGCACGGACTGAACAAGCTTGATGACGGAAAGCGGACACCGCTCTTCTTTTTATTCATTTCGCAGTTCAAGGATTTTATGGTGCTCGTCCTTCTTGCAGCAACACTTGTGTCTGGTTTGCTTGGAGAGTATATCGATGCCCTCACAATCATGATTATCGTTCTCCTTAACGGTTTTTTAGGTTTTTTCCAGGAGCGAAAAGCAGAGAAATCGCTGGCATCGTTAAAGGCTCTTTCGGCACCGCAGATGAATGTTTTGAGAAACGGGGAGTGGAAGCGGATACCGTCCCATGAAGCGGTCATCGGTGACATTGTTAAAATGACAGCCGGGGACAGAATCGGAGCTGATGTACGAATCCTTCGCAGTGAAAGTATGTACGTGGAGGAGAGCGCTCTGACAGGGGAATCCCTGCCCGTGAGAAAAAGCCGTGAAGCGATCCAATCTTTTGACACTCTTCCCCTGGGCGATCAGGAAAACATGGCGTTTATGGGTACGCTTGTGACTCAGGGCAACGGGGCAGGTGTGGTCATTGCTTCAGGAATGAAAACAGAAATGGGGAAAATCGCCCATTTGCTGAAAACAACGGAATCAATGGAAACCCCGCTCCAGAAACGCCTTGAACAACTGGGCAAGGTTTTAATTGCAGCAGCCCTGCTCCTTACTGGTCTCGTTGTTCTATTTGGAATCATTCAGGGCCACGACGTCTATACCATGTTCCTCGCAGGGGTGTCCCTCGCAGTTGCAGCCATACCAGAAGGGCTGCCGGCCATTGTGACTGTGGCACTTGCTCTTGGAGTTCAGAGGATGATAAAACGAAATGCCATTGTCAGAAAGCTTCCGGCTGTAGAAACACTCGGGTGTGCTACGGTAATCTGTTCGGATAAAACAGGCACACTCACCCAGAACGAAATGACGGTCACCACATTATACAGCGACGGTACTCTCTGGAATGTCACAGGCAGCGGTTTTCAGCCGTCAGGAGACTTCTACCTTGGAGAGAAGAGAATTGATCCGGTAAAAGAAAAGCCGTTATGGCAGCTTTTAACATTCGGGATGCTCTGCAATAACGCTCAACTAAAAGAGACAAAAGACGGTGTTTACGCAGTGGACGGGGACCCGACTGAAGGTGCACTCCTGGCAGCGGCCCGTAAAGCAGGCGTTTCAAAAAGCTCTCTTGAGAAGCTTTATACGGTTGAAAAGGAATTTCCGTTTGACTCGGGCCGGAAAATGATGAGTGTCATTGTAAAAAACAAAGAAACAAACAGCCGCTTCATCGTAACAAAAGGGGCTCCGGATGTTGTCTTGAACCGAACAGGTTTTATCCTGTCGAACGGGAGAAAAGGCAAACTCGACCAAAGCGAACGGGACAGACAGTATACTGTCGTTGAGGAACTTGCCTCTGACGCACTCAGGACAATTGCCATTGCCTACAGGGAATTAAAGCCTGGGGAGAGTGTAGAGACTGAAAGTGATGCGGAAAGAGAGCTCACGTTTATCGGGATCCAGGGCATGATTGACCCTCCAAGAGACGAAGTGTTTAGTGCCGTGGATGAATGTAAAAAAGCTGGAATTAAAACCGTAATGATCACAGGGGACCACGCCCTTACGGCGAAAGCCATCGCCACAAGGCTCGGCATGCTTCCGATCGGAGGGAAAGTCCTTACAGGCGGCGACCTTTCAAAAATGAACGTGGAAGAATTAAGTGCTGTCGTGGATGATGTCTACGTTTTTGCGAGGGTTACACCTGAAGATAAACTTAAAATTGTAAAGGCGCTGCAGTCCAGAGGTCACATTGTTGCCATGACAGGTGACGGTGTAAACGATGCACCTGCCATTAAAGCCGCAAATATCGGCGTGGCCATGGGAACTACAGGAACAGACGTAGCGAAAGAAGCGTCCTCTCTGATTTTAAGTGACGATAATTTTAAAACGATAAAAGCCGCAATCAAAGAAGGAAGAAACATTTACGATAATATCAGGAAGTTTATCCGGTACATGCTTGCATCCAACGTTGGTGAAATCCTCGTTATGCTGTTTGCCATGATGCTCGGAATGCCGCTGCCTCTTGTGGCTATTCAGATCCTCTGGATTAACCTTGTAACAGACGGCCTGCCGGCGATGGCACTGGGGATGGACCAGCCGGAAGATGATGTGATGAAGCGGAAACCGCGTCCGCCAAATGAAAGCATTTTTGCACGTAAGCTTGGCTGGAAAGTCGTGAGCCGCGGGTTTATGATCGGGGCTGTGACCCTGTTCGCTTTCTGGCAGACGTACCAGTCAAGCGGGGAGAACCTGATGCTTGCCCAGACGGTGGCATTTGCCACACTCGTAATGGCCCAGCTCATTCACGTATTTGACTGCCGCAGTGAACATTCTGTCTTTCACCGAAATCCGTTCGAAAACAAATACCTGGTCGGTGCAGTCATATCATCCATTGTATTAATGCTTGTTGTGCTGTACTACCCGCCGCTCCAGCCTGTTTTCCATACAGTAAGCCTGGGCTTTGAGCACTGGCTCCTCATCCTTGCCTCAGCGTCTGTACCAACCGTTGCCCTTGCAGGATTCCAGCTGTTTAAGCGCAAGGAAACTCTTGGCAAAAGACGCCCGGGTATGGTTAAATAATACTAAAGTACGGTTAGCGCTTCGCGTATTTTCGCGAAGCGCCATTCATTTTCACAAAGACATAAACCGTTAATAAAACTGTATCCGTAAACTATGACGTTTTATGCATTGATACGTTCAGTGCGTTCATTTAAAGCTGCTCATCGTATTGGAGTTCCTTTTCTTACACACGTTAAATATGGTATTCTAGAATAGAAATAGAGTGGATGTGGTAGAAATGATCGTTAGTATGACAGGTTATGGCCGGTCAGTGGAGCAGAGTGATTCTTTTCACGTCACAGTAGAGATGAAGAGTGTGAATCATCGGTTCTGTGAAGTGAATGTCCGGATGCCCCGTCAGTTTCTCATGATGGAAGACCGTGTTAAAAAAACCATCGGCAGATTTGTTAAACGGGGAAAAGTGGATGTGTTTATTACCGTAGGGGGAGAAAATCTCATAAAGCGGGATCTGAGTGTAGACTGGAACCTTCTGGAACAGTATGTACATACTTTCGAAAAGATGCAGAAGACTTACAACACTTCAAAGCAGGCATTTCCGTTCAGCCAGATGCTCACCCACGAAGACGTAGTGTCTGTTGATGAAGCCGATGACGTGACAGAGGAGGTTCAGACTCTTTTATACACGGCTGTTGAACGTGCTGCAAAACAGCTTCATGAAATGCGGCAGGCTGAAGGGAAAGAGCTTTACCGTGATTTAACAAACCGCTCGTCATTAATGGGAGAGTGGGCAGCCCAGCTGAAACAATATGCACCAGCAGTACATAAGCGTTATCAGGAGAGGCTGGAAAAGAGAGTAAGTGATTTCCTGGAAGGGAAATTCGAAGCTGATGAAGCAAGAATTCTAACCGAAGTTGCCGTGTTCAGTGATAAATCGGATATCCAGGAGGAGCTTACGAGAATCGACAGCCACCTAAAACAGTTCGATGCCATACTGGAATCGGGCGGGGTTGTGGGCAGGAAGCTTGACTTCCTTGTTCAGGAACTCAACCGTGAATTTAACACGATCGGTTCAAAGGCGAATGATATTCAGATCAGCCAGCGTGTTGTGGAACTGAAATCAGAACTTGAAAAAGTAAGAGAACAGGTCCAGAACATCGAATAGGTTTTTTAACAGAACCTATTATATATTGATGGCTATAAACGTCTCATATGTATATTTCCGCAACCCAGGGGCTACGTTACAGATAAAGCGACCTGTACATACATACCCGTCTGGTAGCGGAACATACTTTAAATTTACAGACAGGCAGGGGAATGAAAGCATGGATATTAAATTAATTAATATTGGTTTTGGAAATATCGTCTCAGCAAACCGGATTATTTCCATCGTCAGTCCAGAAAGTGCACCGATTAAACGGATCATTACTGATGCCAGGGATCGAAATATGCTTGTTGATGCTACCTACGGAAGAAGAACAAGAGCTGTAATCATTGCCGACAGTGACCATGTCATTCTGTCTGCTGTACAGCCTGAAACAGTGGCCCAGCGTGTGATCAACAATAAAGATGAAGTCACAGACGAATAGAATAGTATCATAAACAAAATAAGCGGAAGCGTCACGCGGCTGATGCCGGCAGTACATGCGTCTCTCTCATTAAGAAGGTGCTTGCGCTTTTGCTTTATTTTTTGTACATTAGTACAAAGGAATGTACGAAACTATGCTGATGCCATCGGTTTAATATCCGGTGGCTTCGTGTTTGTAAGTTTAGATTGGAACTTTGGAGGTTACTATGAAAAAAGACAGAGGATTGCTGATTGTTCTTTCCGGTCCCTCAGGTGTAGGGAAAGGAACGGTATGTGCCGCTCTTAGAAACCATGACACCGATATTCAATATTCCGTTTCCGCAACAACGAGAACCCCCCGCGAGGGCGAAGTTGACGGTGTTAACTACTTCTTTAAACCTAAAGAAGAATTTGAGGCGATGATTAAAAACAATCAGCTTCTTGAGTGGGCAAAGTATGTGGATAATTACTACGGAACCCCTCGTGATTATGTGGAGGAAACGCTGGCACAGGGTAAGGACGTCATCCTGGAGATTGAGGTTCAAGGTGCCCTGCAGGTGCGGGAGTCATTCTCAGAAGGCGTATTTATCTTCCTCATGCCACCAAGTCTGAAGGAACTGAGAAGCCGTCTCCAGGGACGCGGTACAGAAACGAAAGATCTCATCGACAGCCGGATGACGGTAGCTAAAGAAGAGATCGAAATGATGAACAAGTATGATTACGTTGTGGAAAACGACGAAGTGGAACTGGCAGTGGAAAGAATTAAGTCCATCGTTACAGCTGAACATTGCAAAAAAGAACGGCTGATTGAAAAATACAAAGAACTAGCGGAGGTTGAATAAATGCTAAATCCATCAATTGACAACCTGATGAAAAAAATTGACTCAAAATACACACTTGTGACAGTTTCAGCTAAGCGTGCGAGAGAACTTCGTGACAATACGGGCCAGAAATTAAAACTGGCCAAAACCCGTTCTGTAAACCTGGTTGGAAAGGCACTTGAAGAGATTGAAGCTGACAAAGTGCACTTTGAGCGTGAAGAGCTTAAACCGGGAGAAGAATAAACAGCACAAAAGGTGAGCAGGGTATCTCAATAGTCCGAAACAGAGTTGGCACCGGACCGCTGACAGGGCACGAGAAACCTGCCTATACCGGGCAAGAGAGGGCAGCGGCTGCACCATTATTTCAGAAGGTGTCCCAAAAGGTAAACAAACACCTTTTGGGACACCTTTTTTTGGATTTCCCGCAAAGAAAGTCAAGAAGCCCAAAATGCACCAAGAGTCCAGCGGGAGTGGGAGCCACGGTGAGACCCCGGAGTGCTGAAAAATCAAACACCGTAATTAACACCACCACTTTGGGCCTCTGTTGTCGAAAAAAGTATCACAACCGCTATTAAAAAGCTTAAGGCTTTGTTTTATGAGGTGTAAAAGGCCATTGTGGTATAAAAGAATTGATTGGAGCGAATGCGCGACACTCCTGCGGGAAAAGAGAGTTCCGGGGGAGCCCCCGCAGGCGCAAAACCCTGAGGATCGAGCCGCCCGCGAAAAGTGCAATGAGCGGAAATCAACTCCTGACTTTTCTGAGTCAATTTTAAAGAAAATGGACTTTTTCAGTGTCCTCGCGAAGCACGCGGAGGCTCACCGGCATCCCCGCGGAAAGCGAAGGGCATGCAGGCTTCTTCAATATCATTCAACAAGAGTTTAAACCGGCATTATAAATGAAAAAGCATTAAGATAAAGTGAAACAAAGCAAAAAGGACGGGAGGAACTGCTGTGAATGAGAAAAAGAAAGTACTATTATGTGTGACCGGCGGTATTGCTGTATTTAAGGCTGCTGCTCTGACGAGTAAACTATCCCAGCACGGATTTGATGTAAAAGTACTCATGACAAAATCAGCTGCTGAATTTGTAACACCACTGACTTTCCAGGCCCTTTCAAGAAACCCGGTTTACATGGACACCTTCAACGAGAAAGACCCGTCAAAAATTGCCCACATCGACATCGCTGACTGGGCTGATGTAGTAGTCATTGCACCGGCTACAGCAAACGTCATCGGGAAAGTGGCGAACGGGATTGCCGATGATATGGTTACGACAACACTGCTCGCTGTAACAGCACCTGTTATGGTGGCACCTGCTATGAATGTACATATGTATGCCCATCCCGCCGTTACTAAAAACATGGACACCCTGCGCTCATTTGGCTATACATTCATTGAGCCTGGTGAAGGGTTCCTGGCATGCGGGTATGAAGGCAAAGGCCGGATGGAAGAGCCGGAAGTCATCGTAAAGGAAATTGACGCCTTTTTTACCCAGAAGGCGTACCCTGACTGGAAAGGAAAGAATGTTCTTGTTACAGCCGGACCCACTCAGGAAACGATCGATCCGGTCCGTTTTTTCTCCAACCGCTCATCAGGAAAAATGGGCTATGCCATAGCTGAAGAAGCAGCCAGAAGGGGTGCAGTGGTTACGCTTGTGAGCGGGCCATCGTCCCTTTTGTCTCCTGCAGGCGTGGAAACAGTAAGGGTAACGACAGCAGCGGAAATGTATGATGCTGTTCTGTCCCGCTACCCGGACGCTGACCTCGTTGTGAAATCAGCTGCAGTAGCTGATTACCGCCCGAAAGAAACGTTTGATCAAAAGGTGAAGAAATCAAACGATGCCATGTCAATAGAAATGGAACGTACGAAGGATATATTGAACGAATTGGGTGAACGAAAGGAACACCAGGTCCTTGTGGGTTTCGCGGCAGAAAGCGAGCAAGTGGTTCACTATGCAGAAAAAAAGCTTGAAAAGAAAAACCTGGACATGGTTTGTGCCAACTCGATCGTTGAACCGGGATCCGGTTTTCAAAGCGACACGAACAAAATTACCCTAATCCGCCTTAAAGAAGAGCCTGAAACACTTCCGCTACTTAAGAAAAATGAAGTGGCTGAGCGGATCCTGGATGCGGCCGGGAAGCTGATGAAAATGAGAGATCGTACATGATCGCAAGTGTCATTGTGGATGTGGCAAGCAAACAGACGAACAAGGCCTTCGACTATCTTGTCCCGGCCCCGTTTATTCCAACCGTAAAGCCGGGCATGCGTGTAATCGTTCCTTTTGGACCGAGAAAAGTACAGGGGTTTGTACTGGCTGTAAAAGGAGACACCGACGTTGACACGTCGAAGCTGAAAGCAGTGGAGGATCTGGTAGATGTAAAGCCAGCCCTTACGGGGGAGCTCCTTCAGCTTGCTGAATGGCTGACAAATAAAACGTTATGTCTGCAGGTGATTGCACTGAAGTCTATGCTTCCTGCCGCAATGCGTGCTTCCTATAATAAAAGAATCAGCCTTGCAGAGGGAGTAAATGAACAGGATCTGCCTGAAGAGCTTAAGACCTTTTTCCATAAAAACGGGTCTGTTATGTGGGATGAAGTGAAAAAGAAGTCCGAAACTCTTCTTGGGGCTGTCCAAAAAGAAATCAAATCCGGCCGCCTCTTTGTCGAACCTGTGGTTAAATCCAATGAAACGAAAAAGAAAACCAATGTTGTTCAGCGGGTTCTTTCCACCGCCGAGGCAAATGAGCATGCAGAAGCCCTTGAGAAAAAGGCACCAAAGCAAAGTGAAGTGCTCAGGTTTATGGAAGAAGAACCGATCGCCGTAGCGCGGCTTCTTGAAAAAACCAATGTATCATCCGGAACGGTGAAATCCCTTGTATCAAAAGGATTCCTCACGCAATTCGAGGTAGAGGAGTACCGTGATCCATACGAAGGGCGGGACTTCGGTGTCTCAAAAGCCCTTCCTCTGATGGACCAGCAAAAGACAGCTCTTGAAGCCATCACACCGACCGTTAAAGAGGACAGACACGAAACATTTCTTGTTCACGGCATTACGGGAAGCGGAAAAACAGAAGTGTATCTCCAGGCTATTGATTATGCCTTGAAAAAAGGAAGAGAAGCCATCGTACTGGTTCCGGAGATCAGTCTGACCCCTCAGATGGTTCACCGGTTTAAAGAGCGTTTCGGTTCTGAAGTTGCTGTGTTACACAGTGCCTTATCCAAAGGGGAGAAGTACGATGAATGGCGGAAAATCCGCGACAAGGAAGTGACCGTTGCTGTCGGTGCCCGCTCAGCTATTTTTGCCCCCTTTGAAAACCTGGGAATGATCATCATCGATGAGGAACACGAATCCAGTTACAAACAGGAAGAAGCACCGAGATATCATGCGAGAGACGTAGCGATTGAACGTGGCAAAACATACGGCTGTCCTGTGATACTCGGAAGTGCGACACCGAGTATGGAAAGCTTCGCACGGGCAAAAAAAGGGGTCTATAACCTCATTACGATGGACCGCCGTGTAAACGATGTGAAGCTGCCTCATGTAGACATCGTGGACATGCGTGATGAACTCAAAAGCGGAAACCGGAGTATGTTCTCCGTTAAGCTTCTCGATGCCATGAAAGACCGCCTGGAGAAGCAGGAGCAGATCGTCTTGTTTTTAAACCGCCGAGGGTATTCAACTTTCGTGTTGTGTCGAGACTGTGGATACGTAGCTGAATGCCCCCACTGTGACATTTCCCTGACTTATCACCGGTCGAACCAGACGTGCCAGTGCCATTACTGCGGCTACCAGGTAACGAAACCAAACCGCTGTCCTGAATGTGAAAGTGATCATATCCGGTTTTTCGGTTCGGGAACACAGAAGGTGGAAGAGGAGCTTAAAAAAGTACTTCCGGAAGCAAAGGTTATCCGGATGGATGTAGATACAACAAGGCGGAAAGGCTCCCACGAAAAGCTTCTCACCGCATTTGAAAAAGGGGGAGGAGACATTCTTCTCGGTACACAGATGATTGCCAAAGGACTCGACTTTCCCAACATTACACTTGTGGGTGTCCTCACAGCAGATACGATGCTTCATATTCCTGATTTCAGGGCATCGGAAAAGACATTTCAGCTTTTAACTCAGGTAAGCGGCCGGGCAGGGCGTCATAAAAAGCCCGGGGAAGTGGTTGTCCAGAGTTATACACCGGAGCATTTCAGTATTCAGCTTGTAAAAGAGCACGATTACCTGTCCTTTTTCAATCGGGAAATGTATTTCCGGAAGCAAGGTGAATATCCGCCATACTTTTTTGTGACCCTGATTAATGTAAGTGCGACAGAGCTGACGAAAGTCGTTTCTGTAACCGGAAAAATAGCAGACTACCTTCGTTCAAGCCTGTCGGAAACAACGATTATTCACGGGCCGGCAACCTCCGCGATCCCGCGAATCAAAGATAGATATCGCTACCAATGCATGATAAAATACAAAAATGAACCGAGGATTATCCATGTTTTGCAGGAAATTCTCAAAACATACCAGGCTGAAATGAGCAGAACCGACCTCGCAATTAATATTGATACAAATCCATATATGCTTATGTAAGGCTGCCCCAAAAGGCCGGTTTTTTAGTGAAATGAGCAAAGCCGCTTCCCTCTCAAAAGAGACCGGCTTGAGCGGGGGTTCACCATCCGGACGGGCAACGTACACAGCCATTAATACAATAACCCTTATTCGTAGCGGGGACTTATACGTTCCTTAACTAAGATAGGTTACCATGAAGATAGAATTAGGAAGGATGCTCTAATTCTTCATTGCAGTCAGCTGCGCTGAACGGAATACGCTCTCTTTCCGCGGACTCGCGCCGATCCTCCTCAGGGCTTTGCCCTTGCGGGGTCTCGTCTGTCTCGCACTTCCGCAGGAGCATTCCTGTTAGTAGGTGAAGTGGCCTCTTGCACAAAAAAAGGTCCTCCGTTATGATGCAGGTTGCGAACCCAATACACCAAGAGGAGGACCTTTTGATGCATCATAATCGAAATTACAAA